>NZ_LZRN01000016.1 GCF_001678675.1 Gelidibacter algens
GGTCAAGTCTTTAAGAAGGAAAGAAATCCTATCAATTCTACAACTACTAATGCTTAAGAATTATCTGGGAAAGAAAAAATAGTGGAATTGAAGAGTTGATAAATTCATTTGTTCTGCATCTAAATGAATTAATTACACCTAATAACCTAATTTTTCAAGTTAGAGTTTCAGAACTCATCGTACTTGGATAAAATATGTACTCTTTTACCTGGTTTTGATTTCTTACTAAAACAATATAAGAACTTAGCCGATGAAGGAAGTGTTGATATAGAACTGCTTCAAATGAGCTCAAAACCTATCGGATTTAGTCAAATTACAAGTCAAGCTAAAAGAAAATATATTTATTCTAATGACAATTTAATATTACAGCTCAAAAATATATTTTTTTCAGACCAAAGTCATATGTACTATAGTGAGACTTATGGAACGAAGCACCCTAACTTATTTGATTTAATAACAAAAAGAAAAAATAGTCATAGACGATTTTGAGAATTACCAAAAAGATACAATTCAAAGTCTCATTAAAGATGGTTACCTAAAAATCAATAAGGAAAACATAATAGAAATAGAGAAAATCACTTTTATATATATCATCAAGGAATTACATAGAAATGAATTATTAAATTATTGGCATTACCCAAAATTTGTGAGGGATGAAATCGACTTGTTAATTCGAGATAAAAAGGTCTTAACCGAAAACACTCTTTTTTCTAAAGAAGAAGTAAAATATTTTAATTTTCATCTTAATAAAAAGACATATACAAACGGTTACGACCTGAGGAATAAATATTTACATGGAACAAATACACAATCTGAACAAAAACATGAAAATGATTATTACTTAATACTTAAAATAATAATCCTTGCTCTATTAAAAATTGAGGATGATATTTTGATAAGCACTAATCCCGTTCGTCATATATAATATTTTCTTATACCACAAATTACTTCCCCGCAAAAAACGCCGCCAAGTTCTCACTTTGGGCTAAAACCTTATCAGCCTCCAATTTGGCTAAATCTGGTGGATAGCCGTAACGCATCAAAATCTTTTTAACGGTAAGTCGTAATTTGGCACGGACATCATCTCGATTCTGCCAATCTACTGTTGCATTATTTCTCACGACATCAACGATGGTATGAATGAGTTCTCTCATCTTTTCATCATCGAGCATTTTTGTAGAATCATTTTGAGATAGCACGGTGTAAAACGCATATTCTTCAGGCGTCAATTTGAGTTCTTCACTCTTTTGGTCTTCCAAGCGCATTTCTTTAGCCATTTCAGAAAGCTCTGCGAGGACTTGTGCCGAATCAATTTGGTTGTTGTGGTATCTTTTAACGATGGACTCTAACATCTCTGAAAAACGCTTCCCTTGTGCTATATTCTTTACTTTACGTACTCTCACTTCATCACTCAGTAATTTTTTGAGTAATTCATAAGCAACGTTCTTTTGTTGCATATTTTTTACTTCCAATAGAAATTCATCTGAAAGTATACTAACCGATGGACTTTCTATTCCTGCGGCTTGAAATAGATCTATAATACCATCACTGCCTAACTTGTCGTCAATGATTTGTTTGACGGCAGTTTCTACTTCATAATCTGAAATAACATTATTCCCAGAAAACTTATTGATTCTACTTTTAATCGCTTGAAAAAATGCAATGTCATCTTTAATCTGGTTTGCTTGCGGACTTGGAACAGACATCGCATAAAGCTTAGACAATAGCGTCACTTCTTTTAAGAAACGATCTTTCAGTTTTGGCGTTGCTAAAATAAAGTTTTGTGCACCTAAAATAATCTGTAAACGCTATGAGACTTCCGATGTAAAATAACTTCTGTAATCAAAACCCGAAAACATTTGCTCGACCACTTCAAACTTCTCAAGCATTCCTGCAATGGCTTCTCTAATATCCACAATTGGACTGCCTTCGCCACCGCTTTGTAAATAAACTGCCATAGCATTTCGAAGGTCTTGACCGATGCCAATATAATCCACAATTAAACCGCCCGGCTTATCTCCGTAAACTCGGTTTACTCGGGCAATGGCTTGCATTAAATTGGCACCCTGCATTTTCTTATCGACATACAAAGTGTGTAAACTTGGCGCATCAAAACCTGTAAGCCACATATCACGTACAATAACCAATTTTAGGGAATCATTTTTATCTTTCATTCGCAACGCCAATTCTTTGCGTTGCTTTTTGGTGGTATGATGGGGTTGAAAAATAGGAAGGTCATCAGAAGAGCTGGTCATAACAACTTTAATAGTACCTTGAGTTAAATCGTTACTATGCCATTCAGGACGCAATGCAATTATTTCATTATAAAGTAATACGCAAATTCTGCGTGTCATTCCGACGATCATTGCTTTGCCATCAAACACTTCTTGGCGGGCTTCAAAGTGAGCAACTAAATCTTTAGCAATATCTATAATGCGTTCAGGATGCCCGATTACTGCTTCAATGGTGGCAGTTCTCTTTTTTACGTATTCCAATTGTTCTTCAGAAACGTGTGCAATAGCGTTTATTTCTTCATCGATAGTTGCAGCAGTTTTTTCATCCAGCTTGATTTTTACCAAACGTGATTCATAACTAATTGGCACGGTTGCACCATCATCTACTGCTTGTTTAATATCGTAAACATCTATATACTCGCCAAAAACGGCAGGTGTGGACTTGTCTTCTTTTTCTATGGGCGTTCCTGTAAAACCAATGTACGAGGCATTGGGTAGCGCATCTCTTAAATACTTGGCATTACCATACCGAATTTCACTGCCTTCATCGGTTTCAACTTCACGCGCTTTAAAACCGTATTGACTACGGTGTGCTTCATCGGCAACCACTACAATATTGGTGCGCTCAGATAGGGTATCAAAAACATTGCCTTCTTCTGGCGAGAACTTTTGAATGGTGGTAAAAATAACGCCACCGCCACTAACGTTTAATAGTTCTTTAATGTGTTCTCTGTTTTGCGCTTGCACCGGGCTTTGGCGTAATAATTCTTTACAGTTTCCAAAAGTGGAAAAGAGCTGATCGTCTAAATCGTTTCTATCGGTAAGTATGACGATGGTTGGATTTCCCATTGCGGGATGCGTTACTATTTGACCGCTATAAAACACCATCGACAGCGATTTTCCTGAACCTTGTGTATGCCAAACTACCCCAATTTTACGATCGCCATCTTCAGCGTGTGTCGCTCTTATGGTTTGGGTTACTGCTTTTTGAACGGCATAATATTGATGATAGGCGGCTACTTTTTTAATTTTGACTTGAAATATCAAGCCTGTGCTTTTATCCTTTTTTTCTTCTTGCTCAAAAACGGTACAATAGCGAATAAGTTCCACCAAGGTTTTTTTATTGAGCATATGCTCTGTAAGAATTTGTAGTTCTGTTCTAGGATCATTAGGATTTGGAATAGGGGTTTTCCAACTCAAAAACCTTGAAAAAGGTGCGGATAAGCTTGATGTTTTAGCTTCAATACCATCACTAATAATGCAAATGCTGTTGAAATAAAAAATACTAGGGACAGCGGTCTTGTAATTCTGTATTTGTTGATGGGCTCTTAGCAGGGTCGCCTTCTTATCTGTTGCATTTTTAAGTTCTGCAAAAACTAAGGGTAAACCGTTGACGAAAATGACCACGTCAAAACGCTTTTCATTATTGTTTTCTTTAACAACCAATTGATTGACTGCCCAAAAACTATTGTTTTCTGGCTGAACCACATCTAATAATTTGATATTAATCCCGCGTGTTCTGCCATCTTTATGATATTCTACCGTAACGCCATTTGTTAGATAGGTATGAAAACGCTCGTTGTTTTCCATAAGATCTAAAGTGCCTAAGTTTTTCACTTTTTGGAAGGCTTCATTTCTCGCCATTTGTGAAACGTCTGGGTTTAGTTTTTGGATAGCAGCTTTTAATTGTTGCTCTAATAAAACTGACTCAAAACTCTCGCGTTGCGGATTCTTGCTGTAAGGTGCGATATCTGGTCCGTAATGATAAGTGTAGCCTTGCTCAATAAGTTGTGCTATAAACGCTTGCTCAATGCTGTCTTCAGTAATTTTAGTCATTTTTGGTCACGCTTTTTATTTCTCTGCTAATTGAATTGTTTCAATATTTTTAACCCGCAATTGCCCGCTCATTAATTTTGGTAATAAGGTGTCTCTGGTTTCAGATAAGTTTTTAATTGCTTCTTTATTTAAGGAAATTTTTTTTGTTGTTGAATTGGCTATTATTGAAAATTCATTAACTTTTTTGAAATCTATAGGTAGTGGTAATTCATAATCTGGTATAGCCTTTTTAGATAAATGTAAAACAGTAGTTCCATTTGAATATCCTACACAGTGGCCTTTGAACTTCCTGTCTTTCATTAAGTAATATAGAAACGATGTTGAAATATCTTTATGATTTGGTATAACTTTTACCAAGTCCATAGTAATAAACATTCTATTAAAACCACCGTTATCAAAAATAAATGCAGGATTTCCAAGAACTTCTGCATCTTGTGTTAAATCAGTGTGAGCGACTACTAAATCGCCAATTACAACTTCTTGAGTAACTTTAGGATTTCCTTTAAATGGTTTAAATCCTCTTGTTTGAAAACCACCACTTCTATCAAAGCTTTTTAACGTTACCAACGCTTCGTCGCTTTCATCTACCAATTCTTTCCCTTTATAAGAGTAACCATTGATAGATTTTACTAACTCACTTAATTTAAAAGTTTTCCAACCCTCAGGCAATTCATCTCCAATTTGATACTTCCCAAACCATTCTTTGAAAATAGTTTGTGCGGTTTGTTCTAAGGTTTCGTTTTGAGCGCGTAGGTTTTCTATTTTGTCATCAAAAGCAGTTAAGACTTTGGCAATGGCTTTTTGTTCTGTGAGCTGTGGAAACTTGATAGGGATACTTTTCAGAATACCCGTGTTTATTGAAGGCATTGTAGCACCAACTGAAATTTTAAAAATGAAACTTCTAAATCTGGGTTGTCTAAAAAAATAACTCAAATATTTTGAGTCTACTTTTTTTGTTGGTCTAACGGATAACATTCTCGAAGAAAACATCCATCCATCTTGATTTTTAGAAACGTATGCACTTAGATCAACTGAACCAACACGAGTAAAAACGATATCTCCTTCTTTTAATAAATATTTTGACAACCTGTCTCTATCTTCAATAGTAACACTTGGATAATCAAAATCTTTAATTTTGAAATCTTCAATATGTTCAACTGTAATTACAGGTGTACCTCCTGTTATATATTGCTCATTTTTCAATTGACTACCAAATGGTCCTGTCTGAACCTTAGAAACCTCGCCTAAAGTAGTTTTAGTCCAATTTTCAAATAAATCGTTTTCTTCTTGACTCATAATGCAAATCCAATATTGGTCACGAATAAATAAAAATGCTTCACGTCAAATCAAGCTCGCTTGAATTTGAAAGTGAAGCATTTTTATTTTCATCCCGAAGCGCCGGGAGAAACGCTTTGAGGTCTACAATCCCTTTCGCTAAAATCACTTCGTTGTTTTATTTGATTAAAGTCTTTACAATCGGATAGAGACGAGACAATCTTTACCTAGCTCTCACGTTGTTCATTCCCTTTTAAGGAATTAGACCAACTTCCCGCTAATTGAAAACAGTTATAACTAAAATGGCCAATACAAATTTGTATTGGCCATCTCTATATGCACTGAAATTTAGTAGCACTACTGCTATTTTTTAATAAACTTTCTAACGCTTGAGTTATTTTGATCGTCGGTGATGATCAAGTGATAGATACCATTTGCTAATTGTGACACATCCAAACTGTTTGAATCAGACAGTTTATAACTGTTTGTATTCAATTTTCTACCTTGGATATCAATAATATCTAACCTGACATTTTCCAAATTTAAACCTGCAATATTTAGGTTCTGGGATACAGGGTTAGGGTATAGCTTAAAGGTGTTCAGATCAGATTCATTAACAGATAAAGGCACCATAGGTAGGGCAATCAAGTTACCTCCAGCTGGGAGTGCTACCCAGATTCCGAAAGCAGGACCGTTACTGTTTTTTGACGGATCGAGAAACCCTGAGGCTAATGCTGTTACCGCAGCACCTTGTAAATTTAAAGTAGCTAAAGGCATTTCATAGGTTGCTACCACGACTGCTCCTGAAGCATCCTTAACCTCAATAACATAATCATCTGTTGCTAATTCAAGATAACCCTGAAACTCACCGTAGCTAATGTCATCAACTAGAGTTCCTTCGCCAACACCTGTTTCAACAATGTCAACCGTTGGGGCGTCAGTACCGCCATGGTGTACCAAAATATCGGTATTGCTGCCGGTTGTTGCGGTTTCTCTTCCCATAGCATACACATTCAATCCGAAAGGTTGATTAGGTTCATAACCTGATGGGCTTACAATACCATCAGCGACCACAATATAAGTTTCGTCAGCGGTAAGTGTCACAGGAAAGGCCGCAATGGCATCAGCAACTGAAGTGCTGTTTGCAGGAGCGACGGCAATGTTGATTTGTGTATCCGCAGGCAAATTTAAAAATGGAGTTGCGGTTCTAAACGTAAAGTCATCGATGGCAAGTTCGCCATTGACATAAACATCCACTTCAGCAGCGGCTGCATCTGGTGAATTGTGGACAACTTGCACACGCGCTATTTTACTTGTAGGTAATGGAATTAAGGCTCCACCAGAAGCTTTAGCAACCCAAATTCCAAAAGCTGGTCCATTACTGTTATTTGACGGGTCCAAAAATCCTGAAGCTACAGCAGTCACTGCGGCTCCATTGAGATTAAGAGCGGCCAATGGCAAATCATACGACCGTACTGTAGTCTCTCCAGAGGCATCACGTACTTCAATTTTGTAATTGGCTGTTGGGAGTATAATATAATTTTTGAATTCCCCGTAACTGATATTGTCCACAAGCGTTGTTGGCCCATCGGTGCTCACTCTCACAACATCTACCGTTGGTGCATCGGTGCTGCCGTGATGAACTAAAATGTCTGTATTTGGGCTTACTGTAGCGACAACTCTTCCAAAAGGATAAACATTTAAAATGAAAGGTTTTGCGGGTGCATACCCGGTTGTACTTAAGATACCGTCTGCAATAATAACATACGTTTTACTAGGTTCGAAGGTAAAATCCTGTTCATAAACAAATGCTGCTGAAGACGTGCTGTTTGCGGGAGTAATTTTTATGTTTAATGGTGTACCCGAAGGTAGGTTTAAGAATGCTGTTGCATTCCTGAATTTGAAATTAGCAATGACTATGGCATCATTCAAATAGACGTCCACATTTTCAAGAGCCGCATCGGGAGAGTTGTGAATTACCTGAACCCTTGCGGTTTGGGATTGGGTCACTTGAAAAAAGCCAAGTGTTAAAGTAAAAATGAGTAATAGTTTTTTCATAGTTTCACAGGTTTTATTTAAATAGAAATTGTAAAGCTAATCATAATAGACTATACTTATAAAAATAAGCGATAACTACTAAAATTAAGCGTTGTAGTGTTCAATTACAATAATGTATCGGATTTAATAAACAAGTTGTAGTCTTGAGAATTCATTCAAATTAGTGCGGTCCTAAGATATAGTCGACGCAATTTTTATATGAATGAGGCGGTGATTAGGATTTTTTGCAGCTCGTCTCTGGCATAGGGGGCAATGGTTTGAAAGGAGATGAGCTTAAGGTAAGTAAAACTTTTATCGGTGAAGTGAGCACGGAAGCTACTATGACAGACTTTTAAGAAGGAGCTATTATAATTACTTATAACCACTAGTTTGCAATAAAGATCGCAAGAATTTGAGGTGCAATCACCCCTAAAATTGTAAAAAATAAACGTTGCGTTGACTTTAGACGTGCAGGTTTGTGGAAGATAATTACAATCTGAAGACTGCTTGTACAAAATGTTGCCAGTGATTGTTGTCGAATTCGCGATTTTTCGCATTGACCGCAAATTTTGCTGTGGTCTGAAGCCGTACCCCAAAATACTCGCTGAACCAATATGCAGCACCTACTGATATGTTGCCCGAGGTGTTCAATTCATCAATGGTAAATAGGCCAACCCCTGCACCAACATACACATCCAACCAATCCTCCTCCGGAAAGATATAATCCGTAAAATACCATTTAAAATTGGTGTTTGTAGAGAAATAAGTCAAGGTTTTGTCTGGCGTGCCGTTGTCAATAGCGACACCTTTTTTAAAACCGTTGAAACTCAAATCCTGTTCAATAGCGAATTCTCTGGACCATTTGTTTTCAAAGGCTACAGCGAATGGTGTTCTGAATGCGAAATCTCCTAAATTCTCCACAGGATTTCTTGTTCCCAAATTTCCAACAGCATTAAATCCTGCACTAAAATACCAACCTGTGTCAAATCTTTGCGCTTGGGAACTCCATGCCATAAGGCCGATAAACAAACAAATAACCAATTTTTTCATAAGAGAACTTTGCTCAAAAATAACTTATTACATCAAGATTACAAAACATCGCCATCAAGTTTTTGGATAATTTACTTTTTTTGAGGATTAAGCTTATTTCTTAGCACGTGCATACGATAACTTTTGTTGCCAACTAATAAGTTAAGTCGTTCTCCTACAGCATCTAGTAAGTATAACGTTTTTTGACAATAGTGGCCCATTTTGGGATGTGTCAATTTATACCTATAATACGATTTTATAAATTTGGAATAGCCATTGGTTTGAAAGGGCTTAAGTTCAGGAAAATAGAGGCTTGAGAGTTCTAAAAAGCACTGCGCATGTTTCTGAGATGATAAAACATGGAGCAGTTCTTTGTTCTGATGAAGTTCCAAAGCCAAACAATCATAGACGCTCTTAAACTTAATGTATCCAAAAAGATGCGCTTTATCATTGATCTGCGATGTGAAAATGGCAATGCGAATAGCATCTTCAATAGATGGAACGAAGATGCCTTCTATATGCTGCTTTTTTTGAAGTACGGAGGTAGTGTCAATGAGCAATCTATACTTATGGACTAAAGTTTCATGGTGCAATTCAACGGCACCCATTTTTTTAGGATGGATTTGCCGTGAGAGATGACGGTAATTTTTCTGTATATAATTAAAGGCCACTGTTTGGGTGTAACCATTCACTTCAAGAAGGGTAAAGGCCTGTTGCACTTGGTTTGGTGCTACTAAAATATCAATGTCGCCAATCATCCGTTCGGCACGATCCTTAAAAGTATGGCCCGCAATAAGCGCCAACCCTTTTATAAAAACATGGTCGATTTGTGATTTGTGAAACAGTTCTGAAATGGCGTGAGCTTCGGTGATTAAAACCTCATTTCTGTTGCGGTTGATGGCTGTTAATTCTTCCAAATACAATTCTAGATCTTTCGGAATATAGGACAGCAACCCTTTTGCCCTGAGTTGGCAATACAGCGCTGGAAGCATCAAATGCTGACTGGCGATGGTGACCACTGCATCCCAATTGGTCTCAGTAGTATTAAAAAGGGACATAAGAGCGACACCATTAGTCTCAAAACTTAAGATGTCAGCCATAAGCTGTAATGTGGAATGCGCGGAAGTCTTGGTCAAAGTTATGATTTAAGCATTTTCAAAAATAACCAACACAACGGACATTTAATGAATTACCTTTTAAATAACTCAGAAAATTTCGAAACTGCTACCGCATTGTCCGCATAGGTAAGCTCATAACAGGTGAGTTCTTGTAGCCATTCTAAAAACAGTGCCGCATTGGGTGCCAGAGGTGATAGCCAAGATTCCGGGATCAAGGTTTCCAAAATTTTCTCTGTCGGTACGGCTTTCAAATGTGACGTCGCTGTGGGGTCATAGTTTACATAGACGATTTTTGTACATGGTAAATGCGACACGGCACTGTTAAAATTTTGAGCAGGCGGAATATATTTGATAGGAACCGCCTTTGAGGTGCTTTTATAAATAGGATACTGCTCAAAATCAGGATACAGTTTTTCTAAAATCTCAAAGGCGCCTTCTTTAATGGAGATGCCTGATGGCACCCGATACAGTTCTTTTGTCTCTGCCAGTAACGGCGTGAAATCATCCGCGAGGAGATCAAATCCGTGGGCCATGAGTACTGCAGATAAAGTGCTTTTCCCATTCCCGGAGGCGCCAATAATCATAATGGCTTCCTTAGCATTACACACTGTGGAGGCATGAAAGGTGGCGATCCAATCCGCTTCAGTTTTGTTGTAAAGTGTGTTGATCAGCTGTAATGAGAATTGGCCTTGCAAGAGGTGGTATTCTGAGGGTGAATACTGTCCAATATAAGCTTGGTTTATGAAGAGATAGCTCAAATTATCTTTTTCAAAGATATCCACTACAGTATTGGAAGTTTTATTATCATCACCTGCTGTGTGGGAGTATTGCGGGTGGATTAAATTTTGAAGTTTTAAGGACCCATAATTAATCTTTAAGTTTGTAGTGCCAAAAGCATAGTGAACCGCATTTTCTATTTTTGGAACCGCTGGTAGCGTTTTAATTTCAGTGTTCTTTTCTGTGACGGTGTTGACACTGTTAAGTAGGGTGCTGATTTCAGTGTAATAGGTTGCAGCAAGCTCTGGAGATATATGGTCGTGCCTTTGTAAATGCCTAATAAAAGAAGCTTTGTTGGGGGTTGTCAGAAACACATCCATTATATGTTTGATAGTCTCTGAAACAACCAGATATTGATTGGATTTTTCAAACCAAAGTATGAAACTGTTTGCCGTTTGAGAAAAATGTGTTGGGCTGATGTTATGAAATTTAGAACGCTATAGTTAAGGGATGTCAAAGGGTCCACCACCCGGATCGGTTGGTGTTGGGGAAGCTTGTGCGGCTTTCAAAGGTTCCAATATCAAAAAAGTACCCACTGCGGTAAGGGCGGCATATTTGCCCAGTCGCTGAAGTGCTTCTTTCCTAGATATTCCAACTGCGGAAATTTTCTTTTCCATGTCATAAATATAGTGATTTTTATAAGATACATAATGTCTATAAAAATAGTTTTTTTGAATTCCAAAAAAACCAAACTACCGTCTCGTATTCAAAAGAAAAAGCGCACCTTTTTAAGGTGCACTCTCCGTAAGAACTGAGTCAATGGTTTTGCATACAGACTTCTGCGTTTTTTCGTGGGAACGATGCTTCTGCTTCACTTTATCAACGCCTATAGCCATTTGAGACAGGTCCATTTAACTGTCAGTAGTATTTTAATTTAACTTAACCTTGCTCATTAACTGGGCGTGGATGTTAATTGCGCTTTCTCTTATGGACATGCTTAGTGGCAGCTGATGCAGTTTTTTAGTTGCTGCCAATAAAAGGGTTGATACAATAAGCCAAGAGATCAAATCCGTGGCAGATCTACATCTAAAACTGCTGCACGTGCATATTGGAGGTGCTTTAATTGCGGAAGGAATGCTGAACCGTAATTGACGATCAGATCAACATGGCCAAATTTATAAAAATTTACCTCATCAGTATTGAGGTAAAATGGAGTGGCTCGGTTTTTATTTGTGGCTTGAGATGCGTAATTGAACTGTCGAGGAGTACGCTAATTTCTTTTGTAGTAAACGTCAGGCTAGAATTTGAAATATCTTCTACTGTAAATGTGCTCTAAAAGCAGACTTGGTAGAAGATTTTAAATACGTTTCAACACTATTTTTTACAGCTTCTGCTATAACGAAGTATTGATTGGTTTTTTGAATCCTTAGCACATAACTTGACCACAGTTAAATCACCATATGTGCGGCTATTTTGAAACTCAACTAAGTAGTGGTCACTAAATCAGCACTATCAAGGAAACACTTCGCATTCTACACATGGTGGTGCATCGTGAGACGAAGCCTGTGCTTGTTTTGGATTTAGGATTAAAAAAGTGCCGACAGCCGTAAGCGCGGCATATTTGCCCATGCGTTGCAAGGCTTCTTTTCTAGTAATCTCAGATTTGGGTTGGTTCTTTTCCATTGTGCAAATATAGGGATGATTTTCAAAGATCTACCATCTTGCTAGGATAGTTAAAACAGAGCTCGTTTTCTAGTACTTAATGTAAAGCAAACGTGATATAACAATACGCTTTTGTAAGCTGCGGCCATCACGTTATTTCAGCATGACTTTTTGCGTTTTTTCTTGAGCTTTATTTTTCAATTTTACAATATATACACCCGTACGCAAATTGGACATGTCCACTTCATGGCTTTGGCTATTTCCGTTTAATTCTTTAGTGCTCATCAATCTGCCCTGTAAATCATAAATAGTTACTAAAGTATGTGATTGAAGTTGCCCCTTTACTATTAAAGTTCGAGACGTATTGTTAGTAAAAATTCGCACTATGTCAGTGTCAGTATTATCAGTTGATAAGGTCGTATTGGAAAAACGAAGATAAAAACGTCCTGTGGAAGCCAAATTTGATTCTGCTGTAAAAATATAGTCAGATGAATTCAATAACGTAAAAGTGTTTTTTAAGTTGTCTTCTAAATACACTTCAGTGCCCTCTGGCAATATGGATTCAGCAATGCTTAATGTAATTTGTTGTCCTGAAGCTGCATTGACACCCAAAGGAACAATCACATCGTTTTGAAGATCTTCAAAGTTTAGAGATTGTATAGCCATATCGTCACCTTCATTATTTTCAACTAAATGAGAGTATACTGCGAAAGCTGGTGCGGTACCTCCATAAATACTCGCGTCGTATCCTGCGTCCATACCTTTTGATGATGCGTCATTAAAATACAACTCTGTACGGTACTGTTGTGTATGGCTAGATATTTTTAAATTCACGAAACCTAGTTTATAGGCGTCGCTGGTATTTCTGCCTAAAATAAAATCGTCTGTATTTCCCGTGGTGCGCATCTCTGGGGTAAATATGATCGCTCCAACATCATTTTTGGATGACAGAAAGAAGCCTTGGCCTGGAGTGATACGAGCGTTTTCTTGATTATAAGGTAAGGTAGCCAAATTAACAATTGTCCACCCGTCAGAGGATTTTCCATCAAAGCCATAAATAGCAGCTGCAGTAGGAGAAAGTTGCGATACGTTAGCTTTTAAAAATGTTTCAGTATCAATATAAGATGGATATGGGTTTCCGACTAAATTCCAAGATTTAGAATAAGGTCCAGATTTGTAAATATTTACATTTACAGGTGCTGTGTTGACCTTTCCGGTGAAGGTGAAAGCGCTATTGTCAGAAGAAGCTGTTCTGTACCCCATTCCAGCTTTCAAAGGGGTGTTCTCCGTATTTGAGTAGTTTACAAAAGTACCTGTAGTCTTGTTGAAAACACCAAAAAGGAATAACGTATTAGTTGCGTTGCTAATTATATTTGGATTTTTAGTGCGGAAGGTATCAAAAGTCTCATCTGATACTGGTGCTGAAACTAGATCATTGCCTCCTTTTTGAGTGTTGATATGGCGTTCGTACTTTGTAGTTCCCGTCACAGTGCCGTTTACAATTAAACTGGAATACTGTGTTGAACTTGACTCTAAAGTGACGTTATCAGAAGTAATTAAGTTGCCATTGACCGTAATAGATCCTGTATTCTTGACCACAAGACCAGCACCTGGAGCAACCGTAAAGTTTTTTGCTTTGATATTATTTGTTACGATATACATCCCCTTTTCTATCAATATATCCTTAGTGCCGGTGTTCTCTTCTGGAGCACTAGGCGACCATTTGGTGCCATTGTAAACTAATCCTTCATATGTTACCGTACCTTCTAGTATGATCCCTGTATGTTCAAGTTGAAGGATGTTGCCCAAGCCACCTTCAATGGCAAGTGTGCCGTCCTCAGACTTTTTTCCACCTTTAGCTTTATAGCCATAGAGCCTAAAAATAATGATACCCCCTTTAGCACTGAGGTCGGTAGAGATAACAGGAGATTTTCCAGAGTCTTTTCCGTTCTTATCGAAGTAGATATCTTTTGTGAAATTATCGGCATTGGTTCTTATGCTGACCTCTTTTGGACCTTTCCCATGACCAGAGGCACCCTTCCCGTTGCTTGCATCGGTAGTATAATCAATTTGTAGGCTAGTGATTTTAATTTCATAACCAGGCGCTGCTGTAACAGACCATTCTATATAATCATTGACATCTAAAGTCTGGTCAGTTGTCCAACCACCACTGTTAAATGTAGCACCGCCAGCATCTATAAGTCCAGGACCTCTGGATAAAGCTGTTGCGGTAATAGTGCCATTTAGAGTCTTGGCGGCAGGGGTAGATGTCCCTGAAAAAGCTGCAATCTCTCGGCTTTGGCTACATATAGACATGGAGAGTGAAAAAATAAATAAAGAAGTAATTAGTGTTCTCATTGGTTAAGCGTCTTTTCGATTAGGAGCTGCAAAAGTAGCACGTCATCCTTGCTACAATTGCATTTAATTGATGTAGGTAAAGGGATAATCGATAAGTTGAACACACGTGTAAATTTTAGCGATGAAAAACAAAAAATCCAATCACTTATTCTAAAAGCGATTGGATTTTTCGATACATTATAATGAGATTTTTTTATTTATCTCAGCATGATCTTTTGAGTGATCTCTTGTATAGTATTTTTAAGTTTTACAATATAAACACCGGTATTTAATTGGGATAAATCTAATTGATTCGTGTTGCTGTTTGCCTTTAATTGTACGTTATTTACAAGTCTTCCGTGAATATCATACACAGACACCGCTGTATTTTCTTTTAGAAGTCCTTTTACGAATAACACTTTAGAATCAGTCGCGTAAAGTTGCAAACCACTTAATTCGTTCGGGTCGGATGTCGATAATGTGGCTTTTGTGAATCTTAAAAAGAATCTCCCAGTACCTACTAACTTTGAATTTGCAGTAAAGACATAGTCAGATGTGTTTAATAAAGTGAACGTATTATTTACATTGTCTTCTAAATACACTTCAATACCTTCAGGTAACATCGACTTTTCAATACTTACGGTAATTTGCTCACCCTTTGCCATATTAATACCTAAGGGAATAAGGACGTTACTAGTTAAATCCTCAAACGGAAGGGATTGTACCGCTAAATCAATGCCTGTATTATTGTCAACTAACTGCGTATAGATTGCGAAGCTTGGTGCATTTTTACCAAATACGGCAGCGTCGTAGCCTTTGTCCAGTGCTTTTGTTGAATTATCATTAAAGTAGAGTTCTGTCTTATAACTTTTAGCACCGGTATGTATCTTAAGTTGGGTATATGCTGCATTGGTATTGGCAGTTCTATTTGGAATAAAATCATCAGATGTTCCAGTGCTCCGCATTGCGGCATTGAAAGAAATGGTTCCTCCCCCAGGTTTTGAGGCTACAAAAAAACCTTGCCCAGGGGCTATCAGCTCGGTCGCATTGTTATTATTCAAAATCGTCCAACCATCCGATGAATTGCCATCAAACCCATACACTGCTGCAGTATCATCATCAAAAGCAGTTTCGTTTTGATTGAAAAAATCTATAAAACGTATGTAAGACGGATAAGGATTGCCAATGAGATTCCATTTTTGGAAAGCTGTCCCCTCATTTGAAATGGGTTGATTAACGGTTCCTAAGTTGACATCACCAACAAATGTAAAGGTGCCATTAACTATAGAAGCCGCTCTATAGCCAGTACCAGGATTCAGAGTTGTGCTTTCAGTGTCTGACCAGTTTACAAAGGTGCCATCCACTTTTTCAAAGGGACCAAACAAGAATACCGTACCATTGTTATTTCTGATATTATCATTATTAATTACAAATTCACTAAAAGGTTGCCCAGTAACCGGAGCAGAAATAAGATCATTACCCGCTGCGTTGCTATTCACATGGCGCTTATAGGTGACATCTCCAATAGAAGTGCCTTCAACAATTAAACTTGAATAGCGTGTTGAGGTAGAATTTAAGACCAGATTTCCTGGGTTGTCAAGATTATCACCTACTGAGAGATTTTCATTTATGGTGAGGTTACTTTCAGGAGTAATGGTCACGGCGGCTCCATTGGCGATTACTAAATTTTTTATGAATACATTTTCATCTACAGACTCCCCATATTCATTTTTTCCAATGTCATAGGTGCCGTCGGCAATATAGACATTTTGATCCCCGGTTTCATCTGATGGTTTTACCGGAGTCCATTGTTCATTTGAATACTGTATACCGTCGTAGATTAAACTTCCTTTAATGCGACAACCAGGGTTAGTAATACCAAAATCCGTTGTTAACAAAGTCTGTTGGATCGCAAGCATATTTTCTCCAGTTTCACTTCCACCCCAAGCATATAAGCGAAATTTAATCGTACCTCCAAAATCTGATATGATATTAAAACCAGTTACATTGATTGAGGATAAGGGATACTCGTCACCATCATAGGGGAGTAGGTCGGTTACGGCAGAGAGCGGCGCTTCATTTACAAAATCGTTAACGCTATAAAAAATTTGCCATTTTCTAGGGCCGCCCAAAGTTGTGTTTGCTGCAATTCGTAACGCTGAGATTTTGAGTTTGAAATTAGGATCAGCAGTAACGGACCATTCTATAAAATCATTGGCATTTTTAGCGGTTTCTTTATCACCTAGTGCATTCCAGTTATTTGCTGTGAAAGTAGCGCTTAGTGGCGCACCATTTCCCAACCCGGGACCACGTGTAAAACCTATGGCAGACAAGTTATCAGCAAAACCTATAATTGTAGATTGTCCAACAGAGACATTGGCTTTATCTATGGACACAATAACCGGATCTTGCCCATACCCAAAATTAAAAGCAATTACTGTAATTAAAAGAAAGTAGAATTTTTTCATGTGGGGGCTGTGAATTAAATTTGGGTTTTCTGATATGCTAGGGTCATTCTCTTAAGCGGCTATTAGACAAGCAACTATTTAGCTTTATTATTCGCTTAATTTTTGATCTGTAATCTAAAAGTTGTGACAAAAGTAGGAAGTAATTTAAATTTTATGCCTTATTATTTTCTAATTAAGCCCTAAGGAAATATTTACCGATGAAATGCATGAACGCTTTGTTTTGAACGGGATTAAAAGGAAAAAATCCAGTCAAAAGACCACCTTTATTTGGGTCCTTTTTAAGAAAGTGGATGCATATGATTCAATAGTTCCTATTTACTTCCTATGTTTCTTATGTTAGGTTATTGAAAGGCAAATGTTGGACCTTATTTGAGTGCTATTGTTAAGAGAAAGAACACCTAATACTTCCTCATTATTTCCAGAATTAGCTTAGGAACCTGAAAAAGTTTGATTTACTTTGCTTTCTAATGTTAATTTAAAATCCTACACCAATGGCTTGGCACGTCCTCATCACAAAACCTAAATTTGAACTTAAAGTGGCGGAGCGTCTCACTGATCTGCACTTTGAAGTCTGTTGCCCTACCCGAGTTGAGATCCGGCAATGGAGTGACCGCAAAAAAAAGGTGACCGTTCCCTTATTGCCGTCCATGGTGCTTATTAACATCACAGACAAGGAACGTGCCGAGGTGTTTACGGTACATGGTGCGGTTCGTTATCTCTTTTGGTTGGGCAAACCCGCCATAGTACCTTCTAAAGAAGTGACTTTACTCCAGGATATTGCAGATAAAAAGCAACAGGTGCTCTCTACAGAAAAAATAGGCATAGGTCAAGAGATTAATTTAGAAGAATTTGGACTCACTGCAAAAAAAGGCACCGTAAAATATGTGTCGGGGAATCAGTGTTGGGTGGTGCTCCACAACTTGGGCTATGTTATAAAATTGAAAATTAAATGAACGCAGTAAAGGCATTCTCCAAATTAGTTCTATTTTTGCGTCTTCTTAGAGCTAAATCGTATAGCTTGTTTGAAATATAAGTAATTAAAAACCATATAGTTGCATTTTTTTATGTGACTATTCTTGGCGAAGCCATGAGATTATTTAAATAGACAGTGATTAAAATGAAAAAAGTTGCACTTATTACAGGAATTACAGGTCAGGATGGTGCCTACCTTGCCGAATTTCTATTGAACAAAGACTATGAAGTCCACGGTGTCAAAAGACGCTCTTCCTTGTTCAATACCGATAGAATCGATCATTTATACCAAGATCCGCATGAGAAAAATCGCGATTTTTTTCTGCATTATGGTGATTTGACCGACAGTACCAATTTGATCCGATTGGTGAAGGACATTCAACCTGATGAGATTTATAATTTAGCAGCCATGAGCCATGTTGGGGTCTCTTTTGAAATCCCAGAATATACCGGAAATACCGATGGCCTTGGAACGCTCAGAATATTGGAAGCCGTCCGTTTGTTGGGTATGGAGCAAAAAACCCGAATCTATCAAGCCTCTACTTCAGAGCTTTATGGCAAGGTGCAAGAAGTACCACAAACCGAGACCACACCTTTTTATCCGCGCTCTCCGTATGCCGTGGCTAAAATGTATGCGTATTGGATTACGGTCAATTATAGGGAAGCCTATAATATGTTTGCGTGTAATGGAATCCTGTTCAATCACGAATCGCCAATTAGGGGAGAAACATTTGTGACCCGTAAAATCACCAGAGCGGTCTCTCGGATTGCTCTTGGCTTGCAGGATAAAGTGTATTTGGGGAATTTGGATGCCAAAAGAGATTGGGGCCATGCCAAGGATTATGTGAGGATGATGTGGATGATCCTTCAGGCTGATGAAGCTGAAGATTGGGTCATCGCCACCGGAAAGACAACCACAGTAAGGGATTTTGTAAAAATGGCCTTTGCTGAAGTCGGTATTGATGTGGTCTTTAAAGGCACAGGCGTGGAAGAAAAGGCGTTTGTGAGTGCGTGTCACAATCCCGAATTTCAATTGCCTGAGGGTATGGAAGTGGTGAATGTGGATCCTAAATATTTCAGGCCTACAGAAGTTGATCTTTTAATAGGCGACGCTTCAAAAGCCAAGAATAAATTAGGCTGGGTACCGCAATTGGATTTGCAGGATTTGGTCAAGGATATGATGCAAAGTGATGTCAAACTGATGCAGAAAGAGCAGTACTTAAAAGAAGGCGGCCACAAAACGCTTAATTATTTTGAATAAGGATGACTAAAGACGGTAAAATATATATTGCTGGCCATAGGGGAATGGTAGGTTCTGCGGTTTGGCGGGCCTTAAGTGCCTTGGGGTATCACAATCTTATCGGGAAAACAAGTAAGGAACTCGATTTGCGCAATCAAGCTGAGGTGAATGCCTTTTATGAACGTGAGCAACCAGAAGTGGTGATTGACGCTGCTGCGAAAGTGGGAGGCATTTTAGCCAACAGTGAGCATCCCTATCCGTTTTTGATGGAGAATCTTCAAATTCAGAATAACTTGATTGACGGGGCACATCATCACAAGGTAGAGAAATTTATCTTTTTGGGGAGTTCTTGTATTTATCCGAAGCTGGCACCGCAGCCATTAAAAGAAGATTATTTACTGACCGATAGTTTAGAGCCCACAAATGAGTGGTATGCTATTGCAAAAATAGCGGGCGTTAAGGCTTGTGAAGCCATCCGAAAACAATATCAGAAGGATTTTGTGAGCTTAATGCCGACCAATCTCTACGGGCCCCATGATAATTTTGATCTGAAATCGTCGCACGTGTTGCCGGCAATGCTCAGAAAGTTCCATGATGCCAAATTGAACAATGAGACGGTAACCCTTTGGGGAAGCGGTACTCCTATGCGCGAGTTTTTGCACGTAGATGATCTGGCGCGGGCGGTCGTGTATGCGGTTGAAAACGTGCTTCCAGAACATTTATACAATGTGGGTACGGGAACCGATGTGACCATTAAAGACCTGGCAGATACCATTCAGGCTATTGTTGGGCATGAAGGCGCTATTGATTGGGATAGCTCCAAACCTGATGGCACGCCTCGTAAGTTAATGGACGTGTCAAAATTGAACCAACAGGGCTGGCAGGCCAATATTGATTTAAAGTCTGGAATTGAAATGACGTATGCTTGGTTTCTTGAGAATGAAGGCGCTGTGAAGGAGGTCAAATTGTGAAAGGAGATTTTAGATGTTCGATCGCTTTGCTATTAGACGTTAGATGTTAGATGTTAGATTGCTTTGTTGTTGGAAGAATGACTGATGAATAGCGAGTAACGAATAACGAATGATGAATTTCGAATAACGAATAACGAATAACGAATGATGAATATCGAATAACGAATATCGAATAACGAATATCGAATAACGAATATCGAATAACGAATATCGAATAACGAATATCGAATAACGGATAACAGATAACGGATAACGATTAACAGATAACGAATAACGAATAACGAATGATGAATATCGAATAACGAATATCGAATAACGAATATCGAATAACGAATATCGAATAACGAATATCGAATAACGGATAACAGATAACGATTAACAGATAACGAATAACGAATATCGAATAACGAATAACGAATGATGAATAACGAATATCGAATAACGAATATCGAATAACGAATATCGAATAACGGATAACAGATAACGGATAACAGATAACGAATAACGGATAACAGATAACGAATAACGAATAACAAATAAGGAATATCGAACAACGAACAACGAATATCGAATAACGAATAACGAATAACGAATAACGAATAACGAATAACGAATATCGGATAACGAATATCGGATAACGGATAACAGATAACGGATAACAGATAACAGATAACGGATAACGGATAACGAATATCGAATAACGAATAACGAATAACGAATATCGAATAACGGATAACAGATAACGGATAACGAATAACGACTACTGAATTTCGAATAATTAATGTCGAATATCGAATAAAAATAAATAATAGAAATAACAAATGTCGGGACTGCCAATTCCCCTAGAGGTTATAGGGCTTGACAGAAAAACAAGAAGACAACACTGCTAATAATCAATAAAAAATGAAAGTTAAAAATATTTGCTGTATCGGTGCTGGGTACGTTGGCGGACCTACCATGGCCGTCATCGCTCAAAAAAATCCGGATATTAAAGTAACGGTGGTGGATATCAACGCCTCCCGAATTGCGGCTTGGAACCATGACGATTTGGAGCAACTTCCTATTTATGAACCAGGATTGGACAAGGTTGTTGCGGAAGCCAGAAACAGGAACTTATTTTTTAGTACAGACGTTGATGCGGCGATTGAAGCGGCGGATATGGTTTTTATTTCAGTGAATACGCCCACCAAAACCTACGGAAAAGGGAAGGGCATGGCGGCCGATTTAAAATACATCGAGCTTTGTGCACGACAAATTGCAAGGGTTGCCAAATCAGATAAAATCATTGTGGAAAAATCCACTTTACCCGTTAGAACAGCCCAGGCCATTAAAAGTATTTTACACAATACCGGCAATGGGGTCAAATTTCAAATTCTGTCAAACCCAGAATTTTTAGCGGAAGGTACCGCTGTTGCCGATTTGATGGCGCCAGACCGGGTTTTGATTGGTGGCGAACAAACCGAAGACGGCTTTAAGGCCATCCAAGCTTTGGTCAACATTTACGCCACTTGGGTGCCTCAAGAAAATATCTTGACTACCAACCTTTGGTCGTCAGAATTATCAAAATTAACCGCCAACGCATTTTTGGCACAACGCGTCTCTTCTATCAATGCCCTATCCGAATTATGTGAAGTGACCGGCGCTGATGTCAACGAGGTGGCCAACGCGATTGGAAAAGACAGCAGAATCGGACCTAAATTTTTAAAAGCGTCTGTCGGTTTTGGAGGCTCTTGTTTTCAAAAGGATATTTTGAACTTGGTATATATCGCAAAATCTTATGGCTTGGATGCGGTGGCCGATTATTGGGAACAAGTGATCATCATGAACGACCATCAAAAACACCGCTTTGCTTCCAAAATCATTCAAACCTTATACAATACCATTTCAGGAAAGAAAATCGCATTTTTAGGCTGGGCCTTTAAAAAAGATACGAATGACACGCGGGAGTCGGCCGCTATTTATGTGGCAGACCAACTTCTGGAAGAGCAAGCTTCTATTGTCGTATTTGACCCGAAAGTGACCAAACAAAAAATGCAAAGCGACCTTAATTATCTCAACACACGTTCTGAAGAAGATAACGCACAGTATCTGACCACAGTTCCTGAGCCTTATGAAGCCTGTAAAGACGCACATGCCATCGCGATATTGACCGAGTGGGATGAGTTTAAAACCTACGACTGGCAGCGCATTTATGACCAGATGCAAAAACCGGCCTTTGTGTTTGATGGCCGTGGTATTTTAGATCAGTCACAATTAAAAACTATAGGATTCCAAGTCTATGTCATCGGAAAATAACAGCCTTTCAAAAACCATCTTGGTAACCGGCGCCGCTGGCTTTATCGGCTTCCACGTATCCAAAGCCTTATTGGCATTGGGCCATAAGGTTGTTGGGATCGATAATCTTAACGATTATTATGATGTCAATTTAAAACTGGCACGATTGGCCGAGTTGGGGATAGACAAGGAAGAAGCCATTCAAGATCTGAATGTTACGTCAAGTACCACTCATGATAGCAAAATGATATTCCTCAAAATGAATTTGGAAGACCGAAAGGCGCTCCCAGAGTTATTTAAGAAGTACAACTTTGATGTGGTCTGCAATTTGGCGGCCCAAGCGGGCGTGCGGTATTCCTTGGAAAATCCTGAAGCCTATGCCGATAGCAATTTGACGGGTTTTTTAAATGTCTTGGAATGTTGTCGCCATACAAAAGTTCCGAAGTTGGTCTATGCCAGCAGCTCCAGTATTTACGGGAACAGTGATGCGGTGCCTTTTGAGGAAACGGCCAATGTAGACCATCCCATCAGTCTTTACGCCGCCACCAAAAAGGCCAATGAACTGATGGCACATGCCTACAGTCATTTGTATGGTTTTGAAACGATCGGCCTCCGATTTTTCACGGTCTACGGCCCTTGGGGACGACCAGATATGGCCATGTTTTTATTTACGGAAGCCATTATCAACGGCCAACCTGTTAAGGTATTTAATAATGGCGATCTCTCTCGAGACTTCACCTATATTGATGATATTGTTTCTGGGATTCTTGCAACGCTTTTAGAAACTTCGGATAATACCTCGCTTTACAAACTCTACAATATTGGCAACAGTCAGCCTGTCCAACTTTTAGAATATATTGAGGCTATTGAAACCGCACTGGACAAAACCGCCATTAAAGAAATGCTGCCGATGCAACCGGGAGATGTCAAACAGACTTATGCCAACGTCAACCTGTTGAAAAAAGATTTTAAGTACCAGCCTAAAACGGAAGTGACCCAAGGGATTGCTGCTTTTGTGGCGTGGTATAAGGGGTTTTATGATATCGGGCGGTAATTTAAATGAGTGAGGTATGAGCGCGGCAACTTGTCAATAGTAAATTGCCTGCCCGACTGCAGCTTTTGCGAAGGCGGGAACTTGAAGTGTGTTCTAAACAAGAAACAAGAAACAAGAAACTAGAAGCTAGAAGCTAGAAGCTAGAAGCTAGAAGTGGGAAGCGGAAAGCCAAATGGTAAAATTTTAAAATTCCAAGTTCCAACTGCCAAATCATCATCGTGAGCGTCATTGCGAGTGAGGTACGAGCGCGGCAATCTGACTGTTGTTAGTAGAAATTGGATTAAGCTTGAATTGGAAGTTGAAACACCAAATGACAACTCCTTAAAAATGTTAATTTGAAGTCTGCGGAAATCTGCGTTATCTGCGGGAAATTTTTTGAGTGAAGTAGTCGTTTTTGGAGTGAATCTCCGAGTCCGCAAAGTGAACAAGTTGAAATTGAAATTGAACTTGAACTTGAAGTGTGTTCTAAACAAGAAACCTGAAACCTGAAACCTGAAACCCCCTTTAACCCCATGAAAAATTTCGCACTAATCGGTGCATCTGGCTATATCGCGCCACGGCACATGAAAGCCATTAAAGATACCGGCAACACCTTGGTGGCTGCTTTGGATCCTTATGACGGCATTGGGGTGATGGACAGTTATTTTCCACAGGCCAGTTTTTTTACGGAGTTTGAACGCTTTGACCGCTTTGTGGACAAATGGCGCAGAGACAGTGGGAATAAAATCGATTATGTGTCTATCTGCTCACCAAACTATTTGCATGATTCGCATATTCGGTTTGCCTTGCGCAGTGGTGCCGATGCCATTTCTGAAAAACCTTTGGTGCTCAATCCGTGGAATATAGATCAGCTGAAAGTCATTGAAAAGGAGACCGGAAAAAAGATCCACAACGTGCTTCAGTTACGCCTGCATCCAACATTGATCGCTTTAAAAGAGAAGATTGGAGCGGAGTTAAAAAACAACCCAGACAAAGTCTATGACATTGACCTGACCTATTTGACCTCAAGAGGCAAATGGTATTTTGTATCCTGGAAAGGGGACGAATCAAAATCAGGAGGGATTGCCTCCAACATCGGCGTTCATTTTTTTGATATGCTCAGTTGGATTTTTGGAGCTGTTACAGAAAATATCGTTCACATAAAAACGGCAGACACAAATGCCGGTTATTTAAAATTAAAGCACGCCAATGTGCGGTGGTTTTTATCCGTAAACCACGACCATATTCCGGACGCGGTTAAGAATAAGGGACTTTCTACGTATCGTTCAATCACAGTAAACGGTGAAGACATAGAATTTAGCGGTGGCTTTACAGACCTGCATACCAAAAGTTATGAAGCCATATTAAAAGGCGACGGGTTCGGACTTGATGATGCTTATGGCTCCATCACTACCGTTTCTGCCATCAGAAACTTGGATCCTGTTGGATTAAAAGGCGATTACCATCCGTTTTGTAAAAAGATGAAATGAGTTAAATCTCAAATTCCAAATTGCAAGTACCAAATACCAAGTGCCAAGTACCAAGTACCAAGCACCAAATTCCAATTGATAAATCATAATCGTGAGCGTCATTGCGAGTGAAGCACGAGCGCGGTAATCTGTCTGTTGTTAGGAGGAAAATGAAATCATTTCCCGCAGATGACGCAGATGCTCGCAGATCTTAGTTTAGAAACAAGAAACAAGAAACAAGAAACACCAAACACCAAACCCAACCCATTCCTATGAGTGATTTTTTTGTCCACGACTCCAGTTATATAGATGCCGATGTCACTATCGGAAAAGACACCAAAATCTGGCATTTCAGTCATATTATGGCACATACCACCATAGGCGACAATTGTTCCTTCGGGCAAAATTGTGTGGTGGGGCCTAATGTTGTCATTGGTAATAATGTCAAAGTTCAGAACAACATCTCTATTTACGAAGGGGTGGAAGTGGAAGATGATGTGTTTATTGGTCCGTCCGTAGTTTTTACCAATGTGATCAATCCGCGGAGTTTTATTGTCAGGAAGCAGGAGTTTCGAAAAACGCTGTTAAAAAAAGGCGTTTCTATTGGCGCCAATGCGACTATTATTTGTGGAAATACTCTTGGTGAATATGCCTTTATCGGCTCAGGAACTGTAGTTACCAAAGATGTTCCCAATTTTGCCTTGGTTGTGGGGAATCCTGGGCGTCGAATAGGCTGGGTGAGTAGAGTTGGGCATATGTTGACGTTTAATGAACAGCAGGTGGCCACATGTCCAGAGACTGGGGAGACGTATCAGTTGAAAGAGGATGAGGTTGTTGCATTGAGAGGATGAAATTGAAATTGAAATTGCCTGCCCGTCCGTAGCTTTTGCGAACCTGACTGTCGGCAGACAGAGGCGGGAAATTGAATTTTGTTCTAAATATGAAACAAGAAACACAAAGCCAGAAGCCAGAAGCCAGAAGCTGGAAGCACGAACCACCCCCTAAGCGTCATTGCGAGTGAGGTACGAGCGCGGCAATCTGTCAGTTGTTAGGAGTAAATTGCCTGCCCGTCCGTAGCTTTTGAGAAGGCGGGAATTTGAACTTGAACTTGAAATTGAAATTGAATTTTTTCTAAATAAGAAACAAGAAACAAGAAACAAGAAACAAGAAACAAGAAACACGAAGCTAGAAGCTAGAAGCTGGAAGCACGAACCTCCACCTAAGCGTCATTGCGAGTGAGGAACGAGCGCGGCAATCTGTCTGTTGTTAAGATTAAATTGCCTGTCCGACCGTAGCATTTGCGAACCTGCCTGTCGGCAAATAGGGGCGGGAATTCAAAGCTGAAAGACCAAATGACAACCCCCTAAAGTATTAGTATCGCTATTTTAACTTAAAGTCTGCGGAAATCTGCGCTATCTGCGGGAAATTTTTAAGTAAAGCAGTAGGTTCTTAAGTGGGCACTTCGACTGCGCTCAGTGTGACAGCAGGTTGAAGTTGAATTTGAAGTTGAATTTGAAGTTGAAGTTGAAATTGAAGCGTGTTCTAAACCCGAAACCCGAAACAAGAAACAAGAAACAAGAAACTAACAACCCAATAGTGAACCTAAAAACCGCCATAACCGCAGCCTTAGAAGCAGGAAAAGTAATTCTTGACATCTATCATTCCGATGACTTTGGAGTGGCACTTAAAGATGATAAGTCACCTTTAACTAAAGCAGACATCGCGGCTCATAATATGATCATCGCTTATCTTAATGAGACTGGCATTCCTATTCTTTCAGAAGAAGGGAATTCCATACCCTACAACGTTCGGAAAGACTGGAAGCAGTTGTGGATTGTAGATCCATTGGACGGTACCAAAGAGTTCATTAAACGCAATGGCGAATTTACCGTCAATATCGCGCTGATAGAAAATCAGAAACCAGTTTTGGGCGTTATTTTCGTTCCGGTCTCAGGAGAGCTGTATTTTTCAACAAAAGAAACTGGTGCTTTCAAAGTCACCGTAGATCTCAACAATTTTGAAGTAGATGCTTTGATGGAAAAATGTGTGAAGTTACCAATCCAAAGAGAAGATAAAACTTTTACTATCCTGGCGAGCCGCTCACACAGGTCTGTTGAAACTGATGACTATATCAACGCCATGCGCATAAAGCACGGTACAGTGAATTTGATATCCAAAGGCAGTTCGTTAAAGTTTTGTATGGTTGCAGAAGGGCTGGCCGATTGCTACCCACGTTTTGGACCAACGATGGAGTGGGATACCGCTGCAGGACAAGCTATTTGTGAACATGCGGGTTTTGAAGTTATGGATTGGGAAACTCAAAAAACCATGTTATACAATAGGGAGGCGCTTCTGAATAACTGGTTTGTGGTGGGAAAATAATTAAATGGATAAAATAGGGGATTCTCAATATTATTGTAGTTTTGCAGGCTTTTAAAAACGCTTTTAATAGCGTTTTGTCTTTTAGGATAAGTAATTGTATGTCATCATATTAATTAATTTAATGTGAGTGATGGTGGCGAAGCCATTCCTAAAGATGCTTTGCTATAAATTAAAGGATGGAACCAAAAGTCAGGACTAAATCAATTACTATGGTTAGGCCAACAACAAAAATAATATTCGTTTTGTTAAAATGAACATACATCAAACGAAAATATACCTAAACCCAAAATTAAACCATACAATCATCCCATCTCCTTTTGTAATACCTATCAAATGAATCTCATCAACAATTTCAAATACAGACCTGAAATCGATGGACTCAGGGCCCTTGCGGTATTAGCGGTGCTTTTTTATCATGTAGGTTTGGGGTTTCCTGGCGGCTATATTGGGGTTGACATATTCTTTGTGATTTCAGGATTTCTTATTACCTCTTTAATCATCAAAGAGATTGAGCAAGATAAATTTTCGTTTATCCAGTTTTATGAACGAAGAGTACGACGCATTTTCCCTGCTTCCGCAGTATTGATGTTGAGCACTGTAATAACGGGCTGGTTTCTTTTACTACCTTCAGATTTTATTGGTTTAGGAAAATCAATAATTAGTCAATCGTTCTTTAGTTCTAATATCTACTTTTGGAGGAATACCAATTATTTTGCTGAAGCTGCTGGGTTACAGCCGCTACTTCACATGTGGTCCCTTGCCGTTGAAGAGCAGTTCTATATGATTATGCCCTTTTTTATATGGGGGCTAATGAAAGTTCTAAAAATAGGATCGAGAATCAAATTGATTCTTTTTTTAGGAATGTTGTTTTGCGCTAGCCTAGCTTTGAGTATTTGGTCATTACCTAGGATGTCTGCATTTACCTTTTACTTACTTCCTACACGAGCTTGGGAGATGCTGATAGGTTCTCTAGTAGCTTTAGTTCCGACTATTGGATTGATAAAAAAGCGTTCCGTAAGAGAAGCATTAGCCTTTATAGGATTATTGGGCATGATTCTGCCCTGTTTTTTATACACAAAAGACACCTTGTTTCCGGGTCTAGCAGCGTTACCTCCTTGTTTAGGAGTAGCATTCTTCATACTGGCATCCTCTCCGCTGCCTAATGGCAATATTCCTATGACGGCAAAATTATTTACGTGGCGCCCTATAATTTTTATCGGCCTCATCTCATATTCCCTGTATCTCTGGCATTGGCCGCTCGTTGCTTTTTCAAAATATTGGGCACTGGAAGAGTTTACAACGTTCTATAAGTGGGGTATTGTGGCATTGAGTATAATTCTAGGAATAGCTTCTTGGCATTTTGTTGAAACTCCTTTTCGCAAGAAAAATATTGCAAGAAGCAGAAAACCATTATTTGGGTATGCCATAATTGCATCCTCAATACTTATAATCGGTGGGTCATCATTAATAGCGATGAACGGTTTTGCAGGACGTTACAGTGATAGAGTTCTCGTCTATGAAAAATCGAAAGAAGATTCGCTACTTGAAAATGTTATGAACACACCACTTGATCTTGAAGGTGCGAGATTGGGTGAATTTCCGATTTTTGGGAACTCAAACTTAAATACGGTTAATGTTCTTGTATGGGGAGACTCCCATGCAAAATCTATTTTACCTGCCGTTATAGAAGCAGCTGGAGATTTTTATGTCGTCGGTTCTGCTTGGCATAGTAGTACTGCACCTATACTGAATTATGTACCTCCGCAGTTTGCTGCTGAATTTTCCTTAGGAGATAATAGTCCTACATGGGCAGCTGCAATTGTAGAACAAGTAGAAAAAAAACAGATTCCTAATGTTTTACTTGCTGCAAGATGGAGTGGCTATTACAAGACGGCATCTGAACAAATGGAGGAAAATAATTTGTCTCTCATTAATTTTAATAATAATTTATTGAAGACAGTAAAATCTCTAAGTGAAGCAGGTGCTCAAGTATGGATTCTTAGAGAAGTGCCTAATCATCTTGTTTCTGTGCCTAAAGCTCTGATAAAAGGGGAGGTGTTTGATGCAGACATATCTGAATATGCATGTACAATAGGTCAGTTAATTGATCAGAATGAGACTTTTGACGCTTTGAAAATGGAATTAGAATTAGCAGGAGCTAAAATATTGGACACTTCAGAGTTATTGCTTGATCAAACTGAAAAAAAATACCGGATGGAATATAAAGGTGTGGCTTTGTACTATGATCAGCATCATCTTTCAATTAATGGTGCAAAAAAAGTAAAAGGAGTTTTTGATCCTATTTTTTCACAAGCGAAAGCCAAAGTAAATATAGTTAACAATGAAGGAGAATTATAATGGCTAAAGGTTCTAAAATAGCCTCTTTAGATACCGAAGATCTGGGGCGTAAATCTATGCGTTCAGGAATGGTTAACATGGGGGCGCAAGGTGTCTCTGTTGTTTTACAGTTAGCTTCAACGGTTATACTTGCACGGATGCTTACCCCTGATGCCTATGGGTTATTAGGTATGGTCATGGCTGTTATTGCATTTGCTGGGTTATTCCGCGACTTGGGGCTAAGTACAGCAACAATACAGCGAAAAAATCTGAATGCGCCACAAGTAAGTGTTTTATTTTGGGTGAATGTTGCTATTGGGCTTGGACTTACAATTACATTAGCGTTGTCCTCTCCTTTGGTTGTTTGGTTTTATGAAAGACCAGAACTAAAATGGATGACCGTTGTATTAGGTGTTAATATTTTGATTTCTAGTTTGGGAGCGCAACATTCTGCTCTATTGACTCGCAACATGCTATTTAAAAAGTTAAGTATTGCAAGAATTTCCAGTGCATTGGCCAGTTTTATAGTGGCATTAGTTGGAGCTCTTAATGGATTAGAACATTGGGCTTTAGTATTAGGTGCGGTTGCAGCTTCTTTTACCTATACCCTCATGGTATGGTTATTCTCTGGATGGATACCTGGATTGCCAAGCAGGAATACAGGTAGCCGAGAAATGATAAAATATGGACTGAATTTAACCGGTTTTGAATTTGTGAATTATTTTTCGAGAAATCTTGATAATATTTTAATTGGTAAAGTTCTAGGTTCTGAAATATTAGGCTTTTATAGTAGAGCATACCAGTTAATTATGTTTCCTATCTCAAATATTAGAACACCTTTAGCGTCTGTTGCGCTCCCTGGTTTAAGCAGTTTACAGGCTGAAAAAGACCGGTTTCGTTCCTATTACACGCAGCTATTGGGTGTATTATCATTGGTAACGATGCCTATTGCAGCCTTAACTTATGCGGCAGCTGATCCAATTGTCAGAGTTGTTTTGGGAGATAATTGGGCACCTGTAGTGCCCATAATGAAATGGTTGGCCGTTGCCGCATTTTTACAGCCAGTTGCTGGCTTGTTTGGTATTGTTTTATTGGCATTAGGCCATGCAAAGCGTCATTTGCACTGTGGACTAATTTCTGCAGTGGTCGTTTCAATTACATTTCTTATTAGTGTTCAATACGGGGTGGTTACTTTGGCAATTGCATATGCCATTTCAGGTTATGTTCTATTTGTGCCCATTTTTTTATATGCCGCAAAGGGGTCTGGTATAACATTGGTTGATTTTATAAAAGGAGTTTGGCGTGCAGCTTTGGCGGCTATAGTCGCCACGATTTTACTTCAAGTGCTTGATGTGTCAATGATATCAGAAAGTAGCTTTATAGATCTTATACTCGTAGGTTTAGAATTTGTATTATTTTATATAGGATGTATTATTATTCTGCCTGGCGGCAAGGCGCAATTATTAAAACTTTTTAATCGCCTTAAGCATGCCGTTTCTAAAAAAAAGTAATTAACAAGCATATATGACTTTTAATAATAATCAATTATCTGTATTACTTACTAATATTCAGGAGCGTTCTGCTCAAGGGGCATGGAAATCCTTAGATAAAGCTAGAATACCTGTTATTTTATCTACCACAGCTAAGGGACTACTTTTAATGGACCGTAAAGAAAATGTTGAAGTCCATCCTTGCCCTGATACTGAATTTTATGACTTTAAAAATTGGGTATATTCGAAAATAAATAGTGACAATGGCTTACTAATTTTACCCATCAATGAAGCTATTATGTTTGCTTGTGATACCTTAAGAAAAGCACATCCAGAGATGGCTAATAGGTTTATAATGCCATCTTCATCCTCTTTACACTATACTTTAAGTAAATTCAACGCTACAAAAGCGGCGATAAAAGCAAATATCAAAACTCCGGAAACTTTTTTTATAAAAGAATCGGGATCTGATGTCATTAATTTACCTTCTAAGAGCCTAAAATATCCACGGATCTTAAAATGGGATAATGTATTAAATCCTGAAGGAAACTATGAAAAAGGCAGTTTGCGTGTTGTGGCGAACACTATAGAGTTAGAGGATTCCGCCGCTGAATTGGCACCATCAAACTGTAGTATCATTCTTCAAGACATGGTTCCCGGTCATGGTGTTGGCGCTTTTTTTCTACGTCAAAATGGGAAAATTCTCCTTCGCTTTGCGCATCGTAGATTACATGAAGTTCCTTGGACTGGGGGTGTATCAGCATATTGTGAGAGTTCAGATGATCAAGAGGTTTTAGAAGCAGGAGAACGTATGTTAGAAGCCATAAACTACGAAGGTTTAGCGATGGTGGAATTTCGTAAAGAAAACGGGAAGTCGCCTTTGTTTCTCGAAATCAACGGACGTCTTTGGGGTTCATTAGGTCTCGCACTAAAGGCTGGAGCTGATTTTCCCAAAGCAATGGTTGAGTATCATTGTCAACAAAAAACGTCGGTTAAACAACCTTCTTTGAAGAATAAAGTCCGCTGGCACGAGCCAGGGTTTGATATGATGTTTCTGCAGTCATTATGGACAGAACAGTCTAAAAGCAGAAATGAGACTGCACCAAAACTTAAAGGACTCTGTCAGGTCATTATTAATTTCATTAACCCAAATATTGGTAACGATTGGATGCGGTTGAACGAGCCAATACATACTTCTAAGCGCTACTTACGTCTCGTAAAACATCAATTATCCTATTTAAAAAGAGCCATCATTAGAAGTCTGGAAAAGGAAAAAACTTCATCTATCGTAGAAGAAACGGCTTTACGTACACAAATCTTAGGTAAGGATTTACATAGCGTTCAAAATATTCTTTTTGTCTGTTATGGGAATATATGCAGAAGCCCTTACACTGAGTTAAAATGGGAGCAGTTGAGATTAGAAAATCCACAGCTTCCCAAATCTATATCAGTAGGCTTTCATGATAATGTTGCACGTACAACACCTGCTCGGTTTCAATCGGTGGCACGCAATTTAGGCGTTGAGTTAACCAATCATAGATCGCGTCGCATCACAGAGGAGTTAGTAGAAAATGCCGATTTAATAATTGCCATGGATCAGCGTAATTTGCAAGATATACAACGTGAATTTCCAGAGGCGATGAAAAAAACAATATTATTGGGTGCCATTCATACCTCTGCAAATCCTGAAATCTTGGATCCGTACGGGCAAAAGATTGGTACAGGTGGGCAGATTTATCGTCGTTTGGATATAGAATTGGACCATTTGAAAAATTCAATCTTGCAATAATGATAATAACTTGGATTATTCCTGATACTTATGGGTTTCTATTGGATGAATTAGAAGAGTTAGCAATTAGAGATGTAAACATTCGTGTGCTTTCAGGTAAACCCATTCCAAATAATGTGAATAAACGACTTCCAAGTGTCGCGTTTCATTATTGTCCTGAGCGATCAATTCTAGTAGATAGTTTATTTCAAAGGATTTTTGACCCTTTATGGAATACGTATACATGGAGACTTCCACGGCATTCTTATCATACAAAACCAATAGCAGGAATTTATAAGGTTTTGTTAGATTTAGAAAAGGAACACCCTAGTGATGTGATTCATTCGCATTTTGGGTATCCTGGAGGTTTGGGTGGAAGCCTAATTGATATGCCGCAAATATTGACCTTACGAGGCTATGACATACTCACCACTGGAAACTATGGTGCCTTATGGAATTACTTTTTTCGTCATAACTTAATAAACAGCTATTCTAATAAAGGAATCGTTAATGGTGGTAGTGGCTATACCGTAAGTAGAGCGAAACAGATTCTAGGTTCTCATGCTGATATACGGTGTTTAAAGGAAGGTCTTTCAGTAGTATCCTTTGCGACAGCAGGGGTTCATACCAGGAATTCACTTGGAATAAAGGTTCGAGATACCGTCATATTGAGTGTTGGTAATTTAGTGGATGTAAAAAACCACGAATTAATGATCGAGGTCTTTGCAGGTTGTTCTTTAAAAGAGATAGAAAATAGTTCTTTGATAATCTGTGGCGATGGACCATTACGAAAAACGCTTGAAAAACAATGTGAGACACTTGGTATTGCCCAGCGGGTTATATTTATGGGACAGTTAGAGAGAGAAGAGCTAAGCGATATTTTTGAATTGTCTGATATATTTATACATACTTCAATGTCTGAAGGCTTTGGGAATGTGATTTTAGAAGCGATGTTGTTTAGACTTTTAGTTGTTGCCAGTCCAGTTGGTGTTGCGCCAGATGTCATTACTCACAAAGAAAATGGGTTTTTACCTGAGCTTGGTGATAAAGCAAGTTGGATAAGTTGCTTAAAGGAAGCAATTACTACTCGCAAAAATTACACTCAAGTCTTGGAAGTAAATAGAAAATTGGTGTTAAGAGAATTTGGAATGGACAAACGGATTGACGCTTACATGAAGCTATATGAAGAAGCTATTGTTACTAGAAATTAGGCATTTCAACTATGAATAAGGAGAGAACTAAGTCACTTTGGTTAAATTTGGCACCTTCACTTCGTGAGTTCTTAACGACTAACCTCATGGTATCTGATGCTGTGGAATTGCAGAACGCCACTTTAGACAACTTTCCAGAAAAGCCATATAACTACCACGTAGTTTTTGCTCAGTTGGATAAGGATTTTCTTAGTTGGCAGAGATGGTATTTTCAGTGTTTTTCACACCAACTCCATGACCATGGCTACTTTTTTTTAAAGGGTTATAAAATTCCTAATCTAAGTTCAGGATTAAAGTTTTTTGTTCCTGCATTATTACGTTGGTTTTTATGGCATTTAGCTACCTTATTTCAAAACCCGTCAAGACAAAAAAAGCTCTTATCATCAAAATTTCTTGCAATGGCTGAAACCTACGGGCTTTATTTGGTGGCATTTCCTACTGAGTTACAATTTCTGAAAAACCATGGTATCGTGTTTCAAAAAAAAGAAATCGCCGAGGAAAAGAAGCAGCAGCAATTATATAATAAGGACTTCTTATTAAAACAAGTTCAAACGCAATACTTAGATAGAGCCATTACAAATACTTCTTTTTCCTATAATGATATCGAGCTTACTTCTGTTTCTGAATTATTGGCTCCTAAAAACAGTACAATACTTGTGCTCTCACCGCATCCAGATGATGAATTAGTGGGCTGTGGAGGCACACTTTTAGCATTGGCAGAAGCAGGTGCAAATATTCATGTTTTACAAATGACTGAAGGGGTTACCTGCAGTGGTCTTAAAAATGAGAATGAAGCTATTAAAAGAACAGTAAGATGGGAAGAAGCTAAAGCCGTGGCTAATGGATTTGGTTTTATACAGTGTTATTGGAGTACAAATACAGATGCTGAATTAATTAATAGTAACGAAAATAGAGATAAATTGCACAGTTTATTACACAACTTAAAACCTGAGTTAATTTTTGTGCCTTCAGATCTAGATCATCATCCAGAACACCAAGTCGCATTTCAGCTTTTTTCAGAAGTCAGGAAACAGTACCTATCTGAGATTATAGTATTGAAATATCCCGTTTGGGGAACACTGAATACAATAACTCATGCCATTGATGTTACAAATTACAGCCAAGAGGTATTGGAAGCGATGTATCTCTATAAAACAGCTATGAAAGCGGAAGATTACAACGCCCGCCTCCAAACGCTATGGGCTTACCAAAGTTTATTGGTTAATGGAACTTCCGAAAAACATGTTGAAGTGTTTTCTATTTAAAGTAATGTTTAAATAACTACAATGTCAATAATGAATCTATACGACAGAAAAACAATCACAATTGCTAAAGCACTTGTCATCGCAAGTGTTGTGCTTGGGCATATTTTGGAAGCTATGCTTTTAGATGGTAATCGTAGTGGTTTTGTCAGCGGATCTTACAATTCCATATATTTGGTGCACATGCCTTTCTATTTTATACTCAGTGGTTGGCTATTTAAGGGCGCACAACCAAAGCTTAAGTATCTCATTAAAAAGAGTAAACATCTGTTAGTACCCTATGCTGCTTGGTTAATTATATTTAACATTCCTGCCATAGCGGGTTTTATTTTTAATTTAAGCCAAGGAAATATGGTGGGAGAAAAGTTGGTTTTTTACCAACAACACTTTTTGTCACAGCTTTATGGTGGTATGGCAGTGAGCGGGATTCAAATGATACTATGGTTCCCCATGTGTCTTTTTTTTACGCAACAACTAGCAAATTATATTTTGGACAAGTTTGAAAAACACGTAACTGTTATCACATCAATTACTGCATTATTTTATACGCTTGCTTACGTGAATCAATATTTTTTTCCAGAGTTTCATTTACCATTAGCCATAAACGTCGTCTGCGGGGCCTTACCTTTATTTTTGCTTGGGTATTATATTAAAAAGTATCCTATAAAAATGAGTTTTTTCTGGGGGTTGATTGTTTTCTGTCTAGTAATTTGTGTGTCACTCTTTATTTATAGCTATCCATTAACTTATCATATGCGGGGTGCAAATTATGGGATTCCAATTATATCTATCTTGGCAGCTCTTGGTGGTTTCTTTACTGTGTTACTAATTAGTAACTATCTGTCGCGGAGTAAATACGTGTATAGTGTTTCACAACCTCTTGGCAAAGCATCTATGACTATTATGTACTTGCACGCCCTGATTCTTGTGCAAATCAGAACATTGGATGTTTATAATGTATTCTGGTTATTAATTGCTGGTATATTGATACCCACTTCGATTCATTTAGCCATGGGTCGCGTAAGCATACTTTCAAAATTATTTCTCGGTGAAGATAAAAATGAATAATTGGTTAGAGAATGTGCAATTAATAAGTAAATTTTAATTGAACATCAAAATATTAAAGCTATTAATATAAAGAAAAATTACAAGATCAAAAATAAGTATGTTATTCTTTAATATTCCAACGAAAATAACATTGGTAAGAGAAACACGAATAGTTTTTACAAAAAGTACATCTTTTAAGGGATAGTTAGGCAAACTGTGATGATATATGTCAAACATAGCTCAATTTAAATTCTTTAATACGTTCTCTTTTAAACAACGTAATAGGTGAAATTATTAATTGCTCTGTGTCGTTATAACAACTTATGCTTTTAATAATATCCACTTGTAGAAACTTAATTATTTGAAAACAATATTAGCGATCATTTATTGTAAACCAAATTGTTTCCTGAAAAATCAAATTAAATGATATCAGTAATAATACCAAATTATAATAAGGCGAGATATATTAGTCAAACACTGGACTCTGTTATAGAACAAACTTACGATGAATGGGAAGTAATTGTTGTAGATGATCAGTCTACTGACGGGTCGTGGGAACTTATTTTGAGTTATGCAAATAAATATCGCAACATAATTGCTCTTAAACCTGAACGCAAATTGTTTGGTTCAGGTTGCAGAAACTATGGAATAGAACATGCCAAAGGAGATTATGTTTTGTTTTTAGATTCTGATGATGTTTTGGATAAAAAATGTTTACAAAATAGGATAGATTATTTTGACAGCTACAAAGATGCTGACTTTATAGTTTTTGTTACTGGAACATTTTTCAATTTAATTGGTGATAGCAAAAGTGTATGGCGTCCCAAAGACTCGAATTTCTTGAGAGATTTTCTGGAACACAAACTTCCATGGAATATAATGTCTGTGTTATGGAAAAAAAAGACACTGTTGAGGCTGGATGGTTTTGATGAAGATTATATGAGACTTCAGGATGTAGAGTTGCATACCAGAGCTTTATTATTGGATGACGTAAAATTTGAAGTGCTGTCAAATTTACAACCAGATTGCTTCTACAGAATTGATGAGAGTAGAAAGAATAACGATATTATCACAACAATTAATAATCAGGTACAAGGTGTAACTACTTACATAAATAAAATTTCTGAGATATTAAAGAATAGATCACAATTTAAATATTTGAAGAGTACGTTATTTTCAATAATTACTTATTTAAATTATTGCTACGTTAGTAAACAAATAAATCCCAAAGATCATGGAGATTTCATTCGTGACCTAGTGGAGTTAAACAGACAAAGACTTAATTTAAATCTATTTGAACTGAAATTTTTTAGAGATTTATATAGTTCTATATAAAAAAGGTTTATATAGGATAAAGGGCTTTAATTATGCATCAAATTTGTTATTCAAAATAATAAAATAGCAGCATTTGTTTATTCTGAAAAAGTTCTTGTTTTTTAATATTATCAAATAAATGAAAAAAAATAGCTCTATTAACAAATGGTGTCTTCCCCTTTGTAGTTGGAGGAATGCAAAAACACTCTTATGCTTTGGCTAAAAATTTTGCTAATAGTAAAATTAACGTTGATGTCTATCATTTTAGAAAGGAAGAAAATAAAACTATTGCTTTAAATCAGTATTTCTCAGATGAAGAGTTAAGAAGAATTAATTTTATAGAGATTACATTTCCTGTATTCAGACATTTTATAGGTCATTATATTTATGCATCCTTTTGTTATTCAAAAGCATTATATGAAAATGTAATTAATAAAGATTACGATTGCATATATGCCCAAGGTTTTACGTCATGGTATTTCTTAAAAAGAGAAGCATCTCTAAAAGTCAAATTAATTACAAATTTACACGGCTTAGAAATGTACCAGCCTTCTATAAATTTGAAGAATAAATTGGAACAATGCTTACTTAAAATACCTGCTAAAAAAATCATACAAAATTCTAAAGCAAACATTTCTTTAGGAGGCAAACTGACCTCTATTTTATATACTAATGGCGCACCCGAAAATTCGGTTATTGAGTTACCAAATGGCATAGATGACTCCTGGATTATAGATGAAAATGCAATTGCCGCCCTTAATCAAGAGGGATTAAAATTTCTATTCGTTGGAAGATATGAACGCAGAAAAGGTATAGAAGAATTACTCGAAGTCATTGAGCGTACAATTAGTAATGAGAATTACGAAATTTCTTTTATTGGACCAATTCCAAAAAACAAGCAAATTGACCATCCACGAGTTATGTTTAAAGGTTTAATTGCTGATGTCGATTTGCTGAAGAATGAATTCTTGAATGCTGATATCTTAGTTTGTCCTAGCTATTCAGAAGGTATGCCTACAGTCATTTTGGAAGCTATGGCATCTGGTTGTGCCATCATTGCAACTAACGTTGGCGCTGTTAGTACAATGGTAGATGATCAAAATGGTTGGCTAATTGAAGGTGATATTAAAATTGGGTTAGACCGTGTAATAACCGAGGCGCTACATTTAGATGAAAAGGAATTACGAGATAAAAAGTTGGTTTCAATAAACCGGGTTTCTGAGAAATTTACGTGGGAGCGGGTTATCAAGCAGACCATAGAGGCAATCTATCATATTAAATATTAATATTGACTCGCTTTTTTTAAAGTGTTTTGATCCATAAATAGTCCGATCTTTGACACCTGGTATGTAATTTAAGTATGGATTGAAAATAAAATTAACAGTCTTCGAAATTTAGTTCCCAGTGAATTTCGAGTTAATAAGTTGTGATAAAAGGGAGTTAACATCAACTTAAAATAAATCAACTTCATTGATTAAATTGTGATCTATCTGAAGTAAAATTCATAATTATTTGAAAGAATAAAACAAAATAAGAAATGAATATATTAATTGTCATAGGGACACGTCCAAACTTTATTAAAGTCACCCAATTTAAAAAAGTCATTGATCAGCACTATCCCCATATTAACTTAAAGATTGTACATACAGGACAACATTATGATGAAAAGATGGCGAACATATTTTTTGATCAATTCGAGTTGCGGCCGGATTATTTTTTAAATATTTCTCCAGATACCCCAATCAAGCAGATGGCTGATATCATGGGTTTGTTAGAAGAATTGGTAAAGAATACTTTTAATCCAGACTTGATGATTGTTCCTGGGGACGTTAATTCCACACTGGCTGCAGCTTTGGTAGCTAATAAAAATGGAATTAAATTAGCGCATCTTGAAAGTGGGTTGCGTTCTTTAGATAGAACTATGCCAGAAGAATGGAACAGAATTTTAGTAGATGAAATGGCGGACTATTATTTTGTCACGGAAAAAAGTGGAATTGAGTATCTCAATCAAGAAAACAAAAAAGGTAAAATATTCTTTGTAGGTAATACAATGATTGATACTATGGTTGGTTTTGAGAAACAAATACAAAGTAGCGATATACTTGTTCGCTTAAACATTAACATTGATTTTGTGTTACTTACATTGCACCGCCCATCAAATGTTGATAGTAAAGAAGGTATAAAAACTATGATCAGTCTGTTAAGCTATTTAAATAAAAAAACAAAGGTAGTGTTCCCTATTCATCCACGCACAAGAGCTAGAATTACATCTTTTGGTTACGACGAAGAGTTTAGTAAACTTGAAAATATTATTCTTACAGAACCTTTAGGTTATTTTGACTTTCAAAAACTGATTGCAACATCCAAAATGGTATTAACCGATAGTGGTGGTATTCAAGAGGAAACTACGTTTAGAGGTATACCGTGCTTAACATTGCGTGAAAACACAGAACGTCCAATTACCATTGATGAGGGAACTAATACATTAGTGCCTTTCGAATTTGATGCACTACAGAAATATATAGATCAAATATTAGAAGGGACTTACAAAACTGGTAAAATTCCAGAATTATGGGATGGAAAAGCAACTGAGCGTATTTTAAAACATATTACAGAGATTTAATGATATACCTAACCTTTGGTGATATATACAGTGGTATATTTCAATCCCAAGTGATTGACGTTTTAAAATATATTAACAAAACCAATACTGTTAATACCAAGCTTATTTCCTTCGTCCCTTACCCTATATATAAAGAACAAAGACAACTAATTAAATCACAATATCCCAACTCTCAAATCTTGCCGATGATACCTAGTAGAAATCATTGGGTGATTTTCTATAGTTTTTTAATTGTATGTTTCAGTTTCTTCTCAATACTAAATCAAAAAGTGGTGTGTCGTAACATTTGGTCTACTAATATTGGATTGCTTTTGAGGAAATTAAAAATTTTAAAATGGGTGTGTTGCGATGGTAGAGGCGCTGTTTTTGCAGAATGGCAGGAATATTTAATAACTAATACGGATGTTGATTTAAATATCATATATAAGGCTGAAAAAAATGCAGTTAGAAAAGCTGATTACAGAATGGCAGTTTCCACAGCCCTTGTTAATTATTGGGAGATGACTTATCAATATAAATTAATCTCAGAATCATTTTCAGTAATACCGTGTACCATAGCAGAATCTTTTGAAATATTTATAAACGACGAGACTCGACTGGTATCCAGACAACAATTAGGCTATACATCTGAGGATACTGTTATAGTTTTTAGTGGTGGTATTGATAAATGGCAATCTCCTGAATTGTTGGGCGAGGTAATGGAGAACCTCAAAAAAAACAATAAAAATATTAAATTTTTATTTTTGGCAAAACCTGAAATAATTAATCATCCTGCAATTTCTCCTTTTAAAGCCTTAGTCAAAGCTTTTTGGGTTAAGCCTGATGAAGTTAAGGACTATCTCATAGTAGGAGACTTTGGACTTTTAATTAGAGAAAAATCAGTAACGAACAGAGTCGCTGCCCCAACTAAATTCGGAGAATATTTGGCATGTGGTTTAGAGGTTGTCATTACAGAGGCTCTGGGTGACTATACTTCTTTTGTTAAAGAACACAACTGCGGCATAATATATAATGGCGATGTTCTTGCTTTGAACAAAACATCAACTAGAACTGAAATGTATAATCTTGCAATTAACAACTTCTCAAAACGTAATTTTTCTAAAGAGTATGGAAAAATATATAATTAAAAAAGAACGTATTTACTTCTATTCAAAATAGTTCAAATAATTATGCAATTTATGAAATGCTAAAATGAAAAAGATACTATTTATAACAGATATTGGTTTGCCGTGGGGAGGAAGTGAAGAATTATGGAGTAAAAGCGCAACCATTTTGAAAAATGAAGGTTTTAATATTCAAGCTTCAGTAGGATGGTATGGACAAGTTCATCCTAAAATGCAAAACATGATTGATATAGGCATTAAAGTCCATTTTAGAAAAAATAAAGTTAGAAATTTATTACATAAGGCATATGGCGTTACGCAAAATGGTCTTCTAAAATATGTTAAAGCTGAAGCAATAAAGCACATTGATAAGATAAAACCTGATTTTATTGTTTTCTCTCAATCTCACATTTTCAGCGCCTGGGAATATATGCGCTATGCCAAAAAAAACGATATTCGCTATTGCGTCATAACGCAATTAAACTCTGAATTGTCTTGGGCAAATGATACTAATTACAAACAAATTCGTCAAGCATTTGTTGGTGCTGAAAGTTGTTTTTTTGTGTCAAAAGGTAATCTGGAATTATTAGAAACTCAATTAGCGTTTAAATTATCAAATGCAGAAGTTATTTCAAATCCATTTAATATGGATTCTGTAAAAGATATTCAGTGGCCAAAAATGGATACCTTGAATTTTGCATATGTAGGAAGGCTTGATTTTACACATAAAGGCATAGATATTTTACTAAAATCTTTTGCAACTGAATCATGGAAAAAAAGGGAATTTTTGCTAAACATTTATGGATCTGGCAATATCGAATTAACGAAAGAACTTGTTAATCATCTGGATTTATCAGAAAAGGTAATCTTTCACGGACATGTAAATAACATACATGAAATTTGGAAAAAAAATCATATTCTCGCATTGGCTTCGCGCTATGAGGGCATGCCTTTAGTTTTAATTGAAGCGATGTTTTGCAAGAGAACAGCAATTGTAACAGATGTTGCGGGTCATGGCGAATTAATATCTGATGGGGTAAACGGTTTCGTGGTGGCCGCTGCTCAAAACAAACTATTTGCACAAAAATTAGAAGTTGTTTGGGCAAATAAACATAGGTTGGAAGACTATGGTAAGGCTGCCCTTAGTACTATCAAAAAGTCGATTGAAGAATTGCCAGAGAAGAAATTCTCTGAGTTGATAAAAAATACTTGGTAGAAGTAATCATTCACCAATTGCAATATCCGTTATTAACTTGGTCCAAAAATTAAAAACAAATATGTTTAGTAAGAGCATAGATATTGTTGTCCCCACATACAACAGACCCAATGAAATAAAGAAATTCATTTATGAAATTCAGAAACAAACGTATTTAAACTACAAGGTTTATATCATAGACGATTGTGGTTCTGAAGATATAAAGTCATTAATTCCGAAAAATGATGCTCATTTCGCCTATGAACGACTAAAAGAAAACTCAGGGCAGGCTTATGCTCGTAATTACGCATCGACTTTAGGCGAAGGTGATATCATTATTTTTATGGATGATGATGCCTATTTTATTCAAGACAATAGTTTAGATCTTGTGCTTGAATACTTTGAAGAAAATGAGGATGTAGGGTTTACCATGTTTAACATCAAAGAACCAAATAGAGATTGGCTTAGTAAGAGGAAAAATTTAAACGATTTTCAAGAAATAGGAGGATTTATTGCTTGTGGTTGTGCTTTTAGACGCAGCACTTTCTTAAATTCCCCTGGGTTTTCAAAAGAATTTCATTCCTATGCCGAAGAAACAGATATCTCCATGCAATTGATTAAGAATTCCGAAAAATTGGTGTTCGCGTCTCGCGTTAAAGTATTTCATAATTACAATCCCACGGAGAGAACTCAAGCTTGGCTTAAAAGATTTAAATATAATACAGTTAGAAATGACCTAGCCATAGTATTAACAAGATACCCGACAATCTATGTGATCCCAAACTATATAGGAAAGATCATTTCTCACTTGGTCTTTACACTTAAATTTGAAAAACATAAACGACTCAATTTTGCTTGCATCTTTAAGGGCGCTTTTGCGAGCTTTTATTTATCGCGTAAATTAAAGCGAGATCCTCTGACTATGAAACAGTATGACTATTGGAAATCTCGTAGGATTTGAGTAAGTTCTTAAATATATTTTTAGAATTTAAACTAACTATATTGTGGCTCTTAATTATCACAATAGGGGGTATGTTTGGTGGATTTATCATTGCAAGTGTGTTATGCATGCCGATATTGATATCTGATAAGCCTCTATTCAAAATCGAAACATTATTTGGGCTCTTTATTGTTATATTCTTTTTAGGTGACAATTTTGAAGGTGTCTTTAGTTTTACTCAAAACCTGAGATTTGTAATTTTGGCTATTAGTTTATTCGTACTATTAAAATTTGAGCTTTTTCAGTCTAACGTCGCAAAATTTATTTTGCCGTTCAGTATTGTGATAACATTGATTACCATTGCCGTTTCTCCATTAGGAATTCAGGCTGCCTCAAGAGGTTTAAGCTATTTTTTAGTGGCTTTAGTAATGTTTAAATCTGTCCAATTATTAGTAGCGCATGATGCGAAGCGTTTTTATGATCTTATTATTACGGTATTACTCCTCTATTTTAGTGTGACGCTGTTATTGTTATTTGTTCCTTTTCTCGGTGACGTCTATATTAATGAGCGTTTTAATGGCTTGATGGGTAATCCTAACGGACTGGGCTTTGTGGCCATGTTTTCGTATGCTGTTATTGACATCATCAGAAGAAAAAATCAAACCTCCTTTAGTCCTCATTTTTTTACAGCATTTAAAATAGTACTTATTGGTTTGGTAATACTGACGGCTTCGCGTACAGCATTATTTAGCGTTTTAATCTATGAAATCACCTTAAGACTTTTAAAGTACAAATTTCTTTTAGCGGTAGTGCTTTTAGCTATGATTTATATATATGGAATTAGTGCTACCTTAAGTACGGAGGCCATCGTGGAGTCTCTTGGTTTATCTGAGTATTTAAGAATAGATAGTTTAGATGATGCTAGTGGGCGTACAGAGGTATGGGCTGTAGCTCTAGATGAAATACAAAATCAACCCTGGTTCGGTAAAGGGATGCTCTATGATAATTATTTTATAAATGATTTTGCTGATCGCTATATAGGGGAACCAAGAGCAAGGCATTGGTATGGCATTTGGAATTCTTATTTGAGTCTTTTGCTAAATGTTGGTATTATTGGCCTACTAGGGTTTGCTTTTTTTTGGTATAAAATGTATGCCTTAAGTCAAATGAGAATTGTTAGAGTAGCATTTTTAATGATGTGTTTGTTTTCAGCAGTTTCAGAATCTTGGATGGCAGCCTCAATGAATGCCTATATGCCCATGGTTTTTTTATGCTGGGCCTTACAGATTTATAACCCCAAACCTCGTGAAATAAGTTTATGAATATTTTAGTTTTGTATACACGATTGACAGGATATTGGCTGGCCTGCATGAGAAAAGACCATGAGCTAAATGCTAATATTTACTTAGTTTTTAGAACACCACCTAGTAAAGATGCGCCTTTTACAATAGAAAGCGAAGCAGGAATTGAAATATGCGATTACAGTCCTGAGCGCATGAATGAAATACAAACTCAGATATCAAACTTTCAACCTAAGGTGGTATATATATCAGGTTGGTCCAATAAAAATTATTTAAGGATTGCTAAATTTTATAAAGCTAAAGGATTACCTGTAGTTACAGGTATGGACAACCAATGGCTGGGGAGTTTAAAACAGCGCGTGGCTTCTGTTTTTAGTTTTTGGTTTATAAGTCGCCATGTTTCACATATTTGGGTGCCCGGAAAACCTCAGTATTATTATGCTCGCAAACTCGGGTTTAAACCGCAGCATATTCTTTCTGGTTTGTATTGTGCAGATGAGTCTCTATTTAAAAATATAGCACAGCATGAACATGTAAAACAATTAATTTTTGTAGGTCGGATTGTTGATCATAAAGGAGTTAAGGAGTTGTTTGAAGTTATTGAAGAATTGATTTCATCCAATCAATTTAGATTGAAGTTGCATATTATTGGAAGTGGCCCTTTAGAACATCTAATACCCAAACACAAAAATATCAAACACACGTCATTTGTAGCCCCAGATAAATTACCTCAGTTATTAAGCAATGCGGGGACTTTTATATTACCCAGTCTTTATGAAGCTTGGGGTGTTGTGGTGCATGAGGCTGCATTGTCTGGGCTACCAATAATAACAACATATCAATGTGGAGCAGGAACAGATTTGGTGATTGATCATTTTAATGGTTTTAAATATGATGCAACTAACAAAGTGGATTTAAAAACGATTTTATTAAAAGTTACGGAACAAAGTGCGGATGATTATTTTAAAATGTCTGCCAACAGTAAGTTTTTGGGGTCTAAGATTAATTTAATCAATTGGTCAGCTCAAATAAATACTTTGAAAAACTATAATTAAAGTGAAGGCGATTTTAAATATTAAATTAAAAAGCTTTAATAGTTGATAGTGAGTAGAGTGAAAGGAAATAGAAAAAAAGTATTAATTGTCATCGATTGGTTCCTGCCAGGGACTATGTCAGGTGGCCCCGTGAGATCGTATGCCAATTTAATTGAGCACCTTACGGATGAGTTCGAGTTTTTAGTGGTTACACGAGATTCTGATTTTGGATCGGACCGACCTTATGATACCGTTATTTCAAATACCTGGACGGAGTTTAATGACTATACCAAAGTATTTTATTTATCCAATGACAACGTTAAAAGAGAATTTTTAAAGGAGTTATTTCAAAATACAGAATTTGATATTGCTTATATTAATGGTATTTATAGTTGGTATTTTTCAATACTACCAATTATCCTATTAAAACCATTAGGGAAAGCAATAATTGTATCAGCACGAGGGATGTTAAATCCGCAAGCCTTTTCCGTAAAAGGCTTTAAAAAGAAGTCGTTTTTGAAAATTGCAAGTGTTTTCAAACTATACAATAATGTAAGTTTTCATGCCACCAATGCCGATGAGGCAAGTTTTATAAAATCTATTATTGGTGATAAAACTTTGGTGCAGATTGCACCCAATTTGCCAAGGAAACTAAGACCTAGTTTTCAACAAAGAACTCAGAAGCAAAACCCTGTTAGTTTTATTAATTTGGCAAGAGTATCTGTTGAAAAGGGAACTTTAATAATGCTAAAGACCCTTAGCAATATAGAACAACCATTAAAATTGGATCTCTATGGCCCCATTCACGATGAAGTTTATTGGACGCAATGTCAAACTGTAATATCCCAATTACCAAAACATATCAATGTGACCTATAAAGGTGTTTTGCCGAGTGAAAAAATACCAGAGACCTTGACTGATTATGATTTTTTTGTTTTGCTTTCAGAAGGCGAAAATTTCGGTCACGCTATTATTGAGGCTCTTTCTAGTGGGCTCCCTGTTTTAATATCAGATAAAACACCTTGGAAAGCGTTAGAATCTAAATTGATAGGCTGGGATGTTGATATTAAAAACCAATACGATATTATTAAAGCATTTAATGAGGCCATTAAAATGTCTGAAATCGAATATTCAAAATGTTCTAAAGCAGCATTTGAGTATGCTGAAGCATTTATTGATAACCCAGAAGTTCTAAAACAAAATAAAGCCTTATTTTTGAACGCTTAAAAACATAACATGATCCTAGCTTGCTGGCAGTTTTATCAGTTAAGGGAATGATCCCTGGAGAACTTCATCTGCATACCGACAGGCAGGCGTAACAATTAGAAAAAACAATTAAAAAACATATGAAACGCATTTTAATTACAGGAGGCGCAGGATTTGTAGGCTCGCATTTGTGTGAACGTCTACTCAAGGAGGGCAATGAAGTCATTTGCTTGGACAATTATTTTACAGGCTCGAAAAAGAATATTGAGCATTTGATGGATAACCACTATTTTGAATTAGTGCGGCATGATGTGATCAATCCGTATATGATTGAAGTGGATGAGATTTATAATATGGCCTGTCCCGCATCCCCAGTCCATTACCAATACAACCCGATAAAGACAATCAAGACCTCGGTCATGGGTGCCATCAATATGCTGGGACTTGCAAAACGTGTCAAGGCTAAAATATTACAGGCTTCCACCAGCGAAGTTTATGGGGATCCTGCGGTTCACCCACAACCAGAAACCTATTGGGGCAATGTCAACCCTATTGGTTTACGCTCCTGCTATGATGAGGGCAAACGCTGTGCGGAAACCTTGTTTATGGATTACCATATTCAAAATGATGTCAAAATTAAGATCATTCGCATCTTTAATACCTATGGGCCAAACATGAATCCAGGCGATGGTCGTGTGGTTTCTAATTTTATCGTACAAGCTTTAAAAGGTGAGGACATTACTATTTTTGGTGACGGTACGCAAACCCGAAGTTTTCAATATGTCGATGATTTAGTGGAAGGGACTATCCGGATGATGAACAGTAGGGATGGCTTTGTAGGTCCTGTCAATATTGGGAATCCTAGCGAGTTTACCATGCTGGAACTGGCCAATAAAGTGATTGAACTCACCAATTCCAAATCAAAATTAGTGTATCTGCCGTTACCACAAGATGATCCCTTACAACGCAAACCTGTCATCGATTTAGCGAAAAAGGAACTCAACGGATGGGAGCCGAAAGTACAATTGGAGGAAGGATTGACAACGACGATTGGGTATTTTGATAGGTTGCTTCGGACGACTGATTAAATAGGAATTAAGCATGCCCTTCCGTAGCTATGGCGAAGGCGGGTATCAAGAATCAAGAATCAAGTATTAAGATTTGAGAATCAGGAATTGATCTTGGCCGTTCTTAGCCTTAATGGACCTGCCTGACAGCGGATAGGGGCGGGTGTTACGTATTAAGCTTAATGTGGTGAGATCCTGAAGCTCTAGGTTTTCTAAATTTTAACCGATCAGCAATATCTTAGAAAAATTAATTAAAATAAATCAGTATTGCCCGGTTAAACACCATATGATGTCCCTACGGGACATTGACCTAATTGTGCTTTTCTGATTACCAATATTTTGTTCCCCTGGGACTATATGCCGTTAGGTATTTAATATGGGTAACTAAATAGAACCCCTGCAAAGGCTAGTCCCGTAGGGACTAAATATAGAATGAGGTTTCCCGGAATCATGTATTACTTTTATCGGACACCAATAACAATAAATAATAAATAATAATTTATAAGGAACATACTCTTGAAAACCGATCTTTCTAAATACAATAACAGTTGGTATCAACCAGGCTCTATGGTGAAGCGCTTGCTGTGGTATGTTGTTAATGAGCTGTTTTTACGTAATCCGTTGAATATGTCATCTGGGCTTAAAATTTTTTGGCTGCGTCTGTTTGGAGCCACCATCGGAAATGGGGTAGTGGTCAAACCGCACATCAACATCAAATATCCTTGGAAATTAACGGTGGGCAGTCATTGCTGGATAGGGGAAGGCGTTTGGATCGATAATTTGGATCAGGTGACTCTTGAAGATCATGTCTGCATCTCACAAGGTGCATCTTTAATTTGTGGCAATCACAACTATAAAACATCCGCTTTTGAATTAATGATTGCCCCAATTGTTTTGAAAGAAGGCAGTTGGGTTGGTGCCAAAAGTAGTGTTGGTCCGGGCGTGGTTTTTGAAAGTCACGCAGTGTTATCGTTAGGTTCCGTGGCCACTGGACATTTAGAAGCGTATGGCATTTATCGCGGTAATCCTGCTATTAAGATTAAAGAACGAACATTCATAAAATAGAATGAAAATAACAATTATCACCGCCACCTATAACAGCGCCAGGACTTTGGAAGTTTGCATGGACTCTGTGCTGCAGCAAACCTTTAAGGAGATCGAGTATATTATTATTGATGGCGGCTCTACGGATGGTACTTTGGATGTAATCTCCTCCAAAGCTAAAAACAACCTGAATATCGTTTATAGTTCTGAACCTGACAAAGGAATTTATGATGCCTTAAATAAAGGGATTGCCAAAGCTACTGGAGACGTGATCGGTTTTGTCCATTCGGATGATTTTCTAGCAGACCATCAGGTCATTTTAAAAATTGCGGAAGCTTTTGAGACGGACGACGTAGACGGTGTTTATGGAAATCTGCATTATGTGCAATTTGATGACACTGAAAAAATTGTACGCAATTGGATCAGTCAGCCATTTTTGCCCAAACTATTGACACGGGGGTGGATGCCAGCACACCCTACCTTATTCTTAAAAAGCGAAGTGTATCGAAACTACGGGCAATTTAATTTGGAGTATCGCATTGCAGCAGACTATGATTTTGTGCTACGGGTATTTCAGCAAGCACATCATAAGTTTACCTACTTACCATTGACCATCACTAAAATGAGAGTGGGAGGTGCCAGCAATAGAAGTCTTAAGAATCTTGTACAAAAAACAAGGGAAGATTATAAGGCTCTGATAACCAATAAAATTGGGTTTCCTATAAAGGTCGTGCTTCACAAAAATCTTTCAAAATTGCCACAATGGTTTACCAAATGATTCGTGGTTGAGTGACCTAATTTAATCATTAGCGTTAACAGGGTATAAAATAAAGGTTATATTATGGCGATTTAACGCGCTGAAAATCAATCAATATCGATAGTATTGATATAAATAAATATTGGATTTTAACACATTACGTGTATCTTTGCAAAAATTTGGCGCAGCATTTTAGCCAATGGTACTCAAACTTATATAACACATGATTCAAGAACTTCTAGCCTATTTTAATCCCTTGGATTATTTGGGAATATGGTTATTTACAGCTTTTATTTTAGCGTTTTTTGTGTCGTGGAGTACCTTTCCTGCCATTTTTAAAGTGTCAGAAGCCAAGCAGCTTATGGATGAACCAAGTTCACGAAGCGTGCATGCCAGCAGAACGCCAAACTTGGGCGGGATTGGGATTTTCTTTAGTTTGGTGGTGGTCATTACGACTTTTGGGGGCCTTTTGGATACTAAAATTTTACTATTGCTTTTGGGCGGGATGACCGTCCTTTTCTTTTTAGGCTTGAAGGATGATTTATTGATTTTATCGCCTAAAAAGAAATTCATCGGGCAGCTGTTGGCCGCTTTGGTATTGATCATCTTTACCGATACCCGCATTATGGGGTTTTTTGGTATTTTTGGGATTACCATCCTACCATATTGGTTTTCTGTGATCTTTACGCTATTTGTTTACATCTTGATCATTAATGCTTACAATTTGATTGACGGGGTGGATGGGTTGGCAGGGTCCTTGGCGTTATTTGCCTGTGCCGCCTTTAGCTATGTCTTCTTCAAAACAGAAGATGCCAGTATGATCACCATTGCCGTAGCAACCATTGGGTCATTATTACCATTTCTTCGGTTGAATTTTTCTAAGAAAAATAAGATTTTTATGGGTGATACGGGATCAATGATCATTGGATTTCTTGTCGCTTTTTTTGTCGTCCGGTTTATCAGTGAGGCGCAAGTTGTTAGAACATCTACTTTTTACAAGTCAGCACCTGTTTTGGCGGTCGCGATTGTGTTCTTCCCGCTGTTGGATACGCTCCGTATTTTCTTTATCCGCTTGATCATTCATAAGACAAGTCCATTTAAAGCCGATAGGAACCACTTGCACCACTGCTATTTAAATCTTGGGTTTACGCATGTCCACACCACCTTAGTTGTCGTCGTTATAAATATCCTTATTTTTATACTTGCCCTTTTGATTAAGGATATCGACATCCATTTGCAATTGCTAATCGTGTTGTGTGTGGGCTCATTTTTATATGGCAGTATCTTTATCTATTGCGGGCTATTTAAAATCAAAACCAATTCAAAAATGCCGGAACATGTTCGTTGATAGCACGTCTTGTTAAAAATCCAATGTCTTTGCGGAATCTCCAACATGCCTAAACAATTCACTCTTTAAGATCATTTAAATGAAACACATCTTTTACGCGCTTTTAACATTACTCGTGTTCAGTTCATGCGCAACAAAAAAAGAAATCCTTTATTTTCAGGACTCAGCGCAGTATAACAATACCCCCATTAGTTACATACGGCCTACCATACAGCCCAATGATATTTTGAAGATTACCGTGGGTGCCCTGGTTGAGGAAGCCGCACGCCCCTATAACAGGATTGGTGCCGGGGCACAGCAGGGAGGTGGAAGCGTGGAGCTGATGAAACTTGAAGGGTATTTGGTGTCAGAAGATTACACCATTAATTTTCCGCAATTGGGAGAGCTCTCCATAAAAGGTAAAACCACCCAACAATTTCAACAAGAATTGACGCAGCTTTTGGAAGAGGGTGGGCATCTGAAGAATCCAACAGTCAACGTGAGGTTGCTCAATGCCAAGGTGACCATTTTGGGTGAAGTGGGGTCACCTGGGACCTATGATTTTACAGAAGAAAGCATCACGGTATTACAAGCCTTGGGTCTGGCAGGCGATTTGACCATTAATGGACAACGTGAAGACATCCTGTTGGTACGGGAAACCGAAGGGGTCTATAAAACCACCCATCTTGACTTGACCTCGGCAGAATTACTGACCAGCCCCTATTATTTAATAAAACCCAACGACGTGATTGTGGTCAACCAAAACGGACCCAAAGTTAAGAGCGCTGGTTTTATTGGGAACCTGGGAACTTTACTTTCTGTATTTTCAATAATATTGAGCACTGTGCTAATAATAACAAGATAAGAATGAACCAAGACAAATTGAATGCCGTTACTGGAAAATCTGATCAAGGGGAACTGATCAAATATGAGGTCAGGAAGTATCTGCGCTATTGGGTGTGGTTTGTCATTGGCGTTGTGATCGCCTTAAGTATTGCATTCCTTTATTTAAGATATACAAACAATATTTACAATACCTCAGCCAAGATTCAAATCTTGAATAAAAATAAAGGGATTGAACTGCCCTCTTCGGCCTTTATCTTTAACCGTTCTACCATAAATTTAGAGAACGAAATTGAAGTCATCAAATCGTTGCGGATCAGTGAGCGTGTGGTAAGAAATTTAGATCTTACCATGGCGTTTTATGAAGAAGGCAATGTGAGGACCTCCGAAATTGACCGATTTCCGTTCAGTCTCACAAAGACGATCCCCAATGATAGCATAATTTCTAATGCATCCTTTAAAATAGCAATTACTGACAAGGGCTTTGAAGTGTATAGAGGCGCTTCAGAGAAGTCCATTGTCTTTCCAAATTACAGTACCTATAGTGTAAGTCATAGCCTACCGTTTGAAATGGAAGCCAATAGCCTCAACGCGATTAAAGAAAATAAAGGGAAAACTTATATATTTAGGCTTATCCCTGTGTCTTCTGCCGCAAAAGCTATTAAAGGTGGTTTGGGAATTTCGCTATTGGGAAAAAGCAGTGAGTTATTGCAGCTTAGCTACAGCGGGCAAAGCAAATCAAAATCAGAGCGCATTCTTAATGAGGTGATGTCTGTATTTAATTTGGATGGTATTGTGGACCGTCAAGAGGTTTCAAAAAGAACCATTGCTTTTATTGATGAACGCTTTGAACTGTTGGCAGGGGAGTTGGATTCTATAGAAGGGAAAAAACAGGATTACAAACAGAATAATAATTTTTTTACTGTAGAATCTGATGCGGCATTGGGCATGTCACAACGCACCGCATCGGAAAACGAAGTATTTGCCATCGAAAGCCAAATTTTGTTGTCTAATATGTTGGTAGAATCCTTAAATATCAAGAATAATGACTACGAGTTACTGCCCGCCAATATTGGTATTTCCAGTGCCAATACCAATGAGCTTATAGGCACTTATAATGCCTTGATTTTTGAGCGTGATAATTATTTGACCAGTGGTGGGGAAAACAACCCTATGGTGCAGACCCTTAATGAGCAGTTGAAAGAACTGGCTAGGAATATCAATGTGTCATTGAGCTCCTACAAAGCACAATTACAGGCTTCAAAGAATCAGTTGGAGACAAGGAATACGAAGTTCTCCTCGCAGGTTTCTGCAATCCCAGCCAAGGAAAAAATTATGCGTTCCATTGAGCGCCAACAAGCCATTAAAGAAACCTTGTATTTGTTTTTACTCCAAAAGAGAGAAGAAGCCGCAATTAATTTAGCCATCACGGAGCCCTCTATTAAAGTGGTTGAATATGCCATTTCTAGTGGCGCACCCATTTCACCAAATCCAAAGAACATTTATCTTATGGCCTTTGTTGCCGGATTACTTGTGCCTTTTGGGGGAATTTATGCCAGTATTTTATTGGATACGAAAGTTAAAGGGAAAAAGGATGTCAAGTTGAGAGTAGATCATATCCCGATTTTAGCGGAGCTTCCAAAAATTAAAGGCACAGATCAGGTGTTTATTGATCCCACAGCCCGCAATATTCAAGCAGAGGCCTTTAGGATCTTGAGTTCTAATGTTAATTATATTTTGCCCGCCGGAAAGGAGTCCAAAGGCAAGGTGATCTACGTGACCTCTACCATAAAAGGAGAAGGGAAAACCTATGTGGCGATGAACCTTTCATTAGCGCTTTCTAGTTTAAACAAAAAGGTATTGTTGATTGGCGCCGATTTGAGAAATCCGCAAATCCATCATTACACGCAACCTGAATCTGATAAAAACCAACCTGGGCTTTCCAATTATTTACATGATGTCTCCTTTAATTGGAGGGATGCTTTGATCAAAGGCTTTTTGATGCATACCACTCACGACATTTTACTTGCAGGGGCGATACCTCCAAATCCTGCGCATTTATTGACCAATGGGCGTTTTGAATCGTTGTTGAATGCCGCTAAAGAAGACTATGATTATATCATCGTAGATACCGCCCCTACAATTTTGGTGACCGATACTCTGCTGATTTCTGAATTTGCTGACGCCACCTTATATTTGGTAAGAGCGGAAGTGACCGAGAAAAACCTATTGGACTTCTCAAAAGAGCTCAACGATTCAGGACGTTTGAAAAACATGGCGTATATTATTAATGGGGTTGGCGCAAGCAAATCTTACGGATATAGTTATAATTATGGCTACAACTATGGCTATGGTAATGACTAATATCAGTTTTTTTCTTATGAGTATGTGATAATTATCATGGGATGTGTGATTAGTATGGGTTACTTTTATGAGTGAATTTAAGAGACCAGAACCATGAAAACAATACCGCCAATTTCTACAATAATGTCCGTTAAGATTATCACGCTTAAAAAAGATGATGATCTTGAAAAGGCCGAACTTCTATTTAAAAAACATAAGATCAGACACATTCCTGTAGTCAATGGCGATGCCATTATCGGGATGTTGAGCTATACCGATTTACTTCGGATAAGTTTTGCAGATGCTGTAGATGAGTCTGAAACTGAAATCGAGAGCTTGGTCTATAATATGTTTACGATAGAGCATGTGATGGCTAAAAATCTAGTCAGCGTGTCTTCTGATACAAGCATCAAGGACGTTGCTAAAATTTTATCAAAAAAAGAATTTCACGCCTTGCCGGTTGTTGATGATGGCGCTTTGGTGGGGATTGTCACCACTACGGATTTGATCAACTATTTGTTGACACAGCTGTAATGTAAGAGCTGCTATGTAACGCGTAATTACCAGTTTTTAGGCAATTGAATTGGCTTGAAAATTACACCTATTTTTATATTCCCTGCCAGAAAAAGGTAGGGTTTTCTGTTTTATCTCGCTTTTGGGGAGGTTGGAATTTCTATTTAGTTTTGGATGGGTAAAATAGGGATCAGGTCATAAACTCGATTGATGGTGGAAAACACCAACAATGGCGTGAAAAATTTCTATTTAGTTTTGGATGGGTAAAATAGGGATCAGGTCATAAACTCGATTGTTGGTGGAAAACACCAACAATGGCGTAATATAAAACCCCGATGGCGAAGCCTTCAGGGTTTATTAGTTTTATCTACTTTAGAAAAGATTGGGAACTATCTTTTAAGATTTAGATCATTTTAGAATTGGCTAAGTCTCTCAAGGTTTTGATCGTTGCCGTTGGATTGTCACTTTTAAATACATGACTCCCTGCTACAAAAGCGTCTGCGCCCGCAGCTACTAATTTTTGAATGTTTTGGTCTGTAACCCCGCCATCAACTTCTATACGCGTATCCAACCCTTGTTCATCAATCATTTTACGCAGGTTTTTGATCCGCTTGTAAGTCACTTCTTCAAATTTCTGTCCGCCGAAACCTGGGTTAATGGACATCAACAGCACCATATAACATTCCGGCAATATATCTTCTAAAACAACGAGCGGGGTTGTGATATTGAGTACAACACCCGCTTTGCAACCCGCATCCTTAATTTGTCGCAACGTCCGGTGTAAATGGACCGTTGATTCGTAATGGACGGTGATAATATCGGCACCAACTTTGGCGAATTCTTCGATAAAGCGTTCTGGTTTTTCAATCATTAAATGGACGTCCAGGGGCTTCGTGGCGTGTTTTTTAATGGCTGCAATTACAGGCATCCCATAAGAGATGTTGGGTACAAAGTGGCCATCCATCACATCAATGTGAAACCAATCGGCATCACTGTTGTTGACCATTTCAACATCACGTTGAAGGTTGCCAAAATCGGCGGCGAGCATGGAAGGGGCGATAAGTTTTGAAGACATGTGGTGGTGTTTTTAAGTTTTTGCAAAGATAGGGAAATTTAGTTGGCGGTATTCAGTCGGCAGTCTTCAGTCTTCAGTTGGCAGTCTTCAGTCGGCGGTCTTCAGTTGGCGATCTTCAGTATTCGGCGTTCAGGGTAAGTAGTTTGGAATATGGAATTTTGAGTATGAGGTATGAGGTCTGGTTTTTGGAATTTGGTACTTGTTGTTTGTTGTAAAGTTGAACTCTACCAGGATTATTGTTCTCTGTGTTCTCGGTGAAACCTCTGAGGGTCTCTGTGTCATTTTATCTCGCAAAGTCGCGGAGGCGCAAAGTTGTTTGTTGTAAAATTGAAGGTCTGTAAAGATAGAGTTCTTTAGGTGTCATGGTGGAGTAGGTAGTTTGTTAGCAGTTTACAGCCTTCGGTTGGCAGTCTTCAGTCTTCAGTGTTCAGTGTTCGGTGTTCGGTATTCGGTGTTCAGTGTTCGGTCTGGTGCTTGTTGTTTGTTGTAAAGTTGAACTCTACCAAGATTAGTGTTCTCTGTTTGTCTCTGTGAAACCTCTTTGGTTCTCTGTACCATTTTATCTCGCAAAGTCGCGGAGGCGCAAAGGTGGTTGTTGTTACCGTGAATTAGATAGCTTGTTGGCAGTCTTCAGTCTTCAGTCTTTAGTCTTTCCGGGAGGAAGGAGGCACTTTTATTTGCTAAATTTTTTAAAAAGATGAAAGTTCCCTTCCCTTTGGGAAGGGTTAGGGATGGGCTATTTCCCCTTCCCTTTGGGAAGGGTTAGGGATGGGCTAAGTTTCTTCCCTTTGGGAAGACGGAAGATGGGCCTAAAAACAAACCCCCGGTAATCAGCCGAGGGTTCTTTCATCAATCAAAAAACGAACAGCCTTAACACCCACGGAAGTGGGTGTCCCTCTAAAATGAGAGTAAACTGTTTGTTGCTTTCAAATTCCTCCCGAAACTTCGGGATTCAAGATTTAAATTCTAAATATTAGTTTTGGAATTTGGTGCTTGAAATTTGGAATTTAAACCTACCCTAGGTAGGTTTTTAATATTTTGCTGCGTGAGGTATGTTTCAACCTACGAATTGCTTTTTCTTTAATCTGACGGACACGTTCGCGCGTTAGGTCAAAGGTCTCACCGATTTCTTCCAGAGTCATCGGGTGTTGGTCTCCCAAACCAAAGTACAAACGGATCACGTCTGCTTCACGAGGGGTCAATGTTTCCAAAGCACGTTCGATCTCTGTACGCAAGGATTCATGTAACAAATCTTTATCAGGATTTGGAGATTCTCCAGAACGCAAGACATCGTATAAGTTGGAATCTTCACCTTCAACCAACGGCGCATCCATGGAGACGTGACGGCCAGAGTTTTTCATGGACTCTTTTACATCATTGATGGTCATGTCCAATTCTTTGGCAATCTCTTCTGCACTTGGCGGACGCTCATGACTTTGCTCTAAAAAAGCAAAGGTCTTGTTGATTTTGTTAATCGATCCAATTTTATTCAATGGCAAACGGACAATACGTGATTGTTCAGCCAAAGCCTGTAAAATGGATTGACGGATCCACCACACCGCGTAAGAAATAAATTTGAAACCACGTGTTTCATCAAAACGCTGTGCCGCTTTGATCAAACCTAAGTTGCCTTCATTAATTAAATCTGGTAAGGTCAGGCCTTGATTTTGGTATTGTTTTGCTACCGAGACAACAAAACGTAGATTGGCTTTTGTCAATTTTTCTAAGGCAAGTTGATCTCCTGCTTTGATCCGCTGTGCCAATTCAACTTCTTCATCAGCGGTAATTAAGTCAACTTTTCCAATTTCTTGAAGATACTTGTCTAGCGAAGCTGTTTCCCTATTGGTAACTTGCTTCGTAATTTTGAGTTGTCTCATTTAAATGTGTCTCTGTTATTTAAAATAGTGAATAATCCTTTCGTAAGTAGTTATACGCAAAAGGCACTCAAAATGTTACAAGATGGTGAAAATTAATTTTTTTAAATCTTAATCAATTTTTTATCCGCTAAGTTGATGTCTTCAAGCATCTCATTGGTAAACTTGTAGTGCCCACGGGTGGTGATAATCTTGAAGCGGGAAGACGTCATTGTGCTTAAGGTGTTAAGAAATAACCACTTTGATTTCAATAAACGTGGTTCGTCTGACTTTAAACTCAGTTCAAAATAATGTTTTCTGCCTTCCTTTTCGGCTACAATGTCTGGGGTAACATCAATATCACTGCCTTTTTTGTGATACGATTTTGGGGTTTCATAACCCTCTGCGTCTGCTTTGATGTTTTCAAAACCACTCTTCTCTAAGTAAGCCAAAGAATTACTTAAAATGTCTGAATATTTCTCTTTATCTGTGTAAACCATAACCTAGAATATAATTAAATTTTTAACTAATACAAATTTTTGTGAGGTTTTAACAGTTTCAGTCGGCAGTCCTCAGTCGGCAGTCCTCAGTCCTCAGTCTACAGTCTCAGTCTCGGTGTTGCAGTTCTGCCTGTCTAAGGGCGGGTTCGCAAAAGCCGTGGGGGGCAAGCTGTTGACAGTCTCTTCGTTTTTGGAAATATTAAAGAGCGAAAGGTGCTTTAGGTAAATCATCATTAGATTTTAATCCATGCTTAGTGGCTGATTTCCTCCTCTGTGAATCTCTGCGTTCCTCTGTGTAACTCTGTGACATCCTTTTTTGTAACAAGCAATATTAATGTCAGTCTTTACTCATCCGTACTCCGTCATCCATCATCGGTCATCCATCATCCGTCATCCGTCATCCATCACCCGTCACCCGTCATCCGTCATTCTCCCATCCGTCTTTATTAAACCCTCACATGCCCATCACCAAATACATAATATTTATTGGTCACCAATTGTTTTAATCCCAATGGGCCTCTGTGGTGCAATTTATCGGTGCTGATGGCCAATTCTGCGCCAACGCCCATTTGACCACCATCGGTAAAACGAGTGGATGCATTGTGGTATACGGCAGCACTGTCTACTTGCTCCATGAATTTTTGTGCTAAAGCTTTATTTTCGGTCAAAATTACAGCGGAATGGCCACCAGAATATTTGTTGATCATGTCAATAGCACTGTCTTCATTGTCAGTTTCTGCAACTAAAAGTTTCATCGCTAAATATTCTTCATACCAAGTGTCCTCGTTTTCAATTTGAGGTTCTTCTGTTAGAATCTTTCCTACTTTAGTATCCACTAGCAATTCCACCTTCAAGCTTTTCAAAACTGTTTGAAGTTCTTTCAGTTTGTGTTCATAATTCGGAATGTTTTTATCAATCAACACTTTATCAAGAGCGTTGCATCCTGAAATCTTATCTGTTTTAGCGTTTACGATGACTTTGATTGCTTTTTCCCAATCGGCATCTTTGGCAACATATAAAAAGTTATTGCCTCTCCCACTGATCAACACCGCGCAAGTAGCGTGGTCCTTTACAAATTTGATGAGGCGCTCGCCACCTCTTGGCACGATCAAATCAATTTTCTCGGTCGGATTTTTCAAAAATTCTTGGGTTTCCTCACGTTTCAAGTGTAGCAGCTTAATCCAATCTTTTGAAAGACCGTTTTCTGCTAAGGCTTCATGCCAGCATTTCTCTAAGGTAAGATTACTATTCAAAGCTTCCTTCCCGCCTTTGAGGAGAATTTTGTTATTCGCTTTAAAAGCTAAAACGGCGGCTTCAATAGTCACATCTGGACGTGATTCATAAATGATCATGATGGTCCCGAAGGGCGCAGTTTTATTGATGATTTTCAGTCCGCTGTCCAAAGTCAAATCTGATATTTCTTTTCCTACAGGGTCTTCTTGCGCTCTCACTTGTTTAATGGCGGTAATCATCCCGTCAATTTTAGAATCGTCAACCACCAATCGGTCATAGAGTGCCTGATCATCTCTATCAAAGGCATCCAAATCTTTTTGGTTAGCTTCTAAAATAGCATGTCGTTCTTTATCAAGAATGTTCATCATCGATTGAAGAACGTTATTTTTTATATCTGTATCTATAAGTTTCATAGTTTCGTTTTTAATATTAATTATTGTGGTGTGGCTAGAACTTCAAAAATCTTGGTTCCGTAATATCTCACCCTTCCGACTCCAATTCCTTTTCGGGAACCCTTCCGGATCCAATTCCTTTTCTGGGCCCTTCCGGATCCAATTCCTTTCCGGGAACCCTTCCGACTCCAATTCCTTTTCGGGAATTGGAGCCACCTTCCCTTGAAAAAAGGGAAGGGACTTTTCCTCTATTTGATTATAAACGTCAAGCTTCAAGCTTCAATCTTCCAACTTCAAGCTTCAAGCTTCAAAACCGCTATAGTGCTTTTTAATGAACAAACTTTGTACCCACTTGTTTATTGTCGATGATATCCACAATCACATTGGCGCGTTTTCCATTGGCGATATAAGTAGGAATATTTTTTTCGGCTGTGCCTTTGGCAATTTTTAATTTCGAAGCCATTCCGCCTCTTCCTTCGCCTTCTTTTTTATTGGAATCCATGACATAATGCTCCACAGCTTGGTCAACCGTAACCTCTTTAAGCTGTCTAGAATCCTTATCATCAGGGTGTCCTGTCCATAGGCCATCAGTATCTGATAGAATGATCAATCGGTCCACATCCAATAATTCAGCTACCAAACTGGCCAGCTCATCATTATCAGAAAACATAGACATGGTTAATGACGTCGCATCATCTTCATTGGCAATAGGAGTTATTCCTTCTGAAAGGAGGCCTTCATAACAATTAATCATATTTTGGCGGTGCTTGCCAATGTCAAAATCACGTTTAGTTGCCAATACCTGAGCGCAACGCATTCCATAATCATGGAATAGACTGTAATAATGGCGCATCATTCTTGGTTGTCCCACTGCAGAATAAACTTGTCTTCTAATGGCAGGATCTGTAATTTTAGTTTCCCCAAGGATCTCTCTACCCGCAATTGCTGAACCTGAAGACACGAGGATGACCTCAATGTTTCGTTCGTTTAAAACAGATATTTGTCTTACCAATTCCTTTAAAACTGGACCTAAAATTCTATTATCTTTATTGGTCAGTACATTGGTACCAACTTTTACTAATACACGTTTCGTTTCCATTGTTATTTTTTTCCCAATTCAACGGCTCTGTCAAATGCTGCATAGGCCGCATCTTGAATAAGTTGTTTTACATTATTATCATCCATAGAATCAATGGCTGCTTGTGTGGTGCCTCCTTTTGAAGCGACTTTGGCAATCCAAGATTTTGGTGAAATGTCATTTTGATTGAAGAGCTCAATAGCGCCTTCAAACGTATTGCTTACGAGAACTTTGGAATCGTAATCTGAAAAGCCCATTTTTAAGGCGGCTTCCAACATTGATTGCATAAAGTAGAATACGTAAGCGGGTCCACTTCCTGAGATTCCTGTAGAGGCATCAATAAAATTTTCAGTCTCTACATGGATTGACGTTCCTGTGGTATCCAAAAGGTTTCTCACCATGAGCAATTCTACTTTTGAAACTTCCTCAGATTCTGTGTAAGATGTGACGCCTTTTCCAACTTGAGCTGGCAAATTTGGCATTGTTCTGACTACTTTATTTTGACCCAAGTGTTCTTGGATAGTTTGTATGGTAACACCTGCCATCAACGATACAAAAATCTGCTCATCGTTGAGCATAGGCTTCATTTTCTCAAATAAGTCTTCACTGTGAAAGGGTTTGACTGCTATAAAAACAAGATCTGCTTTTGGCAAACAATCGTCAAGTGTGTCGTAGACCTCAAATTGAGGTTGTTGTCTTAAGGTTTCTATTTTTTTTGGATCGGTGTCAAAAATCCGAAGTTTATGCTTGCTGAGCAACGGCGAACTTGCCATTCCTTCTGCATAGGTCAATCCCATATTTCCTGCTCCAATGACTAATACTTTCATGTTATAAGTTCTTGATTATCACTATTAATTTCTTCTGTAAGTGCAAGTACTGTACGGAAGTCCTATTTTACATAACTAATTTTGAAGTTTCACTAAATTACTAATTTTGGTTGTCTAAAACCACGTTTTTGTGAATTATTGTGAGTGACCCTTGCCATATCCTCAATTGTCAATAACTGATAGGGTGACAACTTGGCGGGTTTTTGTTAGTTTGTCGGGTTGACATCTCAAATAGGGCCATAAAAAAACCTCACAGGTTTTGAAAACCTGTGAGGTTTGAATACTATTCAAAAAGACATTTAGAAATTAATCTTCTTTTTTGTCTTCTCTTGGTTTACGATCATCACGTCTGTCATCACGACGGCTATTGTCACGAGATCCGCGATTATCACGTCCGCCACTTCTGCTGTCACGGCCACCTCTATCATTGCTATCTCTTGGTGGTCTTGCTACATAACCTTCTGGTTTTTCTAACAACGCCTTACGAGATACTTTTTCCTTGCGCGTCTTAGGATCCACTCCAAAGTACTTCACTTCAAAAACATCACCCATATTGACCACATCAGAAACATTTTCTGTACGTTCCCAAGCCAATTCACTTACGTGCAATAAAACTTCGTTTCCTGGAGCATCAGTATATTCTACAACAGCACCAAAATCTAACATTTTAATAACTTTCACTTCGTAAGAGCCACCAACGGTTGGTTTGAACAAGATCGAATCGATTTTAGCCAATACCGCATCAATACCTTCTTGGTTGGTACCTAAAATTTCCACAATACCTTCTTCAGTAATAGGATCTTCGTTGATAACGATCGTAGTTTTAGTCGATTTCTGTAATTCTTGAATTACTTTTCCACCAGGTCCAATTAATGCGCCAATGAATTCGTTAGGAATTACACGGGTAATCATTTTAGGAGCATGTGCTTTTACATCAGCATTTGGCTGTGCAATAGTTTCATTCAATTTATCAAGAATATGTAAACGACCGTCACGTGCTTGTTTCAGTGCATTTACCAAAATTTCGTAACCTAATCCTTTGACCTTGATGTCCATCTGACAAGCCGTGATACCATCTGCAGTACCCGTCACTTTAAAGTCCATATCACCTAAATGATCTTCATCACCTAAAATATCAGATAAAACGGCATACTTTCCAGATTTTGCATCAGAAATCAATCCCATGGCAATACCAGAAACCGGTTTTTTCAACTGAACGCCAGCATCCATCAATGCCATAGTTCCTGCACAAACGGTAGCCATAGAAGACGACCCGTTGCTTTCCAATACTTCAGATACTACTCTTACAGTATAAGGACAATCTGCAGGCACCATATTTTTCAAAGCACGTTGTGCCAAGTTACCATGTCCTACCTCACGACGTGAAGTGCCACGGATTGGTCTGGCTTCACCTGTTGAAAAAGGAGGGAAGTTATAATGTAAATAGAAACGCTCTTCACCTTCAAAAGATGGCATATCTATTTGGTTGGCTTCTCTTGAAGTTCCCAAAGTAACCGTAGCCAAGGCTTGAGTTTCACCACGTGTAAAAATGGCTGAACCATGGGTGGATGGTAAATAATCTACTTCACACCAGATAGGTCTGATTTGGTCAGTTTTTCTACCGTCAAGACGTAAGCCTTCATTTAAGGTAAGGTCTCTAATGGCAGCTTTTTCTGCTTTGTAATAATATTTAGATACCATCCCGCCGTAATCAGCCAATTCCTCTTCAGAAAATGTGGCTTTGATTTCTTCTTTGATCGCGTCAAATGCAGCACTGCGTTCGTGTTTTGCCGAACCTGCTTGGGCGATTGCATATACTTTATCATATGCCATCTCGTGAATTTTATTTGCTAAATCAGCATCTTCACGTTCTGCGTCATACTCACGTACTTCTTTTCTACCGAAAGCTTCTGCTAATTTCATTTGAGCAGCACACTGAATTTTAATAGCTTCATGGGCGAATTTGATCGCTTCAGCCATCTCTTCTTCAGAAATCTCATGCATTTCACCTTCCACCATCATAACAGAATCTGCTGATGCACCAATCATCATATCGATGTCTGATTCTAGCAATTGTGCTCTGGTTGGGTTGATGATAAATTCTCCGTTGATACGGCCAACTCTGGCTTCAGAGATAGCGCATTCAAATGGAAAATCGGATAGCTGAATCGCAGCAGATGCAGCCAATCCAGCCATAGCATCTGGCATCACATTTTCGTCATGAGACATTAATTGGATCATCACTTGTGTTTCAGCATGGTAATCCTTTGGGAATAATGGACGCAATACACGGTCCACCAAACGCATGGTCAATACTTCACCATCACTTGGTCTTGCTTCTCTTTTAAAGAACCCTCCAGGGTAACGTCCTGAGGCTGCAAATTTTTCTCTGTAGTCTACTGTTAACGGTAAAAAGTCAACATCACTTTGTTTGTAATTGGAAACAACGGTACATAATAACATACAGTTTCCTGATTGCACAACAACGGAACCATGGGCTTGTTTGGCCAATTTTCCGGTTTCGATGGAGATTGTGCGTCCATCACCAAGGTCAATGACCTCTTTAAAAACTTTTGGAATCATAATTTTTTCAATTCTAATTAAACAATGGTCGTTGTGTTGTTGTTGTGTAGTGTTGTGTGTGGACCAATGAAAAACTGTAATTAGCTTCTTCTACTTCGAATGTTTGACGCTTTCGATTGCGTTGATATTATTATTATTATTATTATTATTTGGGCGTTCCCCTAAAAAGGGTCGGGCTTTCCGCTACAAGTCCTCGCATTGCCCGATAAAAATCGGGAAATGCTGTGGGCTTTTCACTGCAATCCCTAACGCAAACAAAAAACCACGACTAAAAGGCGTGGTCTTGTGCTTGATTATTTTCTTAATCCTAATTCTTTTACGATGGCACGATATCTTAAGACATCTTTTTTGGTCAGGTAATCGAGCAATGCACGACGCTTACCAACTAGCATTACCAAAGAACGCTCTGTATTATAATCCTTGCGGTTATTTTTTAAGTGTCCTGTTAAATGTTTGATTCTGTAAGTAAACAAAGCAATTTGTCCTTCCGCAGAACCGGTGTCTTTTGCACCTTTACCGTATTTGGTAAAGATGTCTTCTTTTTCTTTTTGATCTAAATACATGCTAATATTGTTGTAAATGATTGTTATGTATGTTGAAAGTCGTTCTTTCAAGCGGCAAAGATAACAATAATATTGAAATTTTATTTCTAAACCAGTATTTCTTTTGAGGCAATTATTTTGCCAAAACGGATCATCAAGTTATTGAGAAATAAGTAGTTTTGAATGCTAGTAACCCGTTCGCAATCACATGCCGATATCCCTTCCATTTATAAAAGAAAAACTTTTTGAAAATATATTCAATAATGCTTCAAATGGTATTGCCATTGTTGGGCTGGACTTTAGTTGGGTTAAGGTCAATACGAGTTTGATGGATCTTTTGGGCTATTCTGAAGAGGAATTTTACGCTATGACATTTCCTGACATCACACATAAAGATGATTTGGATGCTGATATGGAACAGTTGGGACAATTGTTAAAAGGAGAGATTGATCGATATCAAATTGAAAAGCGCTATTTCCATAAGAAAGGGGAGATTATTTGGGCGCTTTTATCGGTGTCACTGCAACTTCATGAAGACGGCACGCCACTCTATTTTATTTCGCAGATTGTTGACATTACGAAACGTAAAGAGATGCTTTGGGAAATGAATGCCATTACCGAGATCATGAAGAACCAGAATGAAAAGCTTATTGATTTTGCCAATATTGCCACACATGACATTCGTAGCCACATTGGCAACTTAGGGTTGATTACTGGTTTTATGGAAGAAGAAGTTGAGGGCATACAAGATGACGGTAACTTCAAGATGCTCAAGGAAGCACTTATCCAACTTGAAAATACACTGTCACATCTCAATGAGGTCAGAAAGGAAGAGTTTAATGGTCGTGGACATTTGAAAGCCTTGAATTTGAATGCATTTGTAGTCAAAGTCATTTATAATATCAATGCCATTGCAAGACATGAAGACTGTGAAATTATTAATGAAGTAGATGGCACCATCCAAGTGCTTGCCGTTCCCATATATTTGGAGAGCGTTATTCTCAACCTATTGACCAATGCCATAAAATACAGCGCAACTAAACGCAATTCCTATATACGATTGCGAACAATCATCTCTGACGATTTTGTCATCTTGGAGGTTATCGACAATGGTTTGGGAATAGATTTGGATAAACACCGCCATAACATATTTCAATTAAAGCAAACATTCCACCATCATAAAGATTCTAGAGGTGTCGGTTTGTTCATCACAAAAAACCATGTCGAAACTATGGGTGGAAAAATAGAGGTTGAAAGTCAGGTGGATGAAGGCTCTACATTTAGCGTCTTTCTTCAGGAAGCTTGAGATTTGAAGCCATAAAAAAAACCAGCATTACATACCCAACTATTGAGTATGGTACGTATTGCTGGTAATCTTTTAATGCATATTCTTTAAGCGCGCAACGGTTGGTTGGTAATCAAATCAATATATTGATTGACCTTGTTTTTCAAATCCTTGCGTTCAGTTATAAAATCCAAAAAGCCATGTTCCAATAAAAACTCAGCGGTTTGGAAATTTTCAGGGAGTTCTTGTCCAGTGGTGTCTCTTACTACACGAGGTCCTGCAAAACCAATTAAAGCTCCAGGCTCACTAATATTGATATCTCCCAGCATGGCAAAAGAGGCGGTTGTGCCTCCAGTGGTTGGGTCCGTACATAAAGAAATATAAGGAATTCCCGCATCAGCCAATTGTGCCAATTTAGCCGCTGTTTTGGCCAATTGCATCAGTGATAAAGCAGCTTCCTGCATACGGGCACCACCAGATTTTGAGATGATCATAAATGGGAGTTTCTTTTTCAGCGCATATTCTCCGGCGCGTGCAATCTTTTCACCCACAACACTTCCCATTGAACCTCCAATAAAAGCGAAATCCATACAGGCTATCACAATGTTTTTACCTTTAGATTTTCCAACGGCACAACGTACCGCGTCTTTAAGGTTGGTTTTGGCTTCAGCAGCTTTCAAACGGTCTGGATATTTTTTGGTATCCTCAAATTTTAAGGGGTCTTTAGATGATAAATTCGCATCCAATTCCTTGAATTTATTATCATCAAATAAAATCTGAAAATATTCCTTACTGCCAATTCTTACATGGTATCCATCTTCTGGACTTACAAAGAAATTTTTCTCCAGTTCTTCAGTATCTATAATTTTACCCGTTGGAGATTTGTACCACAAGCCTTTCGGCGTGTCTTTCTTCTCCTCTGTAGTAGTGGTGATTCCTTTTGTTTTTCTTTTAAACCAAGACATTTTGATTAACGATTTTAGATTTATGATTGCAGATTTTTGAAGTTAAAAACCTGCAATCAAAAGTTAGCTTTAGTCGGGCAAAGTTATAAAGTATTTACGTTATTTAAATCTTCAAATGCTTTTTTTAATCTCTCAACAAATGTTTCTTCACCTTTTCTAAGCCAAACACGTGGGTCATAATACTTCTTGTTTGGAGAATCTGCACCATCAGGACTCCCAATTTGTGCGTTTAAATAGGCTTCACTCTTTTTGAAATAGTCACGTATGCCGCTCATAAAGGCATATTGCATGTCTGTATCAATATTCATTTTAATTACTCCATATCCAATGGCCTCTTTAATTTCTTCACTGCTAGATCCGGATCCGCCGTGGAATACAAAATCAATATGGTTATGTGGTAGATTGTGTTTTTTGGATAAAAATTCCTGTGAGTTTTTAAGGATTTTTGGTGTCAATTTCACGTTTCCAGGCTTATAAACGCCATGCACGTTTCCAAAGGCTGCAGCAATGGTAAATTGATCGCTTACTTTGCTCAATTCTTCATAAGCATAGGCTACTTCTTCAGGTTGTGTGTATAATTTAGAATCATCAACATCAGTGTTGTCCACACCATCTTCTTCACCACCGGTAATGCCCAGCTCGATTTCTAAGGTCATTCCCATTTTGCTCATGCGCTTCAAATAGGTCTTACAAATCTCAATATTTTCTTCAAGAGGTTCTTCTGAAAGATCAATCATATGTGAACTGTACAATGGCTTGCCAGTTTCCTCAAAATGCTTTTCACCGGCATCCAACAGACCGTCAATCCAAGGGAGTAATTTTTTTGCACAATGGTCTGTGTGTAAAATTACAGGTACCCCATAAGCATCTGCCATCAAATGCACGTGTTTTGCTCCGGCAATACCACCTGCGATGGCTGCTTTTTGTCCGTCATTGCTCAACCCCTTACCGGCATTAAAAACAGCACCGCCATTGGAGAATTGAATGATTACTGGCGCGTTTAACGCGGCAGCAGTTTCTAGGACAGCATTGATAGTGTTGGATCCGATAACGTTAACCGCTGGTAAAGCGAAGTTTTTCTCTTTTGCAAGTTTAAAAATAGCTTGCACCTCTTTGCCTGTAGCAACTCCTGGTTTTATAGTGTGGCTCATAATGTTTTAGTTGTTTGATTAGTTTCAAAAATAAGGAAATTAAAGCAAAATGATGGTTTTGAAAGTCCTCTATTTTTTAGGAAATGGATGTTTTTGGAGCGAAAACCTTGTAGTTTATATTTTGTTGCGGAGTAGGAATGGCATTCAACGAAAGTTAAAAAACCCTAACCATTATTTTTTTAAGATACCAAGATTTCAACGCATATAAATATTGGTCTGTCGTATTGAGTTGAGGAGCGAAGTGGTATTTATACTTAAAAAGGATAATTGATCCCAATATTATAAACGGCATTACCAAAGTTGTAATCCTTAAACCAACGATCTCCTAGAGGATAGGACGGATCATAAGTTTTGAACCCAATATCTCCCCGAAGCACGAAAAAACTAAAATCATAACGCAACCCAAATCCTGAGCCCACGGCAATATCTCTTAAAGAACTTAGGTCATTGAAGGTTTGTGCAGGATCAGTAACATTGTCAAAAACATTCCAGATATTTCCTGCATCTACAAAAAGGGCACCGTATACGGATCCAAACAGGTTGAAACGCTGTTCAGCACTTAAATGAAGTTTCAAGTTGGCCTCATTAAATTCATTGGTTGATCTCAAGCTCCCAGGACCCAAATTATAGGCAGTCCAGGCGCGATTATCATTAGGGCCGCCAGCAAAAAAACTTTTGGAGAACGGGATATTTTTTGAATTGCCATACGGTACTGCAATCCCAAAATAACTTCTTACGGCAAAGACACTTTTCCTTCCTAAATCCCAATACTTGACATAATCAACTTCAGTTTTTGCATATTGGGAAAAGGCCACTCCAAAAATATCATACCGGTTGTTGACGTTTTTCTTGGCCCCTGCAATTTTTGAAATGTTTGATAACACGTTTCCTGCAAACTCCACCCTAAAGCGGATGATTGAAAAGTCATTGTCAAAAAAATTCTCCCTTCTGTTCTTAACGTAATTGAAACTTGAGGAAATGATGAGGTTGTTTTCGGTAAGTCGGTTTTGGCGCTGAGAAATATTCCTAACTATTGAAAGATCGTCTTGTGAAAGGTTTAAGCCAGAACCAGGAGTCAATGCATCATTAATAAAAGCATTGGCGCCATTTGGAATTATGAGATTCCCTTGATCATTAAAAAAAACGGGATTTGCAGTGTTGCTTTGAGCAATAGTGTTAAGACTGCTGAAAGAGTTTTGGTATACGCCAAAATAATTATCAACGTTCAAGTTTTTTACAAACTGCACATTAAAGAAATCCAAGGTGTTGGTCACTTTTTGGTTAGGGTACCAATTGTAGCTCAAAATGCCGGTAAACGTTTGTTTGTCCAATCCAATATTACGCTGACTTGAGGCAGCTGCACTAATTCGGGTACTTGGCGACATGAATTTTGGGATCACCTTGTCTGTATTCACTGGGAAAAATAATCGCGGAATAGTGAGTTTGATCGTCGCACCAACTTCAGTGATGTCAAAAAAGGCATCTTTAGCGATGCTGGCATCTTTTGAGGCCCCTATAGATCCCAATCCCGAAACTTCTAAGGTTTCTGCACCTCTAAAGACGTTACGTATTAGGAGTCCGCCGCTAAAGGCAAAGCCAATGGTTTGGATGTTGCTTTGCGAAACTTCAGCATTAAAATTAAGGCCAAATTTCTTCTTCGGAATCAAATAGATATTAGCGGTCAAGGTAGTGTCCTCAACATTTTCTACATATTCAATATTTGGATATTTAAACGTGCGCAACTCGCTCAGATACCGATAGGTGCGCGTTCTATTGAGATCTTTAAAAATGCCGCCTTTTGTAATAAAAACAGCATCTGTTATAGCTTTTGCGCGGTATTTCGATTTGCCATAACTGTAAATATTGAAATCTTTGTAGGTGATGGTATCTGTAGGAGCAACATCTTTCTTTTGATAGGTATCATCCGTAAAGATGTTGACGTCTTTTATTTTGTAAATATTGAACGGTCTTACAGCAATGGAATCATCATATCTGATAATTCTGTTTTGAATAATAAGATCTGTATTGACCTTTTTGTTGGTGCCAATTGTGTCAATTTCAAAGGTGATATAATCTTGGGCAAAATGATAAAGTCCAGAGTTGCGAAGTTCTGTAGTGAGGCGGTCGCGTTCATTGGTCAAATTGCTTTCTCTAAATTGCTCGCCCTTCACAATCAGCGAATTCTTTTTGATCGTTTTATAAAGTGTGTCTATAACTGGAGAATATATTTTAGTCCTTATGGAGTCCAAAACATAGGCATCACCTGTTTTAATGTAATAGTTTAATTTGGCGCGTTGGGAGCCTGTTGTATCTACTTTATAAGAGGCATCAGCATTGAACCATCCATTTTTATAGTAGTAGGTTTTGAGATTGTTGGTTGACCTATCTGCTTTTACGGTGTTGATGATTACTGGTGGTTCTCCGGTGCTTTTTAACCAACTGTTAAAATTCTTTTTAGAGTTGACCATCGCTTCATATTGTTTTAGCGACAGGAAAGTTTTAAGTCCCGTTTTTGGATCATCAGGATTTCTATATTTGGCGCTTAATATAGAGTCAATATTTGGTCTGGCCAGATTGTAAATATGAAGCCTAATCGGGATTCCAAATAAGGGGAATTTGCCATTTGGTTTTTGGTATAGTAAACTATTTAGTTCATCGGTATTAGTCTTCTTATCGTTGACATAAACGGCATTGTCAATCAACAAATGTTCGTCTTTGCTAAGGCGTTTTACGGCATTGCACGAAGACAGCAATAGGAATATTGTTGTAATAAATGATATTTTTGCTACCTTAAGTTTCAAAGAGAAATTGACATAAGTGTTGATGAGCCCAAATTTACTGTTTTTATAAGTGGTAAAACACACATTAAAAAAATCCTTAATCGGAATTAATAACGCAACAAAAGTAAATACATTTTGATGTTAACAAAGAATCACATAAAATTAATTACGAGCCTTGTCCAAAAAAAGCAACGTTCAAAACATCAGTTATTTACTGTTGAAGGAAAAAAGGCCGTTGATGAGTTTTTAAGATCCACTTATAAACTTTATCATCTGTATGCGGTGACCGATACCTTTGATTGCCCGCCGGAACACTTTAGTTTAATTACTGAAGCTGAACTCAAAAAAATAAGCGCGTTGAGCACCCCGCAGATGGTTGTGGCCCTTTTTGAAATTCCTAAGCCGAAAGAAGTCTCTACAGAAAAATTGGTTTTAGCGCTGGACGCTGTTCGTGATCCAGGAAATTTAGGCACCATCATCAGACTTTGCGATTGGTTTGGCATTGAGCATTTGGTATGTAGTGACACAACCGTAGATTGTTTCAACCCAAAGGTCGTGCAAGCCACCATGGGGTCTTTGACACGCGTCCATCTGAGTTATTTGAATCTGGAAGCGTTTTTAAAAAATTCAGAGGTTCAAAAATTTGGAGCCTTTATGGATGGTACAAATGTTTACGAGTGTAAATTACCAGAAAAAGGCATATTAATTATGGGCAATGAGGCCAATGGCATTTCAGAGAACATTGAAAAACTAGTCGAGACAAGGCTCAGCATTCCGAGTTATAGTATGCACCAGACCACAGAAAGTTTAAATGTAGCAACTGCCACTGCTATTTTGTTGAGTGAGTTTAAGAGAGGGAAGTAGGTTCGAGATTGCGGATTGATGAATGCTGATTGTTGATTTTTGAAGTTCGAAGTCTGACGGATGACGGATGACGGATGACGGATGACTGAGGACTGAAGACTGAGGACTGAAGACTGAAGTCAATATAATGTACATCAATTAATTTATCCGAACATCAAACACCAAGCACCAAACAACCAACAGTTATTATTGAAACGTGAAGTTCACAAAAACACCACGCGTTTTCATAGAAGCGACATCGCCCGTCCAAGGACTTTCAGGGTCACGATCTCTTACCAATTCATCATTGATGGCAAAAACACCTCTGATGGATGGTGTGAATTTAAACCACTCCAAATAAAAGTCAATACCAAAGCCTACTTCATAAAAGAACATTCCTTTTTTGGTACGGAACTGTCCCGCATTGTTGTCATCTGGATTCTCTTCATTGCTCGATAAATTTAAGGCGGTAGAAAAGCCTCCAACTAAAAACGGTTTAAAGTTGTTGAGGCGTTTGGAGGATACTTTTAATAATAAAGGGAAATGGATGTAAGTGGATTTGACCTCTCGGGTTAAGTCTGATTGATTAAAATCCATCGGATCAAAGTTGCTTTCATCGTATTGTAAATTTCTTTGGGAAATGTATAAACCTGGTTCAAAACGCAGATTGAAATACTCATTGATTCGCAAATCTCCAACTAAACCAACATTAAAACCCACAGTGGTTTCTACCAATATGTCTTTTTCAAAGGCGTGGCCTGCATCATAATTGAATTTGAAATCATAGCTGTTAAATCCTAGAAAGTAGCCCCAGGTCAAAAAGGTTTTGTCAAAATTTTCTTGATTTTTGATCCTTTCCTTACTGAATAATTGTGCTGATGCTGAGGTGTACACCAATAAAAGCATGATAATAATGAGGGTTCTTTTCATTGTGTTGGGTTAAAGTGCAATTAATCTGGGACTCATATTTTTGTTGCCGTGTATATAGTTGCGACGCCAAAAGTTTGAGGTAAATCCTTAACATTACTAAACCCGATTTGTCTTAAAATATTGTTTAAAGCTTCTCCATAAGGAAAAACAGAAGCAGATTCACTCAAATAGGAATAGGCCACGCGATCTTTTGAAAAGACTTTCCCGATGGTTGGCAAAATGAATTTTGAATAGAATTTATAGCCCTGTTTGAATGGCGTTTTTACCGGCACGGAGGTTTCTAAGATCACGAAAGTACCATTTGGTTTCAGGACGCGTAAGATTTCAGATAGGCCTTTTTCTAAATTCTCAAAATTCCGCACTCCAAAAGCTACTGTAATAGCATCAAAGCTATGGTCTTCAAAAGGCATGTTTTCAGAATCGCCGAGCAGCATTTGAATTTTGTTGCTCAATTTACGGTCGGCAATTTTTTTTCGGCCTACCTCAAGCATGCCATCACTGATGTCTAAGCCAATAATTTCCTGAGCACTTGTCTGTGCCAAGTTTATGGCCAAATCTCCTGTACCCGTAGCGATATCCAAGATGCGATTGGCATTGGATTGTGCAACAATGTCAACAACCTTTTTTCGCCATTTCACATCAATTCCAAAAGATATAACGCGATTTAAGCCATCATATTCTTTAGAAATAGTGTCAAACATTTGTGCCACTTGTTCCTTTTTGTTCAACTGACTATACTTGTACGGCTTTACTTTTTCTGACATTCCATAAGTTTTGGCAAAATTACATATTTTTTCATTGAAAATTTGACGGGGGGAAGTGAAAAGCAGGAATGTCATTGTTTTTATATAAAGTGCCACGACGGCTAAATGGTTTATTTTGAATTGTTAGAAAACCATTATATCAGATCTAAATTCAATCAGAGACTTTTTAATGTCTTATATTTGTACGTTTTTTTGAATATATCTACTAATGAAAATAATTATTGCAGGTGCTGGTGAAGTCGGATTTCATTTGGCAAAATTATTGTCGTACGAATCGCAAGAAATCACCCTCTTAGATACCAAAAAGGAAAGCTTGGTCTATGCTATTGACCACTTGGACATCAGGGTTATTAAAGGCGATGCCACTTCTATTGCCGTATTGAAGGATGCCAGAATTCAAAATTCTGACTTGTTTATTGCGGTTACCTCTTCAGAAACTACAAATATCACAGCCTGTGTGCTGGCAAAACAACTTGGTGCCAGACGTACCATTGCGCGAATTTCAAACGCCGAGTTTATTGATCAGAAAGAAGAAGTCGGTTTTGCAAAATTTGGGATTGACGAATTGATTTCACCAGAATCTTTGGCGGCTGCTGAAATTGAACTGCTTTTAAATCAGTATGGTTTTAATGACAGTTATGAATTTGAGGAAGGTGCCTTGACCATGTTAAGTTTAAAAATATCAAGAACCGCAAGTTTTGTAGATAAAACAGTGCAGGAAGCGGCTGAAATATTTCCTGAACTTCATTTTGTACCTATTGCCATTCAGCGTTTTGGAACACAGTATACCATTATACCTCGTGGCGATACTCAATTTAAGGAAGGTGACAAGGTGGTTTTTATTACCTCAAAAGGCGGCGATGAAGAACTGTTTGAACTTTCGGGTAAAGTAAGGTCTGATGTTAAAAACGTCATGATTCTTGGAGGCAGCAAAATTGGCCATAGAACTGCTAAAGATTTATGTGCCAGTAATTTCAACGTGAAGTTGGTGGAGAGTAATAAGGATGTGGCCTTTGAATTGGCTGATGATTTGCCTAATGCGCTTATTATCAATGGTGACGGCCGTAATGTAGAGTTGCTGGAAGAGGAGAATATCAGTAATATGGATGCCTTTATTTCAGTTACTGGAAATTCAGAAACCAATATTATGTCCTGTCTTGTGGCCAAGTCTAAGGGCGTTAAGAAAACAATCGCTTTGGTTGAAAATATGGACTATTATCAATTATCTCAATCTATTGGTATTGATACCTTAATCAACAAGAAACTTTTGGCGGCCAATAATATTTTTAGATATATCCGTAAAGGAGAGGTTGTGGCGATGACCAAACTCAACAATATGAATGCTGAATTATTGGAGTTTGTGGTCAAGAACAAATCTAAAATCACCAATAAAGTGATCAAAGATTTAGACTTTCCGCGTTCAGCCATTGTTGGAGGCGTCATAAGAAATGGGGTAGGACTCATTCCGTTGGGCGATTTTAAGGTTCTTGCTGGAGATAGGGTGGTGGTTTGTTGTTTGCCAAGAGCGATTACTGAAGTTGAAAAATTCTTTTTTTAAAAATATAACGTGTTTAGAAGGGCTACCTATAATTCAGAACTTTCTGAAGAGCTGCTTTGCATCTTTACGACTTTGCGTGAAAAGATATGAAAATCAATTACAAAATTATCTTACATTTTTTTGGGTTATTATTGTTGTTCAACGGCGGCTTTATGCTATTGGCAACCTTAGTCAGTCTTATTTACGATGATGGCGTTACCCTAAAACTGTTGCTTTCAGGATTGGCTGTACTATTGATAGGCATGACTGTAATGCTCTCAACCAAAAATCACAGCAAAGAGATGAACAAGCGTGAAGGCTATATGGTGGTGACCTTCGGCTGGATTGTTATGGCCGTTTCTGGGGCCTTGCCTTATATGGTTACTGAAGTCATCCCAAGTTTTACAAGTGCTTTTTTTGAAACAATGTCAGGTTATACCACTACTGGTGCTACCATATTAAATGATATTGAAGTGGTGCCAAAGGGTGTTTTGTTTTGGCGCAGTACAACACACTGGATTGGTGGTATGGGAATTATTGTACTGGCTATTGCCATTTTGCCTTTATTGGGTATTGGCGGCATGCAGTTGTTTGCTGCCGAGGCTCCTGGGCCAAGTGCAGACAAGTTGCACCCTCGTATTACCGATACAGCAAAGCGTTTGTGGCTTATTTATTTTGGATACACCCTAGCGGAAACGATTTTGCTGAAAGTGGCTGGAATGTCGTTTTTTGATGCTATCAATCATGCCATGAGCACATTATCAACCGGTGGATTTTCAACAAAGAATGCAAGTTTGGCGCATTGGAATGATCAGCCTCTCATTCAATATATCATCATCACTTTTATGTTTCTGGCGGGGACCAATTTCGTCTTGAGCTATTACGCTTTTAAGGGGAAAGTTCAAAAAGCCTTGAGGGACGAAGAGCTGCGTTGGTATTTTAAATTTATTGCGACGTTTACTGCTGTTGCAGCATTAATCATTTATTTTAAAGCTGATTTTTCGCTCTCTTCCATAGACCATCCTATGGTGTGGGGCAGGGCAGAAAGTTCATTCAGGCATGCCTTGTTTCAGGTGCTATCAGTTGTGACAACTACAGGTTTTATTTCTGCGGACTATACCATGTGGACACCATTTTTGTTAGTGATGTTTTTTGGAATGATGTTTTTGGGAGGATCTGCCGGAAGTACCGCAGGGGGTGTCAAGGTAGTACGGCATATGATCTTGATTAAAAATGGATTTTTGGAATTTAAGCGCGCCTTGCACCCAAATGCAGTATTGCCCGTACGATACAATTCAAAAGCAATTGCCGCAGGTATCGTTTACAATATCCTCGGATTCTTCATTCTCTACATGATCTCCTTTATTGTGGGCGCTTTAGGCTTTTCACTTTTTGAACTTGACTTTCAGTCTGCTATTGGTTTGTCAGCTTCAAGTTTGGGAAATATCGGTCCTGCATTGGGCAATTTTGGACCCGTAAACAATTACGCTGCGCTACCACCTTTAGCACAATGGTGGGCGTCTTTTTTAATGTTGATAGGACGTTTGGAATTGTTTACCGTGTTGATATTAATGACGCCGTTTTTCTGGAGGAATAGGTAATTATTTTTGATGATGACAAGTATAGCTGTGTTAATTCCTAATTTTATCGAAGTTGCAGAAAGACACTAGTGGCGTAATTTTTATCCATCTAAATCAACTTTAATTTTAGGTTTTAAGGCTAGACAATTTCAGCTAGAATGAATTCTACAAAAAATCAGGTAAAAGTAAATCGTCTAAAAATCACTTTCTAGACGATCACTTCTAATCTGTTTATGTTGTTTAAAACTTCTAACTAACCGCAGCCTTTATACGTCTTATAGCTTCAATAATCTGGTCTTGCGACGCGGCATAAGAAAGTCTGATGCAATCCGGATTTCCAAAGGCACCACCATCTACCGTAGCTACAAGCGCTTCCTCCAATAAAAACAAAGAGAAATCAGAAGCGTTATTGATCGTTTTTCCTTTTAAGGTCTTTCCGAAATAATAAGAGATATTTGGAAACACATAAAACGCACCTTCTGGGACATTCGTTTTGAACCCTTCAAGATCTTTGAGCAAATCAAGTACCAAATCACGACGAACCTCAAATTCATCAATCATAAATTGAACTCTTGATGGCGATTCGTTTAAAGCAGTAATTACGGCACGTTGGGCAATACAATTGGCACCACTTGTAATTTGTCCCTGCATCTTGTTACAGGCACGGGCAATTTTTTCTGGACCTCCAATGTAGCCAATACGCCATCCCGTCATTGCGAAGGCTTTTGAAACCCCATTTACGGTAACAGTACGGTTATACATGTCTTCAAATTGAGCCATACTTGCGTGTTTGCCAGTAAAATTGATATGCTCATAGATCTCATCAGAAACAACAATAATGTTAGGATAATTTACTAATACATCAGCTAAAGCACGCAATTCTTCTTTACTATACACAGAGCCACTTGGGTTGCAAGGTGAGCTGTACCACAGCATTTTTGTTTTAGGGGTAATAGCCGCTTCCAACTGTTCAGGAGTCATCTTGAAATCAGTAGCAATAGTGGTAGGTACTTCAACAGGGATACCGTCATTTAGTTTTACCAAATCGGCATAGCTCACCCAATATGGGCAAGGTAAAATCACTTCATCTCCTGCATTGATCATCACAGCGGCAAGATTGGCCAGGGATTGTTTTGCACCCGTAGACACCACAATTTGATTAGGGGTATAGGTTAAGCCATTATCACGCTTGAACTTTTTGATGACAGCATCTTTCAGTTCTACATAACCATCAACTGGCGAGTACGCACTGTAATTGTCATTGATGGCTTGTATTGCGGCCTCCTTGATATAGTCTGGAGTGTTGAAATCTGGTTCACCAAGGCTTAAACCGATGATGTCTTTTCCTTCTGCTTTTAGTTCCCTGGTTTTAGCGGCCATTGCTAAAGTGGCAGACGTAGACATATTTAAAATTCTATCTGAAAGTAAGTTCATTTGAAACTGATGATTAAGCTTGTAAAGCAGGTTTCATGCCCATCTCTCTAAGATATCTAAAGTGGGCAGCGATTGCTTTGCGTGTCGTTTTGTATTCTTTGTATGGAAGGTTGAATTCTTGAGCAGTTTCCTTAACTATGGTTGCTATTTTGGAATAATGTACGTGGCTGATGTGTGGGAAAATGTGATGTTCCACCTGATGGTTCAATCCGCCAGTAAACCAGTTTACGATTTTGTTGTTTGTTCCAAAATTGACCGTGGTGCGCAATTGGTGAATGGCCCATGTGTTTTTCATAGTCCCGTTTTCTTGGGGTAATGGCATTTCAGCGACGTCCATAACGTGTGCCAATTGAAAGACGACACTTAAGATAAGACCAGCAACGTAATGCATTATAAAAAATCCGAGTAATAATTTCCACCAAGCAATATCAGTAAGCACCAATGGTAAAACAATCCAAATTGAAACATAAATAATTTTAGAAATGACCAATTTGCTCCATTCCGTTCTAGGGTTAGGAAATTTGCCGTAAGATAATTTGCGTTTCAAATACCGTTTCATTTGAAGATAATCTGTAGTAATAGCCCAATTAATGGTCAATAGGCCATATAATAACACGGAGTAATAATGTTGGAATCTGTGGTGTTTGTGCCACTCAGCATGTCTGCTAAAACGTAAAATCCGTCCTGCTTCCAAATCTTCGTCGTGCCCGTGGATATTAGTATAGGTGTGGTGAAGTACATTGTGTTGTACTTTCCAATTATAAACATTTCCAGCCAAGATGTAAATGCTGCTGCCCATTAAACGGTTGATCCAATCTTTATTGGAAAAAGCACCGTGGTTGCCATCATGCATCACGTTCATGCCAACTCCTGCCATTCCAACACCCATTACAACTGTTAGAAGCAACATGGCCCAACCAGGTAAATTGAGGGTCATTATTATAAAATAAGGAGCCAAAAATAGAGAGAACATAACGACTGTCTTCACCCATATTTTCCAATTTCCTGTGCGTTTAATGTTATTGTCTTTAAAATAATCATTCACACGTTTGTTTAATGTTCTGAAAAATTTTGCAGAGTCGTTTCTCGAGAAGGATAGCGTTTGCTGTGTCATTGAATTATATTTTCTCTGATAACTTCAATAATCAAGCCACCATATTTACATCTTGCAAAGATAATCAATTAATGTCTCGCGGTGGATAAGAATATGGTAAAAATATCCGTTTAAAAATGACTATTTTTGCTGAAAATCTAAGCACAATGCTACTTATAAGAAATTATTTTCCAGATTTATCGGAATTACAAATTAAACAATTTGAGCAATTGGAAGAACTTTATAAAGACTGGAATCTTAAAATTAATGTCGTTTCACGAAAGGATATTGACGAATTGTATTTAAGGCATGTGCTGCATTCTTTGGCTATCGCCAAGGTGATCTCCTTCCAACCGGGCACCAAGGTAATGGATGTTGGCACAGGAGGCGGTTTTCCGGGGATTCCATTGGCTATCATGTTTCCTGAAACCAATTTCCATTTGGTGGATAGTATTGCCAAAAAATTGAAAGTCGTCAATGAGGTGGTAGAAGGATTAGGCTTAACCAATGTAAAAACTTCCCACTGCCGTGTGGAAGAGGTGAAGGATACTTATGATTTTATTGTGAGTAGAGCCGTAGCGGCAATGCCAACTTTTGTCCACTGGGTTAAGGGTAAGGTGGCCAAAAAGCAAAAACATGAGCTCAAAAACGGCATCATCTACTTAAAAGGTGGCGAGTTGGGTGAGGAATTACAAGAATTCCCAAAAGCCACCGTATATAATCTTTCTGATTTTTATAAAGAAGCATTTTTTGAAACCAAAAAGCTGGTGCACTTGCCCCTAAAATATAAAGGCTAATCTGAATTTTATCTTTACTTTCAAATTGTTCGCTATAGAACATCGTCCTAAAAACAAATTTGTGTAAAAAACATTTTCAAAAAAANACCACCG
>NZ_LZRN01000017.1 GCF_001678675.1 Gelidibacter algens
TTTTTAATTTGTTTTTTTGAAACGGCTTATCTAAATAAACCGTGTTACAAACTACTTCTTTTTTGGAGCAGCTTGTGGAGCCTTTTTTGCTGGTTGTTTATCAGCAGGCTTAGCTTGTGGTTTCCCACCTGGATTTGATTGTGCCATAATAGTATCTGATTTAAAATCTATCCTAAATATACAACCGGCAGACATGCCGTTATTCTCTCATTAGCAAACATTTAACTAAACGTTTACTGCTTATCGTTTTTATGATCCTCCTTAATGGCTTCATCTCTATAATAACAACAGGCATGTAAACTATTGTAAGCTTCGTCGGTTGCTTTGATTTCTTTAGTATCGTGCCCTACGTCAGCAATACTTTGCTGTATGGCTTTCAAACTAGTTTTACGCTCATCAAAAATCAATTTCAGTTCATGGGTGTTGACGTCCCAATTGGCAATTTTAACCCCTTTGGCCTTTATAGCCGCTTTTTCAATTCGCTCTTTACACATGGTGCACACACCGTCTACTTCAATGGTTGCTTTGGCATTTTTATTCTGTGCGAAGCTTACTGTTCCTATTAATACTGTTAATACAAAGACTATTTTTTTCATAATTTTAATTTTTGTTATTGTTTGTTTTTGCAAAAAATACACGCCTAATTTTTTCTAAATATATTCGTGTATTCGTGGCTTTTTAATAAATTAGTTCGAATGAAGAGGTTCCTGTCTCCGCAGGAATTGGTTACTTTATTTTGAACCGCAACCCTGCGTAATACATACTTCCAAAAATTGGACCGTAAACATAGGTGGTGTCAAAATTTGGTCCAAAAGGATCATCGGCCCCCAAAATTGGGTTGTCTTGTCTCACATTGGTCATGTTTTCTCCACCTAAATATACCTCAAATTTTTCAGAAAACACTTTGGTAATTTGAGCATTCAACGTGCCCACAGTTGGTGTGTATGTTGGTAATTGGTATTGCCGAGGATTTGAAGCGGTTGAAGAAAAACGCTGTTCTCCCAACCAATTGTAGGTAGCATCAAACTTCCACTGTGCAAGATTCTCGTTTGGTTTTGTCTCATAAGACATGTTTGCAAAAATCCGATGCTTGGGTGTCAATGGTTTCTCCAACTTTCCAGAATTGTATTGTGTTTTGATATCATAATATTTATAGGCCGTTCTAAAATCAAACCCTTCAAAAACGTTATAATTCAATTCGACTTGAAAACTATTTGCATAACTAGCGCCGTCAAGGTTGTAGAAATTTATTTCTCGTGGATTTTCATAATCGACCACAATCTGGTTTTGGAAGTCGGTTCTGTAGTAATCCAACGTAATATCTGCTTTATTCCCAAATAGATTAAAACCCTGCAAAAATGAAACACCGTAATTCCAAGCGATCTCGGGATCCAGACCATTGTCATTTCTAGAACTTCCCATAATTGCTGAACGCTCTATGAGTAAGTCCCTTGACGTCGCAAAAATATTCTGGTTTTCAGCAAAAATATTGGCACTGCGCTTTCCTCTACCAAAAGACACTCTAAACGCCGATTTTTCCCAAGGGGTATATCTTCCGTGGAACCTAGGGGTAACAAAGGTTCCCAACACATTGTGTCTATCAATACGGATGCCGGCAGTCAAATTGATCTTTTCTAAATTATCAAAATTATATTCCATAAATGCTCCCACTGAATTTTCAGTCCGCTCAAAATCTTCTGTCTGCACCAGTTCATCATAATGGTCATACGTATAACTCACGCCCGTTTTGATCTTATGTCGTGAATCACTGATGATCGTATTGTAAATACCATTCACATATAAGCTATTATGTAAAATATCATATTGGTTCAACCCAAAATAAGACTCTTGTTTATGGCTGCTGAACGCGGTTTGCACCCCAATACTTTGCCAAGGAATATTAGGATTCACGAAGCCTGATTTCACCGCAACATCAAATCTTCTGGTATCAATTTCACTTCCCCAAGCGTTGGTTGTCAATTTATCAGTATCAGGATTGAAGTTGAGCTGCCCAGTTTGTTTGGAATCGTCCAAATAGCCCAAATTGATAAAACTCACAAAACCTTTTTCTGGGTTGGTATATTGCCAACGGTTCATGATGTTGACTTGTTTGTAGATGGGCATATCCATAAATCCATCGTCATTAACGTCATGTTTTTTATCCTGGGTATTCCCATGCAGATACAAACCGGTACTCCATTTCTCACTGACTTTCGTATTTAAATGCACGTTGCCTTCAAAGCGTTCACTATTTGCGCCATACAGATTGACGAAGAGCTTATTGTCGGTTGTTGGTTTTACAAGCTCCACGTTAATTTGACCCGCAATACTTTCAAATCCGTTGACCACACTTCCTGCACCTTTAGTAATTTGGATACTTTCCACCCAAGTTCCGGGCGTGAAACTCAGTCCGTAGGCTTGCGAAGCACCACGGATAGTAGGAATATTTTCGGCCGTAATCAAAATATAAGGGCTGGTCAATCCCAGCATTTTTATCTGACGTGTGCCAGTCACGGCATCGGCAAAATTAACGTCAATGGAAGGATTGGTTTCAAAACTCTCAGATAGATTACAGCAGGCGGCTTTCAGCAATTCATCACTACTTACAAACATCACATTGGCAGATTGTAAGTACGATTTTGAAGTGGCTTGCTTACGCGATGTCACCGTAATTTCATCGAGTTCACTAGTTGATTTTAACGCGTGTTTGATAAATGTTTTGGCATTAATGCTTAGCGTATCCGTTTTAAAACCTACATAGCTAATCACCAATTTAGTATAATTTTCCTGATAAGGAATACTGAATTTCCCGTTGATGTCCGTAGTGGCGCCAACAGTAGAATCCAACCAATATACATTGGCTCCGGGGAGCGGGATGGTAGTATTCTGTTCAGTAATTTCAACAATAATGCCTTCAATTTTTTCTTGTGAAAAAATAAAGGATGGCACCAATAATAGGATGCAAACTACAATTTTCATGAGGTGATAAGGTATTTGATTTGACAATTCTTAAATAATAAGCGCGTGATGCGCAGCACTACAATATGAATTGCATATCAAATGATGAAGACTTGGTCCAATACCTGAATATCGACGACCAAATTGGGTGGAGTATAATTTTTATGAGGGATCACCTGTTCTGATAATCCTTCAAAGAGATTGATGTAATTATAAAGTAAAGCGGTAAGCGTTAATTGTTGATCGAAGTTGAAGTCTTCAAAAGAAGCTTTTTTCAACTGGTCCTGACCTTTAACATGTTCTACTTCATTTTTGCAGCATGATTGCTCTTCTGAAGTAATTGAAGTACCTTCCACATCCATGCCACAGGTATCTGCTTGAGAGAAAATGGCAGTATCAATTAATGTATCTCCACAGAAATGCTTTTCCATAGTAAAGGAAACAGTAGACAACAGCACTAAAAAGCCTAGTGCTACGGAAAAGATTTTATGACTGCTATTTTGATACATCGCCGCAAAAGTACGGAAAAAAGTAGTGACCAACACAGTTTAGAGACTCCTTAACTTTTTTTCGATTTCAATTTATGATAGTAGAATGCGGGCAGTAATAAAAGCAACAGTAATGGCTGGATTAAGAATCGTCTGATATTGAAGAAAATGTAGTAATCTTCCTGACTTGGATTGATAACGAAATATAAAAAGAAAGCCAACAAAATCAAGAATGAAACCACATAAATAAGTGTTGAAAATTTAACAATGTTCCAATCATTAAAGAAGATAAAAATGATGCCCAATGAAATTGCTGAATTGAGAACATATCTTAAGGTCGTAAACAGAGTGAGCTTTAATATTTCCCTACGCGGATTGTCAACATATAGGTAATCATTCTTAAAAAAAGTGAGATAAGGATCGTAGAACAATTCATTCTCAAAAGCACGAATCAGGATCAACAACCCGAAAAGTACCAACAGCAATATCATCTTGAATACGTTACTCATTTGCCGCTTTTAAACTTGAAAACCTATTGATCCAGAACATCCAAAGCAAAAACACCATTCCGTAAATGATCAACGGAAATATTACCGTGTGCAATTCTTCCCTTCGCCATGGGTAATGATACAGCCCTATGGATAAGATGACGATTCTAAAAAGATTGACCACATATATAAGAACGCTTCCTGCCAAGATATAAAAGAAGGTGGTTTTGAACTTTCCTGCAAATGCGATCACAAAAGACGCAAACAAAATAATAACACTTAAGGAGTTGCATCCTTCCACCACACGCGCCAAATATTTAGAATTAATGATAAGCTTCATGGAGGGCTCATCAGGATGCCGTTCTATCCTGGCCTCATAGCCAAAATTATTCAAAAGCGCTTCCGTTTGTTTAGCGACCAAATTGGTCATGTAATCAGGATAATATTCAGAACCGTCAGAATAGTCCAAATACAATTTATATGCAAATGTCAGCACGGCGTAAACCAATAAAAAAGTCACTATAAACTTGATAACCGATTTGTATTTTTTAACTAATTCCTTCAACAATAAGAGATTTTATAAAGCGTGTTAAAATTATATAAAAAGCCTATTTCAAGCGGTCGTTTTTAAATACTTTTGCCAAAACTTTTAAACAATGACCCTAGAACAACTCAGACCACAAATATCAACAATAATTTCTGAACATACTGCAACCGTTGATGAACGTTTGCTATCCATTTGCGAGGTTCTTGAATCTAACGTTCCCTATTATAATTGGGTAGGTTTTTATTTTAGAAATGGCGATAAGGAAGAATTGAAGTTAGGACCCTATGTGGGCGCCCCAACTGACCATACCATTATTCCGTTTGGAAAAGGAATTTGCGGACAAGTGGCGGTGAGCAACCAGAATTTTGTGGTGCCAGATGTTTCAGCTCAGGATAATTACATCGCCTGTAGTATGACCGTAAAAGCAGAAATTGTGGTTCCAATTTTTGTGAATGGCGAAAACATTGGTCAGATTGATATTGACTCCAACACACCAGATCCTTTTTCAGAAGAAGATGAACGGTTTTTGGAGTTTGTATGTACTCAAGTTGCATCGCTCTTATAAAACTATTCTCGCAGAGACGCTAAGGATTTACTAAAGTCGCTACGTTACTTTCGTAAAATACACTATAAAAATTCCAAATTCCAATACTGAGTAAATGTATTGGAATTTGGAATTTTAGTTTTTTTTACACCTTGTCTTTGATTAAATACCTGTTCTAATTGCCTCTACAGGATCTAACCGTGATGCAGAAATAGCTGGAATCACGCCAGAAATCAGTCCGATAATAGTGGACAATATAAATCCTAAAAACATATTACCTGCAGAAAGAACAAATTTGAAATCCCCCGTAATTTCAGATAGATTTACAATTATGGAAGTGAGCCAAACAAATACTAGTCCAACCAAACCTCCAATGATTGCCAAAATTGTTGCTTCAAACAAAAACTGCAACAAAATAAAACGGTTTTTAGCACCGAGCGATTTTTGAATCCCAATAAGATTGGTACGTTCCTTAACACTCACAAACATAATATTTGCAATTCCGAAACCACCAACCAACAATGAGAAACCACTAATAATCCAACCCATGATATTCATGGTGCCGATAATACCATCAATAGCGTCAGTAAAACCTGAAATTTTGTTGATAAAAAAGTTATCTGGATCTCCAGCTTTTAAGCCTCTGTAGGCTCTAAATTTTTGTTTTAAAACGTCTTCAAAAGCACCAATATCTACCCCTTTTTCAGGTTTTATAAGGATTGCCCCTGGGATACCGTCAACGCCCCCATTTTGAAAACGTCTCACAAAGTTGGCGGGCAAGTATGCTTTATCATCAGGGTTACCGCCAAACCCAGCACCCATTTTTTTCATCACCCCAATCACTGTCAATTTTCGACCGTAGATTCTAATTTGTTTACCTAATGGGCTCACATTACCGAACAAATTTTCAGCAATGGAATATCCCAAAACTACTACTGGAGAGCCATTAATAGATTCTGATTCTGTGTAAAATCGTCCATCTTCAATTTTTATATTCTCGATCTCATAAATTTCGTTGGAGGCCGGATTAACTGAGACTCCAGCAATCGTTTCAGACTCATACCTGACGGTTTCCGAATTTCCAAAAATAACATAGGCGGAGGCTGCAATGTCTGGCACAGTGCGTCTGATATAATCAAAATCATCGTACTCGGTTTGAGGAAAATTATCACGCTGCCAACGTGGCACCTCAGTTGGTCCAAAGGAAAACTTAGTCAAATAAATGGTATTTTTATCTAAACCAGATAATTGATCCTGAATATTTCTATCCAAGGAATCTACGGCTGCCAAAACGGCGATGATGGAGAAAATACCAATAGTGACACCCAAAAGAGATAAAAAGGTACGCAGCTTATTGTTGGTAAGAGCGTTTATGGCAAAGGAGAAACTTTCTTTGAATAGGCGTAAGTAAAGCAACATGTATTTTTGGTGGTTTTAAGACAAATTTAAAGATAGGACGTTTTCAACAATTTTTTGTTACAAAAAACACAAATAAACTCCCCCCGCTTACCTCAAATTGTCTTCTATATATTGTACTTTTGCGGTTAACAAAAAACTTTTTTTATTAATATTTAATTTTCTATCGCTTACATTGCAAAATGGGGCCAAACCATACACAACACAGCATGCATAACAAAACTATTTCTTCTGCCTTGATTTCTGTTTTCAGTAAAGACGGCTTAGAACCTATTGTAAAACAATTAAACCAATTAGGCGTTACAATTTACTCTACTGGAGGCACTGAAAAATTTATTAAAGACCTGGGCATTGACGTGGTTCCTGTAGAAGATGTAACCTCTTACCCTTCCATTTTAGGCGGCCGTGTCAAGACCTTGCACCCAAAGGTTTTTGGGGGAATTTTAAACCGTCAAAATAACTCTAAAGATTTAGCAGAACTGGCAGAGTTTTCAATCCCACAAATTGACTTGGTAATTGTGGATCTTTATCCGTTTGAAAAAACGGTGGCTTCTGATTCAAGTCATGAAGATATCATTGAAAAAATTGACATTGGAGGTATTTCCTTGATTAGAGCTGCTGCCAAAAACTACTCTGATGTGGTTTGCGTTTCATCTGTTGATGATTATAATGAATTTTTGGAGCTTTTAGCGTCGAAAAACGGTGAAACTTCAGAAGAAGATCGTAAACGTTTTGCAGCTAAAGCCTTCAACGTCTCCTCTCATTACGATACTGCAATTTTTAATTATTTCAACAAAAACCAAGAAGAACCTGTTTTCAAGATCAGTGAAACAAATGGCAAGGCTCTCCGCTATGGTGAAAACCCTCATCAAAAAGGATTTTTCTATGGCGATTTTGAAGCGATGTTTACCCAATTGCACGGTAAAGAATTAAGCTATAACAATTTATTGGATGTGGACGCCGCTGTCAATTTGATGAACGAGTTTAAAGGAGAAGCACCAACCTTTGCTATCTTGAAACATAATAATGCTTGCGGATTTGCGCAAAGAGACACCCTGCACCAAGCTTATTTAGATGCTTTGGCGGGGGACCCAGTTTCGGCATTTGGTGGTGTTTTAATTGCAAACACTGAAATTGATAAGACCACCGCTGAAGAAATTCACAGTTTGTTCTGTGAAGTGGTGATTGCCCCTAGTTTTTCTGCGGAAGCGCAACAACTGTTAGAAGGCAAGAAAAACAGAATCCTATTAATACAAAAAGAAGTGGAGCTTCCACAAACAACCGTAAGAACATGTTTGAACGGCATTTTGGTTCAGGACAAGAACACTAAAACAGATGTCGTTTCTGATTTAAGTTATACTACCAACAATAAACCTTCTCAAAACGAGTTAGAAGATTTGATATTCGCTTCAAAAATTTGCAAGCACACCAAATCTAACACCATTGTATTGGCAAAAAACAAACAATTGTGTGCCAGTGGAACCGGACAGACCAGTCGTGTCGACGCTCTTAACCAAGCCATCCACAAAGCGCAATCTTTCAGTTTTGATTTAAATGGCGCTGTGATGGCAAGCGATGCCTTTTTCCCTTTTCCTGATTGTGTGGAAATTGCCAAAAATGCAGGTGTTACTGCGGTAATTCAACCAGGAGGCTCTATCAAGGACAACTTGAGCATTGCCTATTGTAATGACAACAATGTAGCCATGGTATTTACCGGCACACGTCATTTTAAGCATTAATACAAACCTGAAAATAAAAATTACAGCGAATTTTTGAGATAGATTTTTTAATTAAAAAAACATAACGGAAACTCAACTAAAATCAGGAGAAACACGTATATAATAAAATCGTTGATATTTATTAACTTTTATTACTTTTACATCAATATCAGCAAACATCTAATATCAACCTACAATCAATAATAGCACATGGGATTTTTTGATTTCTTAACAGAAGAAATAGCCATAGACTTAGGAACCGCAAACACCTTGATTATTCACAACGACAAAGTAGTTGTAGATAGTCCATCCATAGTTGCAAGAGACCGAATTTCGGGAAAAATAATCGCTGTTGGTAAAGAAGCCAGCATGATGCAAGGAAAAACGCATGAAAACATCAAAACGATAAGGCCATTAAAAGATGGTGTTATTGCTGATTTTGACGCGTCTGAACAGATGATTAATTTGTTTATCAAGAACATCCCTGCATTAAAGAAGAGGTTTTTTACCCCTGCATTACGCATGGTGGTGTGTATCCCTTCCGGAATTACTGAGGTAGAGATGCGCGCTGTTAAAGAATCGTGTGAACGTGTTAATGGCAAAGAGGTGTATTTGATACATGAACCAATGGCCGCAGCTATTGGTATTGGTATTGATATCATGCAACCAAAAGGGAATATGATTGTAGATATAGGTGGCGGAACTACAGAAATTGCCGTTATTGCCCTGGGCGGGATTGTTTGTGACAAATCTGTTAAGGTTGCTGGTGATGTGTTTACGAACGATATTGTATACTATATGCGCACCCAACACAACCTTTATGTGGGTGAGCGTACAGCTGAAAAAATTAAGATACAGATTGGTGCTGCAACCGAAGATTTAGAATTACCACCTGATGAAATGAGCGTTCAAGGGCGTGATCTTTTAACAGGAAAACCAAAGCAGGTTCAAATTTCTTACCGAGAAATTGCAAAAGCACTTGACAAATCCATTTTACGTATTGAAGATTCGGTGATGGAAACCCTATCACAAACGCCACCTGAATTGGCGGCAGATATTTACAATACTGGAATTTATTTGGCTGGTGGAGGCTCCATGCTTAGAGGCTTGGACAAGCGTTTGTCTCAAAAAACAGATTTACCTGTGTATATTGCTGAAGATCCTTTAAGAGCTGTGGTTAGAGGAACGGGAATTGTATTGAAAAATCTTCCTAAATTCAAAAGTATATTGATAAAATAGTAAGCCCCAATGCAACAAATTATAAACTTTGTACTTCGGAACAAAACTTTCCTCGTGTTTTTGTTGCTCTTCGGGTTGTCTCTATTTTTCACCATCCAGTCACACTCCTATCACAAAAGTAAGTTTATCAATTCTTCCAATATGGTTACGGGAAGCATCTATAAAGTAGCCAACGGGGTTGGACAATACTTCAATCTTGTAGAGCAAAACAAGGCTTTGTTGGAAGAGAACCGTATGTTAAAATCTATTGTGCATAATTTTGACCGAGATACTTCAAAAATAAGCTTTACAGATAGTCTCAAGTTTAACTCACACTACAAGTTTAGGACTGCTGATGTTTATAAAAACAGTTATTCCCAAACCGCTAATTATTTGACCATCAATAAAGGAAAAAAAGACAGTATCAAGATTGATTATGGCGTCATAACCTCACAAGGTATTGTTGGTATTATTGAAAACACCTCACAAAATTTCTCTTCGGTGCTATCCATTTTAAATACGCGAAGCCGGATCAATGCCCAATTAAAGAAGACCAATCACATTGGGTCATTAGTATGGAATACGGAATCAGCTGAGTTTGCGCAGCTTATTGACATTTCAAAATTTGCACCTGTAGCTATTGGAGATACTATTGTTACTGGCGGGCAATCGACTATTTTTCCAAAAGGCGTTTTAATTGGTACGGTCAATTCCTATAAAATAGATAATGGTGGTGATAGCTATACCGTAAATGTGAAACTTTTCAATGACATGACCAATATTGGTCACGTTTATGTTGTTGAAAATTTACAGGCTGCCGAAATAAAATCCTTACAAAAACCAAAAGATGACTAAAGTTGCCCTTAATATGGCCGCAAGGTTTGTCGTTTTGATTTTGGTGCAAGTACTGATCTTTAACCATATCAACTTTATGGGGTATATCAATCCCTATATTTACATCCTATTTATCATTTTATTTCCGGTGAACAATAATCGAACGCTATTTGTTTTCTTAGCATTTTTACTCGGTTTTTGTGTGGACGTGTTTTCGGACTCAGGAGGTATTCATGCCGCTGCTTGCGTGACCTTGGCTTTTATAAGGCCTGTCTTTCTCAAGTTTTCGTTTGGTATGGTTTACGATTATCAATCTATCAAGTTCAGCCAAACAGATTTTAGCAGTAGGCTCATCTATTTTTCTGCGCTGATTTTTATCCATCACTTTATAATGTATTCCTTAGAAATTTTTAACATTTCTAAAATAATTTTAATCTTGCAAAAAACGTTATTCTCTAGTATTTTCACTATACTCCTTTGTTTGATTATCACAATACTTTTTAGCAAAAAACGTAAATGAGAAAATTGTTGCTCCTTTCTATTATTGTTGTTGTAGGTTTAGTTTTTATTTCACGCTTATTTTATCTTCAGGTTTATAATGAAGAACCATACAGCTTGTATGATGACAACGCCATAAGAAAGGTTTATGACTACCCAAAACGTGGTTATGTTTATGACCGAAACAACAAATTACTTGTGGCCAACCAACCGTCTTACGATGTGATGTTTATACCTCGTGAGGTAAAACCGTTGGACACTTTAGAATTTTGCAACCTGTTGAGAATTACCAAAGAAGATTTTATAAATTTCTACAATAAAGCTTACCAATACTCACCGCGATTACCCTCTGTTTTTATTCCACAACTATCAAGAATTGAATATGCCGTTTTGCAGGAGAAGATCCGTAAATACGAAGGTTTTTATATTCAAAAACGTTCTCTAAGAGATTACCAGACCACAATAGGCGCTAATGTATTGGGAGATATTGGAGAAGTCAACAATTATATTATTGAAAACGATCCTTATTATGAGAGTGGCGATTTAATTGGCAAACAAGGGGTAGAATTATCCTATGAAGAAGTTCTGCGAGGTGTGAAAGGTATAAAATTCATACAGAAAGATCGATTCAATAGAGATATTGGCGCATACAAAGATGGTATTTATGACACCTTGCCTCAACCTGGACATGACATCACTATTACCATAGATTCTGAACTTCAGGAATATGGTGAGCTACTGATGCGGCATAAGCGCGGCGGGATCATAGCCATAGAACCAAGTTCTGGCGAAATTATCGCCATGGTATCCGCACCTTCCTATAATCCAAATTTGTTGGTGGGCAGACAGCGCTCAAGAAATTTTTCCAAACTGTATACAGATACAATCGCAAAACCGCTATTTGATAGAAGTTTAAAAGCACAATATCCACCAGGGTCACCTTTTAAAGTATTAAATGCATTGATAGGCCTTCAAGAAAACGTCGTCACAACAGAGGAGAAGTTCCATTGTAGAAATGGTTATTATTTGGGAAGCAGAAAACTCACCGGATGTCACAGTCACGCAAGTCCTTTAGCTATGAATGGTGGCATTGCTCAATCTTGCAACGCCTATTTTGCTAACGTATATAGACGCATCATCGATAAATATGATAAGCCACATGATGGAATGGATGTGTGGAGTAACCATCTTAAAAGTTTCGGATTGGGAGACTATTTGGGATATGACCTCAAAATAGGAAATAAAGGACGTATTCCTGACGGCGATTTCTATGATAAATGGTATGGCGAAAATAGGTGGGCTTCTACCTATAACATCTCTAACGCCATTGGCCAAGGAGAAGTTGAGGCAACGCCTATCCAATTGGCAAATATGGTAGCTGCCATTAGCAATCGTGGATATTATTACACCCCTCATATCATTAAAAACATTGAAGGAGAAACTATTGACGAAAAATATACCACACGTAATTACACCACTATTGACAAAGAAAATTTTGAACCTGTGGTACAAGGGATGTTTGATGTTTACAATTCAGGTACAGCTTACAGCCTTCAGGTGCCCGGAATTGAAATTTGCGGAAAGACTGGAACGGCTGAAAACTTCATGAATATAGACGGGCAACGCACCCAATTGACAGACCACTCCATATTTGTTGCCTTTGCGCCAAAAGACAATCCTAAAATTGCTATTGCTGTTTTTGTTGAAAACGGGTATTGGGGAAGCCGCTTTGCAGGGCGTATAGCCAGTTTGATGATTGAGCAGTACATTAATAAGGAAGTGACCATGACCTCTATGGAAAATTGGATTTTAACCCATAGCTTGGAAAATGAATATGAAAAACCTTATTCTGGTGCACCTTTTGGGATCAACCGGGAATCTGCTTTACAGGTCATAGATAAAATCACAAAAGATACTGTTCCAAATCCTGTCACCTCATTATCCCCATTTAAGTAATAATACATGCAAAGAGATCACAGAGGATTAAATTTTGATTGGATTACGATTGCCCTGTTTCTGCTGCTTGTTGGTTTTGGATGGCTCAACATCATGTCTGCCTCCCATTCTGGAGAAATAACCAACTATTTTGACATGAGTCAACCCTACGGCAAACAATCAGTATTTATTCTTTTCACAATCGGCTTGATCATTCTTATCCTAGCATTAGACGCCAAGTTTTATGAACGTTTTGCCAGTGTTATTTTTTTCGTATCGATGTTGTCTTTGGTAGGCCTCTTTATTTTTGGAAAAAATGTGAATGGTGCTACTGCTTGGTATGCTATTGGTGGCATGACGCTTCAACCAAGTGAGTTCGCCAAGTTTGCGACTTCTTTGGCCGTAGCAAAATACATAAGCGATCTTCAAACAAATATAAAAACCTTTAAAGACCAAATCAAAACGATAGCTATTATTGTGCTACCTGCGGTCTTGATTCTATTGCAAAATGATGCAGGAAGTACTGTGGTTTACGCAGCCTTCTTTTTTGTGTTTTACAGAGAAGGGCTACAACAGATTTATCTTGTAATTGCTGTCTTCTTAATCCTATTATCTGTTTTAGCACTTAAGTTCAACGTGGTTATTGCCAGCTCAGTTGCTGCACTATTAATATTTGGGCACCACTTTTTAGGACGAAAAAAACGTCCGCAGCTTATTCAGCCCATTGCCATCGTTTTACTATGTGTGGGGGTTTCCTTTGGGATAACATATTTTTACAACAGCATACTTCAAGAGCATCAAAAGGACCGAATTAGTTTATGGTTGCGTTTGGAAAAGGATCCTGAGAAGCTACAGCAAATGAAGCAGACCATTCTTTACAATCTTAATGAGTCTGAAAAAGCCATCAGTTCTGGAGGATTAACTGGAAAAGGATTTTTAGAAGGCACAAGAACAACTGGTAAGTTTGTGCCTGAACAACACACAGATTATATTTTTAGCACCGTCGGAGAGGAATGGGGCTTTCTGGGCAGTGCCCTTGTGATCCTTCTATTTGTTGCACTCATGCTTCGTATCCTTTATTTGGCAGAGCTACAAAAATCACAATTTAGCCGAGTTTATGGGTACTGTGTTGCCTCAATCCTATTTCTACATTTTATGATCAACATCGGCATGGTGATGGGCTTGATCCCAACCATAGGCATCCCGCTCCCCTTCTTTAGTTACGGAGGCTCCGGACTTTGGGCATTTACGATTTTGCTCTTTATTTTTATAAAACTCGATTCCAACCGGATCAACGAGTGGTAGGGAATTCATTATCCAGGATTTAGATTTTAAAGTACATAATCTCAATTAAAAGTTAGTGTTTACATAAAGAAACCTGCTTAATAAAGGCAGGTTCTTATCAAAAAATGGTAGTAATCCATTCTATTTCAAATTGGCTAAACTCGCTGTAATCGTTTCTATTTTTGCCAAAGCGTCAGCTTCTTTATTGCGCTCATTCTGCAACACTTGTTCCGGAGCATTGTTTACAAAACGTTCATTTGATAATTTACTCTGTACCGATTTTAGGAATCCTTGAGTATAGTGCAATTCATCTTTCAGTTTCTTGATTTCTTCTTCCACATTAATGGCTCCAGAAATTGGGATAAAATATTCATTGGCGTTTACTCTGAAACTCAATGCACCATTTACAGCATCACTAACAGCGTCCATTTTAGAAATATTTCCCATTTTCGCAATGACTGAATTATAGCGCTCTGACAAACTTTCGTTATTGATGACTGATAATTCAATGCTGTCTTTAAAGGAAATGTTTTTGTCCTTTCTAATAGTTCTAATTCCTGAAATCACCTCTTTTACCATTTCAAAGTCAGAAATTAGCTGGGCATCAAACGATTTCACTTTAGGATATTTTGCAACGATCAATGCTTCTTCTGGCGTTCTTTCTGCAATAAAATGCCAAATTTCTTCGGTCAAAAACGGCATGAACGGATGTAATATTTTTAAATTAGATTCGAAGATTTCAATCACACTCTTAAATGTTTTTGAATCTATAGGTTGCTGATATTCTGGCTTGATCATTTCCAATAACCATGAACAGAAATCGTCCCACACCAACTTATAAATGCCCATCAATGCATCAGAGAGTCTGTATTTACTATAGTGATCTTCTATTTCAGCCAAGGCATACTGAAACTTAGATTGGTACCATTCTACCGCAATCTTCGAGGCTTCCGGCTGGTCAATTTCTGCAACTTCCCATCCTGTTACCAATCTGAAGGCATTCCAAATTTTATTGGCAAACCCTTTTCCTTGGTTGCACAACTCTTCATCAAACATCAAATCGTTTCCGGCCGCAGAGCTCAATAAAAGTCCCACACGCACCCCATCAGCCCCGTAATCGTCAATCAATTTTAAGGCATCAGGAGAATTTCCTAATGATTTACTCATCTTCCGACGTTGCTTATCACGCACCAACCCGGTTAAATATACATTTTCAAATGGTTTTTTATCTCTGTATTCATACCCAGCCACGATCATACGTGCCACCCAAAAAAACAAAATATCTGGTCCTGTGACTAAATCATTGGTAGGATAGTAATAGTCAATTTCAGGATTGTCAGGATTGCGGATGCCATCAAAAACACTTATTGGCCACAACCATGAGGAGAACCACGTATCTAATGCATCTTTATCCTGTATTAAATCAGCTGTTGTAAGCTGAGGATTGTTTGCTTTTTGTCGTGCTAAGGTCAAGGCTTCCTCTGGAGTTTCCGCCACGACAAAATCATCTTTCCCATCGCCATAGAAATAAGCAGGAATCTGTTGGCCCCAAAGTAACTGACGTGAAATATTCCAGTCGCGAATGTTCTCCATCCAATGGCGGTAGGTATTATTGAAACGTTTTGGAAATAGTTTCACCTCTTCATCTTCCAACACCGCTTTGATAGCAGGCTTTACAAGATCTTCCATTTTCAAAAACCATTGATCAGAAAGTCGAGGCTCTATAACCGCTCTGGTCCGTTCACTTGTGCCTACTTTATGAGTGATGTCTTCCGTTTTTACAAGAATGCCCATTTCTTTCAATTCTTTGGTCACATCTTTACGGGCCACAACGCGATCTTTTCCTTGATGATGTAAACCGAAACTATTCAGCGTTGCATCATCATTAAGGATATCTACAACCTCCAATTGATGTCTATCACCAATTTCCTTATCATTTACATCATGTGCAGGGGTAATCTTCAAACACCCTGTCCCAAATTCCATATCCACATAGTCATCTGCTATAATGGGCACAACTCTATTACATATTGGCACTATGACATTTTTGCCGATCAAATGTTGAAAGCGCTCATCATTTGGATTCACGCAAATTGCTGTATCACCCAAAATGGTTTCCGGACGCGTGGTAGCAATGGTTACAAAATCCTCTTGATTTTCTATTTGATAGTTGACGTAGTACAATGCATCAGTGCGCTCAACATGAATCACCTCTTCATCAGACAAGGTGGTTTTAGCTTCCGGATCCCAATTGACCATTCGGTAGCCACGATAAATTAAACCTTTGTTGTATAAATCCACAAAAACCTTGATGACAGATTCGCTCATCTCATCATCCATTGTAAATTTGGTGCGGTCCCAATCACAGGAACACCCCAACTTTTTCAATTGCTCAAGAATCACCCCACCATACTCCTGCGTCCAATCCCATGCGTGACTTAAAAACTCTTCACGGGATAGCTTGTTTTTATCAATACCTTGCTCCTTCAATTTAGCCACTACTTTAGCTTCCGTTGCAATGGAGGCGTGGTCTGTACCTGGCACCCAGCAGGCATTTTTGCCTTGTAAGCGCGCTCTTCGAATGAGCACATCTTGAATGGTATTGTTCAACATATGCCCCATATGCAATACTCCAGTAACATTTGGCGGTGGAATCACAATAGTATACGGCTCACGCTCATCTGGAACGGACCTAAAATACTTGTGTTCCAACCAATAGGAATACCATTTATCTTCGACACTAGACGCGGAATATTTTGCTGGGATTTGCATACTTTGGTACTGTTTTTGTTTCTTTGAATGTTAACAGGCAAAGTTACTTATATTTCTGTTTTTGTGAAATTATAAAAACAATTATTAACCCAATTTAAGACGTCACTTTTAAACAGATTGATGTCATACGTCTAATAAATTTTGCAAAACGATTAAAAGTAAGTAATTTTGACGCTATCAATTTAAATATAAAATGATGAAAAATTTAATAGCAATAGTTTTTGTAGGAATGCTGAGCATTTCTGCATTTGCACAAGACAAAGTAGCAAAGATTGAGTTTAAAACTGATGTCATAGACTATGGCACAATAGAAAAAGGTGCTGATGGGGTTCGTGTTTTTGAATTTACGAACACTGGTAATGCTCCATTGATCATTTCAAAAGTTTCTTCAACTTGCGGTTGCACTGTACCAAAAAAACCTGAAGGACCAATCCTTCCAGGACAGAAAGGTGAAATACAAGTAAAATATGACACACAACGTGTCAACCCAATACGCAAGACTATTACTGTCTTGTCAAATGCTGAAACGCCAACGGTTGCTCTAAAAATCAAAGGTGATGTTATCGATTCTAGCAAAACTAGTGTTTTAGAGAAACAAGATAAAAGTGTCATGGAACAATAACATTGTTCTTTAGTTTACAATACAGAGCTCTCAATTTGAGGGCTTTTTTTTTTAAAAATAAACTTTCCAATTTAAAACGAAAGGTCATGATCACGCCATCCCTTTCAATAACAAGCTTAATAGGCTTTCCTTCTTCCTCTCTAAAAAATGTGTTGACCTCCTGTAGTTTGAGCGGATGCGTTTCTCTACCATTAACCGAAAGAATGATATCCCCCAACAGTAAACCTGCTCTTTCTGCGGGAGAGTCAGGTCTCAATTCCACAATACTGAACGCGGGTTTAAGTTCATATTTATAGGCTTCTATAATCATAAGCTTATCCGAAGATTGGTCATCTTTAAACCGATTGCTTTCACGCTCCTTCACTATTCTAACTCCAGCCTGTTCTAAAATAATGCCACTTTTATTGTATTCAAATGGAGCATTGAAATACTTATTCTTCTTGAAGGTCACCTTCCCATTTCCATAATCCATTATGATGTTAAACCGTTTCAATAATTCCCCCGCCATACTGCCACTACGCTCCTTAAATTTTCTTGCGAAACTCACTGAAGCCGAATCAGGATAAGCCACATTCAGGTTTTTAAGATGGAAATCATTGATGGAAAACTCCTCTAATTTTGACCGTTTACCATGCACACTGCCGCTCAATCCCTTCCCTAAAAAATCCACGAAGTACTGATTGTTTTCAGGAACCAGTCCTAATGAATCATCTTCAAAAAGCCAAAGTGCATCGCTCCCACCTGAGTCCATTAATAATTTTACAGGTACTTTTTTGTTGTTAGCTACAACACTAGCATCAATAAATGGTTTATTGTTGACCAATGTGAGATTAAGAGTTTCACATGTTCTGCAGTTTTTATATTTAAAAGTTTTAGGATTGTTTAACCTTAGAAATTTGGAGCCATAATTGATTTCAACAATAAAATCCTTAAAAATATCATACCCTATAATCCCATGCACTTGAACGCCCAATCTTGGTGTGAAATTAATTGAGGCATCAGTAATTATATAAACGTCCTGATTGACATTTGTAGCAGCACCAATTTTGAAAAGATTTTGCTCTGACTTTAAAGCTACCACATAATCACCGTCTCCCAAACCGCGCAAATAAATGCTTTCAAGATTTGTAAATTCCAACCCATCCGATGAGTTGATAATATTGAACAATATCGGTTTGCTCACACCTGAATCTAACAGAAACGACAGGGCAACACCATTTATCTCCACTGGAATAATAATAAGGTTGTCAATCAATTGAAAATTCACTTTTGTACGCTCTGTTCTAATCAAATTGAATTGACTCTGCGCATAGGTAAAATCGCAAAATACCATGAAAAACATAAAGACTAAAAATCTAAAAAACAATAAAAAAGTGATAGGGTTACAGCAATTTACAATTCTTTAGCACCACATTCTTTATTTACATCCTCATTTTCAAAAATCTTCGAGATAATTTTCAGAACTTTGCCTCTTAAATTTTATTCTTATGCCAAAAATTTCTCAAAAAGGGCAGTTGATGCCGTCTTCTCCTATAAGAAAACTAGTACCATACGCTGAACAAGCCTATAAAGATGGTAAAACTGTATATCATTTAAACATTGGGCAGCCTGATATCAAAACGCCCGAAGTTGCTTTGGATGCTGTTAGAGTGCATTCTTTGGACATATTGGCCTATACACGCTCTGAAGGTTCTGAAGATTACAGAAAAAAAATAGCGCAATACTATGCTAAAAACAATATCAATGTAAGTCATACCGATATTATTGTAACCACAGGCGGTAGTGAAGCTTTGCTGTTTGCCTTTGGGAGTGTAATGGACTCAGACGATGAGATCATAATTCCTGAACCTTTTTATGCCAATTACAACGGATTCTCCATAGCGTCTGACATCAAAGTTGTGCCTGTGATTTCTAAAATAGAGGACAACTTTGCGTTGCCTCCTATTGAAGAATTTGAAAAACTGATTACAGATAAAACAAAAGCCATTTTAATTTGTAACCCAGGTAATCCTACAGGGTATCTTTATTCTAGAGAAGAAATCAAAAAACTAGCCGTCATTGTAAAAAAACATGACCTCTTCTTAATTGCTGATGAAGTTTATAGAGAATTTGTGTATGAAGGCAATGAGTTTTACTCCATTATGCAGGAAGAAGGCTTAGAAGATTACGCTATTATGATTGATTCTGTATCTAAGCGTTACAGTATGTGCGGTGCCAGAATTGGATATTTGGTTTCTAAAAACAAGGAAGTTATCCAAACGGCATTAAAATTTGCACAAGCACGTTTGAGCCCTCCTACCCTAGCACAAATTGCTAGTGAAGCAGCCTTAAATACCCCTCAGAGTTATTTTGATGATGTTATTGTAGAGTACGAGAAAAGAAGAAATACGCTAATTAGAGAATTGAAGACAATTGACGGCCTTAAAGTTGCAGAGCCAAAAGGCGCCTTCTACTGTATTGTAGAATTGCCAATTAAAAATGCAGATCATTTTGCCCAATGGCTTTTGGAAAGTTATGATTATAACAAAGAAACAGTAATGGTTGCTCCTGCAGCAGGGTTTTATTCTACACCAAATGTAGGATTGAATCAAATCAGAATAGCATACGTTCTCAATGAACAAAGTCTCATTAGAGCAGTTCATATTTTAAAGGAAGCCTTAAAAGTTTACCCCAATAACTAGTGCAAATCCAAAAAAACATATCACTTAAAACCTATAATACTTTTGGGCTAGACGCTCGTGCAAAGTATTTTATAAAGGTTGAAAGTCTAGCAGAATTAATAGAGGCATTGAGCTTAGATGCTTATCCAGATAAATTCATTCTTGGTGGCGGCAGTAATATGTTGCTCACCAAGGATTTGGATTGCTTGGTGATTCAAGTAGCACTCAAGGGTATTGAAATCATTGACCATCAAGAAGATTTCGTTCTTGTTAAAGCAAATGCTGGTGAAAACTGGCATGAGTTTGTGTTATGGTGTTTAGAACATGATTTTGGAGGCCTTGAGAATTTGTCCTTAATCCCTGGAAATGTGGGCACCGCTCCCATTCAAAACATCGGCGCCTATGGGGTTGAGATCAAAGATGTTTTTGTGTCTTGCGACGCCTTAAACATAAAAACCAATAAATTGGAAACTTTTACTAAAGAGGCCTGTCAATTTGGATATCGTGAATCTATATTCAAACAGGCTAAAAAAGATCAATATATTATTTTGGATGCCACCTTCAAATTGACCAAAGTCGAGCACCAACTCCATACGGAATACGGTGCCATTGCTACAGAATTAGAAGCCATGGGCATCGTGAAACCTACCATACAGGATATTTCAAAGGCAGTAATAAACATACGGGAAAGCAAACTCCCCAACCCTAAAGAAATAGGCAATAGCGGCAGTTTCTTTAAAAATCCAATCATTTCCAAAAGTCATTATGAAAAGTTAAAAATTAACTTTCCTGAGATTCCAAGCTATAGTATTTCTCCTAGTGAAGTGAAAATCCCTGCAGGTTGGCTAATTGAAAAATCAGGGTTTAAGGGTAAAACCTTTGATCAATATGGCGTCCACAAAAAACAAGCTCTAGTTTTGGTCAATTACGGTAACGCCAAAGGCTCAGACATCTTAAATCTAGCCAAGCTCATTCAAAAAACAATACAGCAAATTTTTGGGATCACCATAGAAATGGAAGTCAACATCATATAAAAAGGCTTCAACTATTTAAGTTGAAGCCTTGATATAATCACTGTAGTGTCAATTGAAAAAGCTATTAATCAATCCCTTTGAAAAGAAGAAATTTCAACGCTACAGATATAAAAACAATATTTAAATGTAAGGTAGTTTCTTTGTAATTTTACCACCTTATAGTTGATATACGAAAGAAAAACGTATCTGGACTTTATAACCTGATATTAAATTAAATTTTAACTTTTTGAGCTACTCATTAGAAGAACATATTGTTCAACTTCTTGGAAAAGGAGACAAAGCTGCGATTAATTTACTTTATGAAAATTATTCTGATAGCCTTTATGGTGTTATTTTAAAAATAACCAATAACGAAGAACTCGCCCAAGATGCCTTACAGGAGAGTTTTGTGAAAATCTGGAAAAACTCCAAAAAATACGATTCTAAGAAAGCAAAACTTTTTACTTGGCTCTACCGGATTGCACGCAACACGGCCATTGATAAATTAAGAAGTTTCAACAATCGTTTCGAAAAAGAAGTCCAAATCGACAAATCTAACGTATATATTTTACCAACCGCAAGTTTAAATCAAGACGTTATAGATTTGAAAATGCATGTTACCAAACTAGATGAAAAGTACCAGATTGTGCTAAATGCCTTGTTTTTTGAGGGCATGACACAACAGGAAGCTAGTGATGAGCTAGACATACCGCTTGGGACAATAAAATCTCGTTTGAAAATTGGGTTGAGAGATCTACGAAAACTTTTCAACGATTAAAGTTTAGGAATAATGGAAAAAAAATTACACAATTTTATGGAATCGGGCCTATTGGATAGCTATATCTTGGGCACCACTTCTCCTAATAGAAAATTTAGAAGTCGAAAGTTATATAGCTGAGTTTCATGAAGTTGCATTAGAATATGATAGACTTCAAGACAATTTAGAGATTTTAGCAAAAGCGAGCCTAGTCGAAGCTCCAAGGTTTATTTTGGATGACATTCAACTGGAAATTTCAGATGAGACACCAGTGGTACAAATGTCTCCACGCATTAAGCAAAAACGCACACCTTGGTTCAGCATAGCAGCTAGCATTGCTGCCCTAATATTTGCAGGATCCTCTTTTTTACTTTACGAACAAAACATGTCTTTAAATACTGAGAATCAAGTTGTCGTAGATGAGATTTTTGATCTTAGAAGTGATATTGAGGAAAACAACCATAGACTAGAAAATGTGATGCTTCAGTTTATGAAATTGAACAATCCAGAAACTGAAAAATATGTCTTAAGAGGAAATTCAAGAGCCAAGAATCTCAAAACTGTGGCGTATATCAATGCTGTAGATAAAACATCAATGATTGATGTGGTGTCGTTGCCTAGATTACCTGAAAACCAGACCTACCAAATTTGGGCAGAATTACAGGACAGAATGGTCAACCTCGGGATTTTAGATGAATCTGAGCGTAAGCTAAAAACGATTCCCTACATGGAAAATGCACTTGGCTTAAGCATTACTATAGAGCCTAAATCAGGATCACAAATCAATAAAGCACATGCCGAGAACTCGGTAGCAGAAATTATTCTCAAAAACAATCAATAGAAATTTATAAATTATTTAGTTCAAAACCACCTCAAAAGGGTGGTTTTTTGTTTGTTAGTAATCCTACTGAACTCTTGCGCTCAAAGTACTTAAAATTGTTTAAAAGCCTTATCTTTGTAAAAATTTTAAGCTCATGAAACTTTTACTCATAACATTTATTCTCTTAGGTCTTGGAATTGCTGGTATTGCCATTAAATTATGGGCAAAAAAAGACGGAAAATTTGCAGGCACTTGTGCCAGCCAAAATCCAATGCTCAACAAAGATGGTAACGCATGTGGGTTTTGTGGAAAATCTGCTGATCAATTTGAAACTTGCAGTGAACCTAAACATTCTTAAAGGTTAATGATTATTTTACATGTGCTTTTCTACATTTTTGTTGCAGTCTTTTGTGTTCAAATATTCTTTTATGGTTATGTTTTTTCCAAAGTAAAACAGAAAGATCATATACGCAATTCATCCCACAAACCTCATATCTCTGTTATTGTATGTGCGAAAAATGAAGCCAAAAATCTAAACCGTTTTTTACCTTATATTTTGGATCAAGACTATCCCAATTTTGAATTGGTATTGATCAATGACAGTTCAAAGGATAGCACCTTAAAGGTTATGCAACGTTTCAAGACGGACCATAGCAATGTTAAGATTATAAATGTAAAAAACATTGAAACTTTTTGGGGAAATAAAAAATATGCCCTCACTTTAGGCATTAAGGCAGCAACACATAATCATCTTTTATTTACAGATGCCGACTGTAAGCCGGTTTCCAACCAATGGATCAGCGAAATGAGCAATCATTTCTCAACAGACCATCATATCGTCTTAGGATATGGTGCTTATGCCAAAGTCAAAAAATCATTTCTAAACAAACTGATCAGGTTTGAAACTTTAATGACGGCCGTTCAATACTTTTCGTATTCTAAATTGGGAACTCCCTATATGGGCGTGGGTAGAAATTTGGCCTACACCAAAGATCTATTTTTTAAAGCTCGAGGTTTTATGGATCATATGCACATCAAATCTGGGGATGATGATTTGTTTGTCAATCAAATTGGTGAAGCAAATAATACGACAATCTCATTATCTAAAGTCAGTTTCACTGAATCTCTTTCTAAAAAAACTTATAGTGAGTGGATAACTCAAAAGAGCAGACATGTATCTACCGCAAAACATTATAAGCCAAAACACAAAGCTGCTTTGGCCCTGTTTTTTATATCACAAATTTTATTTTTTATTATAGGCATTGCACTACTCAGCACATTATTCTACTTGAAAATTGTAGTGGGATTAATAGTGGCAAGATATCTTACCTTGTTTATCAATTTAACCTTGGCTTCTAAAAAGTTGAATGAAAAAGACTTGATTCCTTATTTTCCACTTCTCGAAATATTTTTAATTGTAACACAATTCTCTATCTTTATAAAAAATCTCATTTCAAGACCGACGTATTGGAAATAAAGCAAATCATTGAAAAAGCAAAAAAAAATGACCAATCTGCATTTAATGTGTTATTAGATTTTTTCTGGAATGATGTTTATGGTTTTCAATTGAAACGCACCGAAAACGAGAATGATGCAGAAGACATCACCATACAAACCTTTTCAAAAGCCTTTGATAAAATTAGCTCCTATAATGACACCTATGAGTTCAAAACATGGCTGATTACGATTTCCAAGAATATTCATATTGATTTCATAAGGAAAAGAAAATCATCGTTTCAAACCAGATCCCGTTACAACAATACCGACGATTTTAATGATATTATTGACGAATCACCTTCTCCTGAAGATAAGCTCATCACTGAGCAGAATTTGGCAAAACTACTGCGTGATATTAAGAAGCTTAAACCCCACTACCAAGAAGTTATCAACTTAAGATACTTCCAAGAGTTGAGTTATAAGGAAATTTCAGAAGAACTTAATGAACCTATAAATAACGTCAAAGTCAAGCTCTTAAGAGCTAAAAAGTTATTGGCAGAGATAATTGCCAAAAAATAAAGACTCAAAGGAAAATTGAAACCATAAATTTTACATCCATTTATGTCACAGCTCTTTTAATTAAGCAGATTTATCATTAGCTATCTGACCACACGATGATATAGTTTTACAATTATACTTTGTATCTTTGTCATTGAAAAATTTCGAATCAATGAGTACAGAAACCATTTCAAAAACAATTCCAGAACGTCAACCCAAACCAAAGTGGCTAAGAGTAAAATTACCCACCGGTAAAAAATATACTGAGCTTAGAAGTTTAGTGGACAAATACAGTTTAAATACTATTTGTACCTCCGGAAGTTGTCCAAATATGGGCGAATGTTGGGGAGAAGGTACAGCTACCTTCATGATTTTAGGAAATATTTGTACACGCTCTTGCGGATTTTGCGGCGTCAAAACGGGGCGTCCAGAAGTTTTGGATTGGGATGAACCTGAAAAAGTAGCCCGTTCTATAAAATTAATGGAAATCAAGCATGCCGTTCTCACAAGTGTAGACCGCGATGATTTGAAAGATATGGGAAGTATCATGTGGTCAGAGACAGTCAAAGCTGTGCGTCGGATGAATCCTGAAACAACGCTAGAAACACTGATTCCTGATTTTCAAGGCATAGAACAACATATTGACAGAATCATAGATGTGGCTCCTGAAGTGGTTTCCCATAATATTGAAACCGTTAGAAGACTGACCAGAGAAGTTAGAATCCAGGCCAAATATGATCGAAGTTTAGGTGTTCTCAAATACCTGAAAGATCAAGGTCAACGCAGAACAAAATCTGGCATTATGCTGGGTCTTGGAGAAACCCGCGAAGAGGTTATTGAAACCCTACATGATTTGAGAGCCAATGATGTTGACGTAGTTACTATTGGACAATATTTGCAACCTAGTAAAAAACATTTACCTGTAAAACAGTTTATCCTTCCTGATCAATTCAAGGAGTATGAAGCTATTGGATTGGATCTTGGGTTTAGACATGTGGAAAGTAGCGCTTTAGTAAGGTCGTCATACAAAGCGCAAAAACACATCAATTAATGATAAACATTGCCATTAATGGATTTGGACGCATTGGTCGGCGCGTATTCCGACTGATCCAGGAACGAAATGATATGCAAGTTGTTGCCATTAATGATTTAGCAGATGCTCGAACCTTGAGCCATTTGTTAAAATATGACAGCATCCACGGGGTTTTAAAAACGAAGACTTCCTATGATGATGAACATATTATTTTTGAAGATCAACACATTCGCTTACTGAATCACAAACAAATCGGAGATATCGATTGGGCACCCTTCAATGTTGATTTTGTGATTGAAGCTACTGGTAAGTTTAGAACTTTTGAAGTTTTAGAAAATCATATCAAAAACGGTGCGAAGAAGGTGATTCTATCGGTTCCTCCTGCCGATGATTCTATAAAAACTATTGTCCTAGGCGTCAACGATAGTATCCTAACCGGAGACGAAACAATCATTTCAAACGCTTCCTGTACCACTAATAATGCAGCACCTATGATTGCTGTTATTGATGATCTTTGTGGCATTAAACAGGCTTACATCACCACCGTACATTCTTATACTACTGACCAGAGCTTACATGACCAACCGCATAAAGATTTAAGACGTGCCAGAGCCGCTGGTCAATCGATCGTGCCCACAACAACGGGAGCAGCAAAAGCACTGACCAAGATTTTTCCGAAACTCAATGATGTTATTGGTGGTTGCGGCATTAGAGTTCCTGTACCTAACGGCTCCTTGACTGACATCACGCTAAATGTTGAAAAAACAGTCTCCATTGAAGACATTAATTTAGCCTTCAAAAAAGCTTCAGAAACACATCTTAAAGGTATCTTGGAATATACTGAAGATCCTATTGTATCTATTGATATTGTTGGCAATCAGCATTCGTGTGTTTTCGATTCCCAAATGACCTCTGTTATCGGAAATATGATAAAAATTATAGGTTGGTATGATAATGAAACTGGATATTCCAGTAGAATTCTCGATTTAATTCGCAATATAGCGATGAAATAGACACTTTTGTCGAATAAATAATTATATTTGTTTTTATAAAGTGACCAAAAAAATGTCCCAATCAAATTATTATATAGTTGCTTTTTTTGTTTTAATATCCTCTGCACTATTTTCCCAAAATGCTGCAGATGATGATATTGACATTCTTCAAATGCGAATTCAAAACTACATTTCCCAATCTGGTTTTGAAACCGAACGCGGTGACTATTACAATGCCAAAGATAATTTAGAAAAAGCTCTCGTGATTGCCAGTAATATTGGCGACAAAAAAAGTGAAGGGAGCATTCATACAAAAATTGCGAAAGTCCAATTTATAGTTGAGGAGCCCGAGAGCGCTTTGATATCTCTTACGAAAGCCGCTGAACTGCAAAGAGAAACCAATGATTACGCCAATTTAGCCATTACCTATAACGTCCGTGGTATTTTACATACCAGTAAAAAGGAATATCAAGTTGCTCTAGACTATTTTAATTCTGCCAAAACCAAATTTGAAGAAGAAGGTCTAGAACGCTTTATTGCAGATGTTAATTTAAATGAAGCCAAGGTTTATATTGAATTGGAAGACTATAAAATTGCCAAGGCAAAGCTCGAAAAAACGATCATTCTAACAAAAAAATACAATCAAGTAGGTCTTTTGAGCAGTGCCCTGATCAATAGCGGTAAAGTCCATCAAAAATTAGGGAATCAGGAATTAGCTTTATCAATGGCTAAAGAAGGATTGGAACTTGCTGAACGAAACAGTATTTATGAATATATCAACGACGGCTATTTGACCTTGAGTGAAATTTATCAAGAAAATGAAGATTACAAACTCGCCAATCAATATTTAAAGAAACACATACAACTGTCAGATTCACTACTGGACATTAAACGTGAAAACCTATCCCCTGAAAAAAAATCCCAATTTATTAATGAATATAAGGATTCAGAGCGGAAAAAAATGGCAGTCGAGCTTGAAGAAGCGGATGCCTCAAATAACCTGACAAGAATTACTACAATTTTGAGCATTGCCTTGATCACCATTTTATCACTGCTAACATTATCATTATATAAAAACAATAACATAAGGCTCAAAACTAACAACATGCTCCATAAAAAGAATGATGAGCTTATTGTTGCAAAGGAAAAAGCGGAATTGGCCTCTAAAACAAAAGCCAATTTTTTATCAACAGTAACACATGAGCTGAGAACACCTTTGTATGCGGTGACAGGTTTAACCAACATGCTTCTGGACGAAGAACCAAAACCTGACCAAATTTCGCATTTGAAATCCCTCAAATTCTCTGGAGACTATTTATTGACGTTCATTAACGACATTCTGCAGATCAATAAAATAGAGGCTAACAAGGTTGATTTGGATCCTGAGATATTTAATCTGAGGAAAAAAGTCGAAAATGTCATTTCAGCGTTGAGCAACTCTGCCCTTGACAATAATACCAAGCTCCATTACGAATACGACAAGGATTTACCTTCGACGTTTACAGCAGATCAATTGAAAATTTCTCAAATTTTGATCAACCTGATAGGTAACGCCATTAAGTTTACAAAAGATGGTGACATTTGGGTAAGACTGAAAAAGCTCAATCAAACCGATGATGTTTTTACCATCAGATTTGAAATACAGGATAATGGTATTGGCATCACAAAAGAGAAGCAAGAACACATGTTTGAAAGTTTCTCCCAGGGCTCCATACAAATCAACAGAAAATACGGTGGAACTGGCCTTGGACTTTCCATTGTAAAAGGTCTCATCGAAATTTTGAAGGGGAAAATATATCTGAAAAGTGAACTCGGAAAAGGATCGAGTTTCTTTTTTGAAATCCCCCTAACCTATTCTCCTGAACCTATAATCACTGAAAAACCAAAAAACCCTAACGAAATCAATGCTTTGGACTTAACAAATATCAAAATTTTGGTTGTTGAAGACAACAAGATCAACCAAATGATAACCCGTAAGATTTTAAACAAAATGAGCCTTTATTGTGATGTTGTTGATAATGGCGAAGATGCAGTGGAACGCGTTAAAGAAGTACAATATGACGTTGTATTGATGGACATCCACATGCCTGGTATCAGTGGTCTTGAAGCCACCAAAATCATTAGAACGTTTGATAAGGAACTCACCATATTTGCATTAACCGCGGTGACTTTAGAGGATAAAATGCACGAGTTTGACGAGGCTGGTTTTGATGATATTATCTCTAAACCTTTTAAGCAGGAAGATTTTGAAAAGAAACTGTTCACTGCCCTAAAGTCGAACCAAAAACCAACCGCGTCTATTTAACAAAATTATTTATCAACGTATCGAATTCTGTTTTTCTATCTATTTTCATTTCAATAGGCAAGTAATAAAGGGCTTCTTGATTTATGAAATGAGACTGTAAACGCCCCATATCTTTTTCGGTAGTGACAATCAATGTTTTCTTTTTTAAATTGATAAGATCACTCTCGGTAAAATCGTGATGATCTTTAAATTTTAAATGCTCAAACTGCAATCCCAACGCTTTTAAATAGCCCACCAGCGGTTTAGGATTTGCAATACCGGTCACCAAAGTAAAGTTTTGATTTTTAAGAGTCTCCAAATCCACTATGCCTCCATTATTGTGCATGTTTTTTGAGTAAGCAATACTTCCAAAAAATACCTGTTGGTGCGCTAATGGCTTTATCTTTTCTAAAATCTCCTGCTTTATCATATCAGTTATATTCTCAGGGCATTTGGTTACCACAATAAGATCTGCACGTTTGGCACCATCTCGCGGCTCTCTCAAATTTCCAGTAGGCAACAACATATCGTCAGTATAAAGATCATCAAAGGCGGTCAAGAGAATATTGAAACCTGCGTCAACCTTCCGGTGCTGAAATGCATCATCCAATAAAATAAGTTCAGGAGGATGCGCTAAGACCATTAATTGAGAAATCCCATGCACCCGATCAGCATCCACACTCACAATGATATCATTAAATTTCTGATAAAATTGAAAAGGCTCGTCACCAATACTGCTTGCGCTGGCACTTTGATCTGCGACAATAAAACCACTAGTCTGCCTTTTGTAGCCCCTGCTTAGGGTTGCAATATGATGTCGCGGACTTAACAATCGAATTAAGTATTCAATCATTGGCGTTTTCCCGGTCCCACCCACGCTAAGGTTACCTACACAAATGACAGGAAAACTGTAAGATGTTGATTTCTTTATGCCAAAATCATAGAATTTATTTCGTAGCCATGTTACCAAATAATAAATGGGAACTATCGGGAAAAGGAGATACCTAATTAATTTCATCATAACGAAAATATAATATTTTATCTTTGCTTTGAACCCAAAAACAAAAAAATCTATGATTATCCAAGATGTCATCAACCATCTCGAAAAATTAGCCCCTCTGGCATATGCTGAAGATTTTGACAACGTGGGTTTGTTAATTGGTGATCGAAACACTCAACTAACAGGGGTTATGGTGACGCTAGACACACTAGAAAGTGTGGTTGATGAGGCTATTGAGCGTCAGTGCAACTTAATTGTCAGCTTTCATCCCATCATTTTTAAAGGTTTAAAAAAGATCAACGGTGCTAATTATGTAGAACGCGTGGTCCTAAAGGCCATAAAGCATGATATTTCCATCTACGCCATTCACACTGCTTTGGATAATTCTTTACAAGGGGTCAATGACATTATTTGTGACACTTTAGGCATTGGTAATAAAAAAATACTTTTGCCTCAAAAAGGCACGATCAAGAAACTCACCACTTACGTTCCGAAAAAAGATGCTGATGGGTTGCGTGTAGCCTTGTTCAAATCTGGCGCTGGCCAAATAGGCAATTATGAAGATTGCAGTTTCAATACAGAAGGTGTTGGCACTTTTAGAGGTAATGACGCATCAGACCCAAAAGTTGGAGAACGCTTTGAATACCGCCAAGAACAGGAAACACAAATATCAATAACCTTTCAAAAGCATCTGGAACATCATATTCTCAAAACACTTCTAGAACATCATCCTTATGAAGAGGTGGCTTATGAAGTAACCACATTAGACAATTACAACCAACATATTGGTATAGGCATGGTTGGGGAACTTGCAAATGACATGGCAACCGAAGATTTTTTACAGTTTGTAAAGCAAAAAATGAATGTTTCTTGTATAAAACATTCTGAACTCACTACAGACAAGGTCAAACGGATTGCTGTATTGGGAGGTTCGGGTAGTTTTGCAATTGCCGCAGCAAAGTCGGCCAAAGCTGATGTTTTCATTACTGCAGATTTAAAATACCACGACTTCTTCTCGGCCGAAAACCAAATAATTCTAGCAGATATTGGTCATTATGAAAGCGAACAGTTCACAAAAACCTTTTTAGCTCACTATCTCTCAAAAAAAATTACTAATTTTGCAGTCGTTTTATCGACGATAAACACCAATCCTGTAAAGTATTTATAATTATGGCAAAAAAAGCTGAACTTTCTGTTGAAGACCGATTAAGATCGTTGTATGATTTACAACTAATTGATTCAAGAGTTGACGAAATCAGAAATATTAGAGGGGAACTTCCTTTAGAAGTAAGAGATTTAGAAGATGAAGTTGAAGGACTGAATACTAGACTTGAAAAATTAAATGGTGGCCTTACCGTGGTTGATGAAGAAATCAAATCAAAAAAGAATCTGATTGAGGAAGCTAAAACTTTGATCAAAAAATACGCTGAGCAGCAAAAAAATGTTAGAAATAACAGAGAATTCAATTCCATAACCAAAGAAATTGAATTTCAGGAATTAGAAATTGAATTGGCTGAAAAGCACATTAAGGAATTCAAAGTTCAAACAGAGCAGAAAAAAGAAATCATTTCTGAAACTAAAGACCGTTTGAAAGACCGTCAAGCACACTTAAAGCACAAGAAAAGTGAATTGAATGCTATTTTGGCTGAAACCGAAAAGGAAGAAACCGCTTTGGTCAAAAAATCTGAAGAGTATCAAGAATCTCTTGATGAACGTTTGGTAAATGCTTACCACAGAATTAGAGCAAACGTTAAGAATGGCTTAGCAGTTGTTGCTATTGAGAGAGGCGCTTCCGGAGGATCTTTTTTCACCATTCCCCCACAAGTGCAAGTTGAGATCGCATCACGTAAAAAAGTAATTACAGATGAGCATAGTGGACGTATCTTGGTTGACGCGCAATTGGCCGAAGAGCAAAAAGAAAAAATGCAAAAATTGTTTGCTAAATTAAGCTAAACACGATTTTTATTATACTTAAAAAGCCTTTACGAATTGTAAAGGCTTTTTTTTTAACATAATTTTCATATTTACTTTTTAAGGTTCAATACCCTTTAACGACTACCTACAAAATCAAACTTATGAAATCACTTATTTTATCACTCACCCTTATATTTCTCTTTAGTTGTCAAAATAAGGCACAGAACAGTCCCAAACAGCAGGCCGTTAAAACTGCTGAACCTATTGAAGTACCAATGTCTAACGGCAAAGCAAAGGCTTATTTTGCGAGTGGTTGTTTTTGGTGCGTAGAGAATATTTACCAACACGTAAAGGGTGTGGAAGAGGTTATTAGTGGTTATGCAGGTGGCCATACCAAAAACCCTACGTACGAATCCAGTAACACTGGTAACACAGGCCATGCAGAGGCCGTAGAGGTTATTTATGATCCAAGCGTGGTGAGTTTTGCAACCTTGGTAGATGTCTATTTTGGCTCCCAAAACCCAACACAAGTCAATGGTCAAGGTCCTGACAGGGGTTCACAATACCGTTCTATTATTTTTTATCAGAATGATGCACAGAAAAAAATTATTGATGAAAAGAAATCGGCGTTGTCCAATAAATTGAATGAAACCGTTGCTGCTGAAGTGTATCCATTTCAGGAATTCTGGATAGCAGAAGGTTACCATCAAGACTACGAGGTAAAGAATCCTCAGAATCCATACATTCAAAACGTATCCATCCCGAGGTATGAACGTTTTGAGGCCAAATTTCCAGAATTGATTAAGAATTAACCGTCTTTCAACGGTCCCTATAAAAGCTTGCAAACTATACATTTGCAAGTCTTTTTTATTTAAACTTTTGTTGCTTTCAAAGTGAAAATTAAAGGATATAATCTATCCTTGGTAACAAACATTCCAGACTCAGTTTTCACCAAAGCAGGTAATACGTTGTAAGGGCTCTCGTCATACTCTTTCAAATAGTCAATGCGTAAGCCAGCTTCAGATAAAGCAGAAACAACCTCCCCCAGCCCATGATTCCAACCATATTCTTTACTCTTCATTTTTGAATTAGTGTTGGCGTACGTGCCTTGATACTCTTCATAAATAACGGCATCCTGCATATAACCATATTTCAAATCGGCTTTTCCGTCTAGATAATCAAACATCCAAACAATAGGGTGAAATTCTGCCATAAAAAAAGTCCCGCCATTTTTCAAACGTTTTGCAATCATTTGTCCCCAAGGTTTTAAATCGGGCAACCAACCTATTACGCCATAACTTGTAAAAACAAAATCAAAACGGTCAGAAATAAAACTAGAGGTTTCAAGGACATTGCAGCATACAAATTTAGCGTCCAATTGCAATTCCGCGTTCAGTTGCTGTGCTAAAGCTATGCCTTCATCGCTAATATCAACGCCCACGCACTTGGCTCCTAGTCTACTCCAACTCAAGGTATCCTGACCAAAATGGCACTGCAAATGCAATAAACTCTTTCCACTGACATCTTTAAGGGCTTCCAGTTCATAGCACATCAATGACGATTTGCCGTTTTTAAAAGCTTCCAGATCATACATATCACTTTGTGCATGGATTTTCACTTTTTCATTCCAGGTAGCTCTATTGACCTTAAAGTAATCATCATTGTTTTTCATAATCGCTGTTTAAATCTAAATTAAAACTTTTGCAGCATTCTTCCTTATCTTTACAAAAAAATTAAAAATGAAAAACATACTGATTTTAATCGTCTTAACGAGCTTCGTTTTATCTTGCAAGCAAAAAGAAGACACTAAAAAAGTTGCCGAAAAAGAATGGTCAACAGCCGAAAAAATTGCAAATGCCCACGGATTTGAAAATTGGAAAGATGTTTCTGAATTGCATTTTACCTTCAATGTAGAAAGGGATACCGCACATTTTGAACGTTCATGGATTTGGAAGCCCAAAACAGATGATGTCATGATGATTTCTGGCAAGGATACGATTGCATATAATCGAAAAACTGTAGACAGCATCACTCTAAATGCCGATAAAAGCTTCATCAATGATAAGTATTGGCTATTGGCTCCTTTTCAATTAGTATGGGATAAAGGCATTCAAATTTCTGAGGCGTCTAAAGAGGCGGCACCAATAAGTAACAAAGAAATGAACAAGATTTCTGTAACTTATCCTTCTTATGGCGGCTACACTCCAGGAGATGCCTATGATTTTTATTATGATGATAACTACATGATCAGCGAATGGATCTATAGAAAAGGAAATTCAACTGAGCCTTCCATGATGACTACTTGGGAAGACTATGAAGATTTCAACGGCATTACGATTGGTAAAGCCCACAACAAACCTGACGCCAACTGGAAACTTCATTTCACAAACATCAAGGTCATCAAATAAGAGGTGTGTTAAAATAGTATTAAAACCATGGATGTCATAATCCAAAGCGCATTTTTGGGACGTATATAAGACATCAAAAGAATATTCCGCAGTATGCGCCTCTATATATTCAAAGAGCTTCCACTTAAAAAGTTGAAGCTCTTTTTTTTTATGTCATATCAGTATTCATAAGCTTTTTCAACTATTGAAAATTTAAGATTGCACTGCGCTGTGGTTCTATTCTAAATCCTCTTCACTCACCAATAATCTCTCTTTTCTGTAATTCTTTCTAAGCTTATAATCCTTATTTTTGTGTACAACCCAAAAACAACACGCCTTGTCACATTATAAAATAGGATTGGAATACGCTCAACAGCAAGATGAAAATGACCCTCTGGCAACTTTTAGAGATCGCTTTCACATTCCAAAAGACAAAGAGGGAACCGATTTGATCTATATGACCGGGAATTCCCTGGGACTCCAACCTAAAGCAACAAAAGCGTACATCCACCAAGAACTGGAAGATTGGGCAAACTTAGGGGTTGAAGGTCATACCGAAGCAAAAAACCCTTGGTTGCACTACCACGAATTACTGACAGAAAGTATGTCAAACGTAGTGGGTGCGAAACCTATTGAAGTTATCGTCATGAATACCTTAACGGTCAATCTCCATTTGATGATGGTGTCCTTTTATAAACCCACGCCAAAACGTTATAAAATACTGATTGAAGCTGACGCTTTCCCATCAGACAAATACGCCGTAGAATCACAATTGCGCTACCATGGTTTTGATGAGAAAGAAGGCGTCGTTTTATGGAAAGCCAGAAAAGGCGAAGAATTGGCAAACTATGAAGATTTAGAAACTATTTTAGAAACCCAAGGTGATGAAATTGCTTTGGTCATGATTGGTGGCGTTAATTATTATACAGGACAGTTTTTTGATTTAAAGCGCATTACCCAACTTGGCCATCAGCATGGCTGTGTTGTCGGATTTGACTGTGCGCATGGTGCAGGAAACGTGGCGTTGAACCTTCATGATTCAGGCGCTGATTTTGCGGTGTGGTGTACCTATAAATATTTGAATTCCGGACCAGGCAGTTTGGGAGGCTGCTTTATTCATGAGCGTCATGCACATAACAAAAACCTCAACCGTTTTACAGGTTGGTGGAGCCATAACAAAGAAACCCGTTTTAAAATGCGTGATGAATTTGATCAACTTGCAGGCGCTGAAGGTTGGCAATTAAGCAATCCGCCTATTTTATCAATGGCAGCTATTAGAGCGTCATTGGATATGTTTGCAGAAGTTGGCATGGACAAGTTGACCAAAAAATCGAAACAGCTTACGGGGTATTTTGAATTTTTAATTGAGGAAATGAACAATGCCAACATCAAAATAATGACACCTTCAAACCCAGAAGAACGTGGATGCCAATTGTCAATTCAAGTAAAAAATGCCGATAAAAAATTACATCATCAATTGACAGAAGCAGGCGTTATCAGTGATTGGCGAGAGCCTGATGTGATCCGTTGTGCACCTGTCCCGTTGTACAATTCATTTCAGGATGTATACTATTTGGTGGAGAAACTAAAAGAGATATTAAAATAATTTGAACATTTAAAAATGAACGTTACAAATAAAAAAGTCCGCTCCTTTGGAGATGATTTAGGGGAGGTCAAACAAAATGTACTCGTTATCGGGGCAGGATTATGCGGAAGCTTACTCGCTTTGCGCTTGGGCCAACGGGGCTATAACGTATCGGTTTACGAAATGCGTCCAGACCTTCGAAAAGTGGAGATCAGTGCAGGACGTTCTATAAATTTAGCGCTGTCGGATAGAGGTTTTAAAGCGATGCGGCTCGCTGGAATTGAAGATAAAGTTAAAGCATTATGCATCCCGATGAATGGACGCATGTTGCATGATATGGAGGGCAACACCATATTGGCTCCTTACAGTGGACGAGAACATGAATACATCAACTCCATTTCTCGTGGTCAGTTAAACGCCCTACTCTTGGATGAAGCGGAAAAGCATGAGAACGTCAAAATTCATTTTAATAAAAAATGTAAATCGGTCGATTTTGAAAAAACGACGGTCTCCTTTGAAGATTATAAAACTAAAGACGAATTTATAGAAGATGCTGATATCATTATTGCCACAGATGGTGCAGGTTCAGCCATGCGACAAAGCTATTTTTTAGGAAAGAAGTTTTTATTCAGTTTTTCACAAGATTGGTTGACCCATGGTTATAAGGAACTAAGCATTCTTCCTGCAGAAAATGGAGGCTATAAAACCTATAAAAACGCCTTACATATTTGGGGACGTGATAGCTTTATGTTGATTGCTTTGCCTAATATGGACGGCAGCTTTACGGTGACTCTATTTTTAAGTTATGAGGAAGGCGAATACAATTTCAATAATTTAACCTCTCAAGAAAAGGTGGTTGAATTTTTTCAGAAATATTTTAAAGATGCTTTGCAATTAATGCCAAACCTTGCTGAAGATTTTTTCACAAATCCGACAGCACCTTTGGGCACCGTCAAATGTTCGCCATGGCATTATAAAGGTAATACCCTATTAATGGGCGATGCCGCACATGCTATTGTCCCTTTTTACGGACAAGGCATGAACGCTTCTTTTGAAGATGTGGTAGAATTTGACAAGGTTTTGGATGCAGGCCATCAGGACTGGGAAAGCGTTTTTAAAGCGTACGAAAAGAATCGTAAAAAAGATACAGATGCCATTGCTGATTTAGCGATTGACAATTTCCATGAGATGAAAGGTCATGTCAACAACGTTATTTTTAGAGAAAAGCGTAACTTGGAGATGTCACTGGAAAAACAATTCCCCAAGGATTACTCTTCAAAATATTCATTGGTAACTTTTAATGAAGATATCGGATATAGAGAAGCCATGCTAAGAGGTCGTGCACAGGACAAAGCCATTCTGAACATGCTAACAGATAAAGAGCTAGATCTCAATGACGATTTAAAAACCAATTTAGAAAAAGTAAAAACAGCCACAGAAGAAATTTTGGATGACGACCGGGTGGCAAAGAATTTCAAGCATTAAAAATACAACCTCACAGGTTTTGAAAACCTGTGAGGTTTGAAAAAATAAAGAATAATCATGAGCAAAGACCAAAATGAGGTTCCTGCCTCCGCAGGAACTGGTGTAACACCAAGAGGCGCCTACCCACATACCAAACGTGTTGGCGATTTTATTTTTGTGTCCGGTACAAGTTCGAGACGGGCCGATAATACTATAGCAGGCGTTGATATTATTGATAATATGGGCACAAAGCATCTAAACGCCGAAGTCCAAACCCGTGAAGTCATCAAGAATATCGAAAAAAATCTCGCTAAAGAAGGAGCAACTTTGAATGATATTGTGGATGTCACCTCATTTTTAGTCAATATGAACGATTTTGCCGGCTACAATAAAGCCTATGCCGAGTTTTTTGATAAAGAAACAGGACCTACCAGAACCACTGTGGCAGTCCATCAGTTGCCCCACCCAGATTTGGTGGTGGAGATTAAGGTGATGGCTTATAAAAAACTATAAATGAACCAATCGTTCAGGTTTTAAAAACCTGAACGATCTAAAAATAAAATTCGTGAATTAGTGGCAAACCGAAAAAAACAAGATGAGATTCCTGCTTTCGCAAGAATACAGAACTACATCAACGGTCAATACGAGAACCCGTCGTCAAACGAATGGCTAGACAACTATTGTCCAGCTAATGGCGAAGTTTACGGACAAATTCCAAACTCCTCAAAGGAAGATGTAGAAAATGCGTATACAGCTGCCAAATCTGCTTTTAAGCAGTGGTCACAAACTACTTTGGAAGAGCGCAGCAGAATCCTGATCAAGATTTCAGAATTGTTGGAGGAAAATCTGCATCGGTTTGCTGAAGCTGAAAGCAAAGACAATGGCAAACCGGTGGCGTTGGCAAAAGAAGTGGACATCCCGAGAGCAGCGAGTAATTTTCGGTTTTTTGGAAATGCCATTACGCAATTTGCTAGTGAAAGCCACGAAAGTGTGGGTCAAGACGCCATTAATTTCACCTTGCGTCAACCTATAGGTGTGGTGGGCTGTATTTCGCCTTGGAATCTTCCACTCTATCTCTTTACGTGGAAAATTGCGCCAGCTATTGCCGCAGGTAATTGTGTGGTTGCCAAACCTAGTGAAGTCACCCCAGTGACGGCATTCCTTTTAGGCGAAATTTGTACGGAAGCAGGGTTGCCAAAAGGTGTGCTTAACATTGTTCACGGCTTAGGTACTTCCACAGGACAAGCCATTGTTGAACATCCAGATATTAAAGCGATAAGTTTTACAGGAGGCACAGCAACAGGTGCCCATATTGCTAAAGTGGCTGCACCACTATTCAAAAAACTGTCTTTGGAATTGGGCGGAAAAAACCCTAACATCATTTTTTCAGATTGTGAGTATCAGGATATGTTGGAAACAACGGTACGTTCGTCTTTTGCTAATCAAGGGCAGATTTGCTTGTGCGGGAGCCGCATTTTTGTAGAAGCTCCGATTTATGAAAAATTTAAAAATGATTTTGTTGCGAAGGTAAAAGCACTTAAAGTGGGTCACCCATCTGACGACAGCACAAAAATTGGCGCATTGGTTTCTAAAGCGCATCTTGAAAAAGTGATGACATATATCAAAATTGCAAAAACAGAAAACGGCAAAATTCTGTGCGGTGGGAACAAAGTGGTTCTTAAAAATTACGAAAACGGTTATTATTTGGAACCGACCGTTATTGAAGTCGGATCAAATAACTGTCGCGCCAATCAAGAAGAAATATTCGGACCTGTGGTGACCATCATGCCTTTTGAGAGCGAGGATGAAGTTTTGGAAATGGCCAACAGCGTCAAATACGGATTGTCGGCGACACTTTGGACCAACGATTTAAAACGGACCATGCGGATGAGTAACCAATTACAAGTAGGAATTGTTTGGGTAAATACATGGATGATGCGCGATTTACGCACCCCTTTTGGTGGAATAAAAGCTTCCGGCGTGGGCAGAGAAGGCGGATTTGAGGCGCTACGTTTTTTTACGGAAGCGAAGAATGTGTGTATAAAATATTAGATTCCCACCCCACCCCTCCCGAAGGGAGGGAGCTCATTAGTAGATAAAATTAAATTTAACATTTTAACAGATAAAAAAAAACGCCTTTCCTCAGGAAAGGTCAGAATAGGATGGATTTAAAACTAAATAACAAATACGCATTAGTATGCGGCAGTACAGCGGGAATAGGGAAAGCGACGGCCATGTCATTGGCTTCAGAGGGTGCGCATGTCACCTTAGTGGCAAGAAATGAGGAAAAACTCAAGCAGACAGTTTTGGAGCTCGCCAATCCAGAACGTCATAGTTACATTGTTGCTGATTTTTCAAATCCTGAAGAACTGCAACGTAAAGTTTCTGAATTTATCACGCAGAACCATGGATTTCACATCTTGTTGAACAATACCGGCGGACCAGCGGGTGGACCTATTTTTTCAGCAGAACTTGAGGAATTTGAAAACGCTTTCACGCAACATCTCAAGTGCAATCATGTATTGGTGCAAACAGTCGTTCCTTTTATGAAAGATGAACATTACGGACGTATTATCAATATTATTTCTACTTCCGTGAAACAACCTTTGGATGGACTCGGCGTGAGCAATACCATTCGTGGAGCAGTTGCCAATTGGAGCAAAACATTAGCCAATGAACTTGGTCAGTTTGGCATTACCGTAAATAACGTACTTCCGGGAGCTACAGGGACGGATCGTTTGACGGAAATTATTAAAAATAAATCAAACAAATCTGGAACTACTGAAGAGGAGGCTGCCAATGCCATGAAAAGTGCAGTCCCTGCAAAACGTTTTGCAAAGCCCGAGGAACTTGCCTATGCCGTTACTTTTTTGGCTAGTGAGCGTGCAGGTTATATCAACGGCATCAACCTTCCTGTGGATGGCGGACGGACGAAGTCTTTGTAATTCCTAAAATCCCATCCCTAACCCTTCCCGAGGGGAAGGGAACTGATATGGAGAACTTAAATTTCAAATTATACAAAATCGAAAAAAATAGACCTCACAGGTTTTCAAAACCTGTGGGGTCTTTGTATATTAGTGGGATCATTTTGAAACGAGGTATTTCATCTTTAAATGTCTTAATTTTCACACTTGAAATACATCAGTGTTTAATAAAATTCTTAACTGCCCAGTTAAGAGTTCCTTCCCTTCGGGAAGGTTAGGAAGGGATTTTATCATGAGCAAATTAGTTTCTCCTTTGAATTTTAAAGCTTGGATTGAAGAAAATAGACATCTTCTAAAACCGCCAGTTGGCAATAAAGTCGTTTGGAAAGACGGCGATTTTATCGTTATGGTTGTTGGTGGTCCCAACAATAGAAAAGATTATCACTATAATGAAACTCCAGAATTTTTCTATCAGATTGAAGGCGATATCGTCTTAAAAATAATCGACAATGGGAAGCCAATTGATGTCCATATCAAAGAAGGTGACATTTATTTATTGCCTCCAAAAGTGCCCCATTCCCCACAGCGCGGTGAAAATACCGTCGGTTTGGTAATTGAATACAAACGACCTGAAGGCATGCGTGACGCACTCCTTTGGTTTTGTGAAAATTGCACTACAAAATTATACGAAGAAGATTTTACAGTTGAAAATATTGAAACCGATATGCCTGTTATTTTTGACAAGTATTATGGAGACAAGGACAAACGTAAATGTCCCAATTGTGGAGAATTGATGGAGCCACCCCAAAAGGTGAAAATTGATAGCTAAGTATTGATTTAAAAAAAATAAAATTCCTTTCCTTTTTAAGGCAAAGTGGATTATTCAGAATAAACGGATTGAAGATGGAAGGATCACCCCTTTAATCTAAAACAACTAAAAATAGAGTTCCACTATCGTGGTAAGTCAACATGGAAAAACGAAAACTTCGCATCAACGGTCATTCTCATCTACTTCCCTATCCGGAGGAAATCCCTCAGTTCATGAAAGACAAAGGTATTTTTTGGGTGGACAAGGACCGTAAATTTATGCTTCAAAAAGATTGGAGCCGTCCAGTGACGGATTCAAGTTTCTTTTTGGACGAGAAATTAGCGTGGATGGAGCGTTTTAAGATAGACCATGCCGTAGTATTAAATCTGTCACAGCTTTATGGCAATGGCTTGCGTTTAGAAGAAATGAAACAGGCGCTAAGGTTCCAGAATGATTTTAATGCCAAAATTCAAAGAGAAAATCCGAGTAAATTCACCTGTGGCTTTGTGGTTCATCCTGGATTTGTTCGTGGTGCCTGTTGGGAAATTAAGCGTTGCGTTGAAGAATTGGGGATGCAACTCCTCTGTTTGCCTACGCATTATATGGACACCATCGGGACATGGCGCTGTATTTTTGACGAAGAGAACGAGCCCATCTTTGAGCTGGCGAATAAATACAATCTAGCCGTAGAAATCCATCCTTATGATGGTGAAAAATTTATAAAATTAGAAAACACGTCTTGGCGTTTCCATTTAATTTGGATGTTGGCACAATGTGCAGATGCGTACCATTTTTTGACGCTAAATGGCTATCAAGACAAATATCCAAATATGCGCACCTGTTTTGCTCATGGTGGACAATTAGCGCAGATAAATTTAGGCCGACGTATTCAAGGTTTTGACGGCAGGCCAGATTTATTTGAAGGCAAAAGTCACCCAAGAAAAGCCGTAGGCCATAAAAACATTTTCTTTGACACTTTGGTACACGATACCGGAGGATTGCAACTATTGATTAAAAACCAAGGCTCCAGACAGGTGCTTATGGGACTCGATGACCCTTATCCATTGGGTGAAATGGAAAGTGCACAACAATCTTCATATCCTGGTAAAATTTTGGATTTAGCCGTTAAACAAGAAATAATTACAGAGAACCAGCGTGATGCCATTTGGGAAGACAACGTTATTAGATGGTTGTGCGGTGATGATGAAACAGCAAAGCAAAATTTAATGAACAGAATATTAAGTTGAGCGTAATCCCATAAGTGATCACTTCTGACTTTTTGTAAAACGAAGCATGCTGTTACTTTTTGTTATGGTGTAAAAAAATCCTTTGACCATTTAAGTCACGAGTGCCCTCATTCAGACATAAAAATTATGCATTTTATATCAGATCAATTAGACCAATATATCGAAAATCATTCTGAAAACGAACCAGAATTATTGCAACAACTCTCACGGGAAACACATCAAAAAATTTTACAGCCACGTATGCTCAGCGGCCATTATCAGGGTCGTGTATTGAGCATGTTCTCTAAATTATTGCATCCAAAATCCATATTGGAGATTGGTACTTACACGGGATATTCTGCATTGTGCTTGGCTGAAGGACTTCACAAAGATGGCGTATTGCACACTATTGACATCAATGAGGAGTTGGTCGATTTTCAGAGAAAATATTTTGACCAATCCCAACAAGGTCATCAGATCCATCAACATTTAGGTGATGCTTTAGAAATTATTCCAACATTGGAAACTCACTTCGATATCGTGTTTATAGATGCCGACAAAGACAATTACGCCAAATACTTCCATTTAATCATAAACAAGCTGAATCCGGGAGGGATTATTCTTTCTGACAATGTCTTGTGGAGCGGCAAGGTAATGGAGCCTGTAAAAAAAGACGATCGGTCTACTGAGGCTTTGATAGCCTATAACAAACTGCTGAAGGATGATGCTCGGGTAGAAACTATTGTATTGCCTATCCGCGATGGTTTAACGGTAAGCAGAAAAACATAAGATGAAGACCAAATTACACCTATCTAAAATTGGCACAGCGTAACTTGGTTTCAAAAAAGCTATAAAACTTCTGATTTTAAAGTCGCTGACCCCTCAGATATTATATTCTATTTCAGTATTGTCCGGTTAAACACCATATGAAGTCCCTACGGGACATTGAACTCATTTTAACTTTATGATTACCAATATTTTGTACCCCTGGGACAATATGCTGTTAGGCATTTAATATGGGTAACTAAATAGAACCCCTGCAAAGGCTAGTTCCGTAGGGACTAATTATAGAATGGGGTTTCCCAGAATCATGTATTACTTTTATCGGACAACACTGATTCTATTTATATAAAAACTTGGATACAAGCGAAAACTTTAGTATTATCAAGGATACAAAAATCACTCACCATATTTTATGACATTAAAATCAAAAGTTGCATCAGTAGTTCTTTTTTGCACCACGCTAACAATTTTTACCTATACACTACATGCCCAAGAAACCGAGAAAACTTCCAACACCACTGAACTACTAGTAGGGGTTGCTGGCAGCGAACCTTTTGTGTTTGGAAAAAATTCTTCATCAAAAGGAATTGCGATAGAAATATGGGAAGATGTAGCTAATAAGAAATCATGGGACTATACTTATAAGATCTTTGATACTGTTGAGGACGCGCTTTATGCCTTGAACAAAGGCGATTTAAATGTAGTGGTCGGACCTATCAGCATTACCTCACAGCGGCTTGAATATATGCGATTTTCACAACCCTTTTACAATTCAAGTTTAGCCGTGGTGTCACGTGTGGATGATTTGACCATTTGGCAAAAAATAAAACCGCTTTTTAGTGTCAAATTACTATTGGCCGTTGGTATTTTCCTAATTATACTTGCCATTGTAGGCACCTTGCTATGGCTGGCAGAACGAAAAAAATCGCCAGACCAATTTCCTTCCAAACCTGCAGATGGCATCGGCACTGGCATGTGGCTTGCCATCGTCACCATGAGTACTACCGGTTATGGTGACAAGGCACCCATTACATTGTGGGGACGGATTATTGCAGGAAGCTGGATGATTATCTCTATTATTTTTGCGACGTCGATGGTGGCTGGAATTGCAAGCACTCTGACGCTTACTTCTCTTGGCACATCAACGGTTTCCAATGTTGAACAGTTGGCAGGACGTAAGGTTGCTACTATTGCTGCGTCACCTTCAGAAGCCTTTTTAAAAGCCTACAAAACCAAAATTACAGCTGTCAATAACCTCAACTCTGCCATGACAAAATTGACAAATAGAGAGGTGGACGCTGTGGTTTATGACCGACCACAACTGTTATATTATTTGAAAAACAATAAAGATGAAGCGCTCTACATTGCCAAAGCTGAATATTATAAACAAGGATATGGTTTTGCTTTTCCTGTAGATTCAGATCTTATTTATGAGGCCAACAGAGCCTTATTGGAGCTTGCAGAAGATCAAGAAATCTCAACCATTGTGGACTATTATTTGGATAAAGACGAATAGCGATCGCAAAACATTACACGCTTTAATCTAAAAGATTTTTATAGAATAAAAAATTCTTCCTACCTGTGAAGAATATTTTTTATGTTTTTTTTCACAGTACTCAACCTCCTCGCCATTTGGAATATTTCAATCAAAACAATGCAGTAATTTTTGCTGCAGTTACCGCCGCTACTGAGTTTCATTTTAGTAAATATATAGACGTGAATGACTTTTAAGTATAATAACTTATCAGCTTGAGATATTTTAAATTTTAAAAAATATTAGATAAAAGGGAAGATTACTATTGAAACAGATTACATTTTACGCTTGACGGAGCCCACGGCATCTTCTACCTCATCTTTAACCTTTTTTACTTCTTCTGTAAAGGTTTTGGTATATTCTGATGTATTGATCCCATTTTTATCTGCGCTTTTAGTAATCTCAGACTTCAGATCATTAGTGGCGTCTTTGAGCGTGCGCATGCCTTTGCCCAAACCTTTTGCAATGTCTGGTACCTTATCTGCACCAAAAACCATCACCACTATAAGTAGTATGAACATGATTTCAGTGGTTCCGATAAATAGAAATGTAGATTGTAGTATCACAGTGCAAATATAGTGAGATGTTTTGAATACAATAAAAAAGCCGACAGTTAAATTAGTCGGCTCTTATAGTTAAAGTTTTAGGCTCATTCTCTAATTTTATTTTTAAAGCTATCAAACTGACTTTTCTCTTCTTTTCTAGGCCAAGAATTATTGGAGGTATCAATATCTGCAGTTTCAGCATTAGGGTCTACTACAATTGATATGATTTCCTTTTGAGATGGAATGGCCTTACTGACTTGATTGTCATTTAACCTCCAAATCTCTGCTGGATAGGTTTCTGTTTTTGAAGTGCCATCCACATAATTATACTGAACGATGATAGGCATGACCAATCCTCCTGGTTTCTCGAAAGTAACATTGTAAAAATACTTTGGCGTTTTAATGTTTTTGCGCTCTGCTTCAGTAAAATTATCCATTACATATTCTTTAAGTGATGGAATATCATTTACTTGAATACCTTTTTTCATGGTTTCGGTCAATTCTTCGCTGCCCTCTTCCACCATATATACCATAGGTTCCAACGTATCAATGTCCAAACCTCTTCGGGAAGCGACATCTTTGATGTATTGGTTAGGTTCTGAAGACACATAAAACTTGGTCACTTCCTTCACGCCAATATCTACCCAGTCTGTCGTGTAAAACCAACCTCTCCAATACCAATCCAAATCAAAGGCAGAAGCATCTTCCATCGTTCTAAAAAAGTCTTCGGGTGTAGGGTGTTTAAACATCCAGCGATGTGAATATTCTTTAAACGCATAATCAAACAACTCACGGCCCATGACGGTTTCTCTTAAAATATTAAGCGCCGTGGCAGGTTTTCCGTAGGCATTATTTCCAAATTGGTAGGTATTTAAACCTTTGCTCATAATTGGCGCAATATAATCTTGATTCCCTTCCATGTAAGGCACGATGTTGGCAGCTGGCCCACGGCGAGATGGGAATGTTTTATCGTTTGGAGATAAGGCGTCAGGATACCACTCACCAAAATCCTGTTCGGCAACATATTGAAGGAAGGTGTTCAAACCTTCATCCATCCAAGTCCATTGGCGTTCATCACTATTGACGATCATTGGGAAAAAGTTATGCCCTACCTCGTGGATGATCACGCCCATCATACCATACTTGACACGGTCACTATAAGATCCATCTTTTTCAGGACGTCCATAATTCCAGCAAATCATTGGGTATTCCATGCCCTGCCGTTGTGCATGCACAGAAATGGCTTTGTGGTATGGGTAATCAAAAGTCATTCTTGAATATGATTTCAGAGTACTTGCAACTGCTTTAGTGGACCATTCTTCCCATAGTGGATTGCCTTCTTTGGCATATAATGACACGGCCATCACATCTTTGTCGCCCACTTTAACGGCCATCATATCCCAAATATATTTGCGGGAGGTGGCAAAACCAAAGTCACGCACATTTTCAGCATATAACTTCCAAGTTTTTTTAGCTTTTGAATGACCTTTCTCCGCCTTTTCAGCTTCTGCCTGAGTTACAATCAAAACAGGTTTGTCATAAGATTTTTTAGCCTTTTCATAGCGCGACATCATGTCTTTGGAAAATACGTCTTCTCTATTCATCAATTTTCCGGTGGCATCTAAAATATGATCAGCCGGCACAGTGATATTCACCTCAAAATTCCCAAATGGCAAAGCAAATTCATCACGTCCCCAAAATTGTGAGTTTTGCCAACCTTCAACATCATTATATACAGCCATTCGTGGATAGAATTGCGCTATAACATACGCTCTATTGCCATCTTCAGGAAAATACTCGTAGCCAGAACGCCCGCCATCTTTTACATGGTCGTTAATATTGTACCACCATTTGATGCCGAAAGAGAATTTCTCTCCTGATTTCAAAGGTTGTGGTAACTCTACACGCATCATCGTTTGATTGATGGTGTATTGCAATGGTTTTCCTTTAGTGTCTTTGACTTCTAAAATATTGAATCCGCCATCAAAGTTTTCAGCCAAATAAGTCGATGCAAATTGTGAGGTTGTAGCCGCTTTTGCCACCCCACTACTTTCAATTAAAGGCGACTTCGAGTCTTTGGCGCGTTGGTTTTGATCTAATTGGACCCATAGGTAAGTCAATACATCTGGCGAATTATTGCTATATGTAATGACCTCATCACCAGAGATTTTTGCTTCCTCATCATCAAGCTCAATATTCATCTTATAATCTGCTTGTTGCTGATAATAAGCTACACCAGGAGCTCCAGATGCCGCCCTGTACATATTGGGCGTAGAAAACTCATTGTACAATTGTCTAAATTTGTTAGTGTTGACGTGACCGGGTTTTCGGTCTTGCTTGATGTCTTCTTGAGCAGACGTGCTCACAGAAATAAATAGGAATGCGAGGCAAAAAAATTGATATACTTTCATTTGAGATAGTTAAATATTTTATAAACAGTTTGGGAAATTAATTAATTTGAAGTTATAAGCCTTGGGTAGTTAAAAATTTAACATAGCTTTATCATTCCGATCCATTAAAATGAAACTTTTCTTTTCACCATTAATTTTGAGTTTTACAATATTCTGTTGGTCATCAAAACTATCAAATAGCAAGGTATTAGAGATTTCGAATGTCTTGATGTCCTTAACATCAGCAACTTCCAAATAACAAAATAGAATATCATTGTCATACTCTTTACCTATAAATTTGAGGTCTGCTATTTTGCCGTTAATTTTAACGGTAATTTTATCTTTTAAATAACGCTCCAGGTACACGCCAACTTCTTCGGCTTCATTTTTTGGAGAGAATGTCAAGCGTTTTTCATAACGTTTCCGAAATGTGTTTTCCAAATCGTCGATAAAAATTCTGGAGATTATTTGAACTGACTTCTTCTCTTTCACATATTCAACTTCAGTGACACTCACATAAAACTTATGCGCACTAACTGAAAGTAGTAGTGGTAAAAGAATTGCTAAAACAAGAATTTTAATGGTTTTCATAAATCATTTGTATGTTCAAAAATATAGTTTTGGGAGGTGCAATAACAGTGCCAACCATAGTTCTACTCTTTTGGGGTTTGTAGAATGACCTTATAGGCTTTTAATTTAGTTTCTAAGAACGTCAGGGTAGACATGTCATTCTTGATTTTACACAGATTTTCAAATTCTGGATCATCCTGACAAAAATAGAAAAACTCTACCCGATGTTCTTCCTCTAAGTCATGCGTACTGAAAAAAAGTTCAGAAAAATCAGCTTTCATCTTATCAAGGCAGTTGTCCATTTTCTCCAACTTCACAAATTGCTTTAATCGTTTGGTACGGCCACTTATGGCATTGATGATAGGCACTATTGGGATGAGACCTCCGCCCGATGTTGCTTCATATAAACGCCTTTCAGTTTGAGTCTTCAACTTTCCAGTATATCCCGGGATGCCCAAATCATAAAAATTAAGATCGCGCTTTAGTTCAGCATTTTCGATATCGAACATTAAATTACCCGTAAGGATTTTGCCTACCACCACTTCATCCAAGGCAGTGACCAATTCTTCCAAGTCCACAAGCATTTGTTTCGATGCGATGATCAGTTTGGTCACCACAATCTCCTTTGGTTGGTAAGAAATACCAGAAAAAAGAATGGTATCATTCAATTTTGCCGGAATTGTAAACCCGCCATTGCTATTGCTAATAGAGAATCTGCTCGCGGTTTTATTGATAATGTGGATGCCCTCCACCTCATCAGTCGCCGTTATTTTTCCGGTAATCTCAACGGCTTGTGCGGAGGCCTCTATCGCACAAAGCAACAGGAATAGGCTAAACATAAAAATAGGTCTCACTCTTCGGTTTTAGTTTGGAGATTCGATTTATAACTTATCAGTTTTTCCTTTAGAAAGTCGAGCATTTTAAAATCATCATTAATTATACATAGGGGTTCAAACTGGGTGTCATCTGCACAGAAATAGAAAAATTCATTGTGGTAACGTTCTTCTAAAGGATGTGCAGTAAATAAAATTTTGGCAAGATTGGACTTTGTTTTGCTGATGCATTGGTCTAGATTTTCAAGATAAACTCTATGTTTTAGTTCTTTCGTTCTGCCTGAAATTGCATTAAAAATAGGATCCAAAGGAAGTGATCCGCCCAATAAAGCCAACAAGTGAATGGGTTTAAAATCGCCTGCCGTATACAAACGGCGTTCACTCTGGGTTTTTGGTTTACCTTGATATCCCGATATTCCCAAATCATAGAAATTGATACTGCGCTCCACTCCAGAATTGGCCAAGTCTGCACTCAAATCGCCCGTCAATATTTTACCCAACACCACTTCATCCAAAGCAGTTATGTTCTCAGTGAGATAAATGGTCAATGATTTTGAATTGATCATATCCTTACCAACCATCACTTTTTTCAATGTGTAAGAAACTCCGGAAAATGTCAAGGTATCATTCAATTTAACGGGTATGGAAAATTCACCTCTGCTGTTTGAAATGGTAAAAGTATTGGAGGTATTATTGAGGATATGGATGCCTTCTACATCATCTTTCGCAAGGATTTGACCTTTGATGTCAACAGTTTGGGCCATCATAAAGTGCATTCCAAAGACCATAAAAATAGAATAAACGTACTTATTCTTTCCCACCTTCTGTTTCTAAGAAATCTTTACTTTTAACGCTGATGAATTCTAAAAACTGAAACTCCTTTCCAGAGTTCAATAACGAATAATCAATGCCATGATCTTCTACATAAGTTATAAATTCGCCCACTTTATCTTCTGGGATATTGAAGTTCTCTACTAAAAACTTGGCACTGTAGTGTTCTGTAAAATCGTCGTAAGAAATTAGAGGGGTCATCTTCGCTCTGTCCTTGTTTTTATCGGTATTAAAGATGGGTCTTAAAAACAGGTCCACAATCCCGATGATGTTAAGACCGTATGGGATGTTGTTCCCTGTTCCTGGCATTGCAACGTTAACTACTTTCGACTTGTAATCATCAGGAAATTCATAATCGTTCATGTTTGCCAAACCAAAGTATATAGCGTCCAAATCTGGGTTAAAGGTTTTGACACTTTCTATATCAACCAATAAATTTCCTGTAAGGTCATACGGTAAAAGAATAATTTCATCCAGTTTATTAATTTTCTCTACCAAAAACACGGTCATCTTTTTGGTTTGCATGATATTTTTATCAATGGTAACCGTAAAATCCTGGAACTGCAAGGCTCTGAACTCGACAATATCATTGAGCGCCACATTGAGTTTAAACAAACCATTTTCATCTGTAAGTGTACCCTTTTTAACAGATGTATTATAAACCGTAATACCTTCCAAATCATTGCTGTCCACAACAATCTTTCCTGAAATTTCAATGCGCTTGATGTTTTGTGACGTCACCAAGAAGATGGGTACCGTTATAAAGAGATAAAGTAAAGCTGTTTTCATAAGAGTTAATTTTAGTTAGGCTGCATAAAGAAAGGATGAACTCTCTTAATTAAAATCTAAAGTCTGACTAAATTTTTGTTAAAGTGGCAGATTACTTAAATTTACGACAAAATACTTGAGATGACATGTCTTCATCCAAGAATTAAGTTCTTTCTTACAGGCAAGAATCTTATGAAAAGATGTACGGACATTATATTGTATAAAAACTGACCCTATGAAAAAAATGATAATTGCCAGTACGTCTACAGTACATGGCAGCGGTTATTTAAATTACCTTTTAGAAGAATTGATGTTCTTTTTTGCGGATACTGATACCATTTTATTTATTCCTTATGCACGGCCAGGAGGCATTAGCCATGAGGAATACACAGAAAAAGCCAAAGCGACTTTTTTACAAATTGGAAAAAAGGTAAAGGGCATTCACGAGTTCGACAACCCTAAAGAGGCTCTAAAAAGTGCCAAAGGAATTTTTGTTGGCGGCGGCAATACTTTTGTGCTGGTCAACCAACTGTATAAAAATAATTTGATAAGCACTTTACAAGATGTGATTAACAATGGAACCCCATATTTGGGTACGAGCGCTGGCAGTAACATCTGCGGACTCACCATACACACCACCAACGACATGCCTATTGTATACCCACCAAGTTTTAAAACTTTGGCGATGGTACCATTTAATATCAATCCGCATTATTTGGATCCTGACCTAAGCAGTAAACACATGGGAGAAACCAGGGAGACACGGATACAAGAATTTCATGCCTTTAACTCACCACCCGTTATTGGCCTCAGGGAGGGCAGTTGGCTTGAAGTGAATGGTGATCGTATTATTTTAGAAGGGGAATTGGATGCGCGTATCTTTGAATATAATAAAGCGCCGTATGAGGTGAAGACTGGAACAGATTTGAGTGGATTGAACTAATGTTTGGAAGTTAGAAGGTAGATTTTAGATATTAGATGCTAGATTATAGATACTAGATGCTAGATGCTAGATTATAGACTAACCAATTTTTTTTGATAGACATGTGCCATTATACCTTAATCCTGACATTTTTTTAAGCTCCATAATTCATGACATCCGTGCAATCCGTGCAATCCGTGTCTAAAAAAATAAAAAATTCGTAACTGAGTCCTATAGCTTCTTCAAAAAATGATAGCCCAAAATCTCAAAGCCCTCATTGTAGTAAAACTTATGTGAGGGATAATTCTGCACATAGGTATTCAGCTCTACAGATTGACAGCCCTTTTGTGCCACATAATCATAAATACATTTCATAAACTGTTTGCCCAAACCCTTTTTTCTGTAAGCATCCTCAATAAAAACGTGATCCAGTTCTACACTTTTTCCAGAATAATGACGCGTACAAAACCACATGCCTGCTATTCCGATAAGCTTTTCACGATCATAAATGGCCGCACATTCGTAATTCTGGGTGACTATTTCAGCAAAACGCTGTTTGAGCACAGCTTCAGTAATTTTCTGATTGTTCAATTTTAGCATCAACGGAATGATGGTATTGATGTTGGATGGATCAATAATTTTGAACGAAATGGGCATAGGCTAAATTTTGAGTAAAAATAAATAAATAACTTCATATCTACTTGGCTTAAGTTTGATTGATTTACTCTGATTGCTTGGACAGACATCTTTTAATCCTTTGCGGAAACCCATTTGCTTTTTTTCCATGATTTCAAGTTTTAGAATTCCAATTTGAGATATTAGGAATTGACCGGGCAAGGACTCCAAATTCAACAGCAACGGATTTAAAACATGAAAAAGCCTCTCAAAATAAGAGGCCTTTTCAAATACTAACTCAATATGTTCTGCTATGAAAGTTTATTCAAATACGCTACCGTATCTAATGCTTTAAATTGTTTGGCATAGTCCATAGCCGTCATGCCTTTAATTGATTTCTTTTTAAGTTCTGCTCCACTTTTAACGAGCACCTCTAAAATCTCTTTCCTATTATACTTTGCCGCATACATTGCCGGTGTCATGCCATTGGATTTCAAATTGACATCAGCACCTAATTGAATCAGTTTTTTGACAGTTTCAAGGTCACCTTTTACAATAGCCATACAAAACGGACTGATTGAAACGTTCGAGGTAGTAATGCCAGATGGCACCACCTCAATTGTTGTAGCTGCATTTGTGCTGTTTAAAGCAAACCCTAATGCAATTGCAGAAATAATAAATGTTTTTTTCATGATGAATGATTTTTGATTAATGAATGTTTTTTTGATTCTATAAGACAGACGATTTAAAAATATAAGTGTTACAGTATCTCCAATTAAATAAGGTTTTATTAACTTTTTAATCCAGAATCATGTTAGTTTTGTGAATTACATAAAATCGCTATTTGCCAGATAGACTCAAAGATTTAACCGCGGCAATATTTTCAATTTTAAATGATATATTACCGTTTGAGGTTATAAACTTTTATCTTTGAAACTCAAAACCATTCACCATGAACAAAAAAGTCATCCTTATGATTCTTGACGGTTGGGGGAAATCTCCAGACCCAAAAGTTTCAGCTATAGATAATGCCAACACGCCATTTATTGATTCGCTTTATACCAAATATCCCAACGCATCTTTGAGAACTGATGGGCTTCATGTAGGGTTGCCTGAAGGTCAAATGGGGAATAGTGAAGTTGGCCATATGAATTTAGGGGCTGGCAGAATTGTATATCAGGATTTGGTAAAAATCAATTTAGCGGTTCAAAATAATACCATTGCACAAGAAAAAGTCTTGGTAGATGCCTTTACATATGCTCGAGACAATCATAAACCGGTGCACTTTTTAGGCTTGTTGAGTGATGGTGGCGTGCATTCACATATCAATCATTTATTTGGGTTACTGGACGCTGCAAAAAAATATGATCTTGATAATGTATTTGTCCATGCCTTTACGGATGGGCGTGACGTAGATCCAAAATCGGGTTTAGGCTTTATTTCGCAACTTCAAAATAAAATCAAGGATACTTCCGCCCAATTGGCAACGGTAACCGGACGCTATTATGCCATGGACCGCGACAATCGTTGGGAACGTATCAAATTGGCCTATGATGCACTCGTTAACGGGATTGGTGAACCTTCTACGGATGTTATTCACTCCATTCAAGAGAGTTATAATAACGAGGTGACCGATGAATTTATAGAACCCATTGTGATGACAGACCACAACGGGATTCCTAAAACCACAATAAAAGATGGCGATGTCGTTATTTTCTTCAATTTCAGAACCGATAGAGGGAGACAATTAACAGAAGCTTTATCTCAATATGATTTTCATGAGCAAAACATGCACAAACTCGATTTGCACTATGTAACTATGACCAATTATGACGCTATTTTTACTGGGATCAACGTTGTTTTTGAAAAAGATAATCTGACAGAAACTTTAGGTGAAGTCTTGGAAAAATATCACAAAAAACAAATCCGTATTGCGGAAACTGAAAAATACCCGCATGTAACCTTTTTCTTTTCTGGAGGAAGAGAAATTCCATTTGATGGTGAGAAGCGTGTTTTGCGGAACTCGCCCAAAGTGGCTACCTACGACCTAAAACCAGAAATGAGTGCTTATGAACTGCGCGACGCTTTAATTCCTGAATTGGAAAGTGAAGATGTCGATTTTGTATGCCTCAACTTCGCCAACGGTGATATGGTGGGCCACACAGGCGTGATGGATGCTGCCATTAAAGCTTGTGAAGCGGTTGATGTGGTCGTGAAAGATGTGATCACTACTGCCTTAGCGCACAATTATACAACACTTTTAATTGCAGACCACGGGAACTGTGAAACCATGATCAACCCTGATGGTTCACCAAATACAGCGCATACCACCAATCCGGTACCCGTCATATTAATCGATAAAGATTTGAAACACATCGATGACGGAATTTTAGCTGATTTAGCGCCGACCATTTTAAAATTAATGGGAGTGCCACAACCAGAGATCATGACGCGTCATTCACTTATTTAATGCTTTCAAATCGGTAAAAGTTTTATTGTATTTTTGACCCCAAAATAGTAACTCATGAATTTTCAGAACAGACTCATCATAGGCGTTGATTTTGACGGTACCATCGTAGAAGATGGCTACCCAAAAATCGGGAAACCACGTATTTTTGCCTTTGAAACACTTAAACGTCTTCAAGAAGATGGGCACCGCCTAATTTTATGGACTTACAGAAGTGGTAGAAGTCTTGATGAAGCTGTTGAATTCTGCGAACAAAACGGCATCACCTTTTATGCCGTCAACAAAAGTTTCCCTGAAGAGCAGTATGATGCTACCAAAAGCCGAAAAATTTACGCTGATCTTTTTATTGATGACCGCAATATTGGCGGCGTTCTCGGCTGGGGCGAAATCTATCAAATGATTACCAATGAAGACCCCAATATTCCTGAAAAGCAGAAAAAGGGGTTCTTTTCGTTTTTTAGATAAAGTTTAATTTGTCATCAGATCAAAATATTGTCTGTCAATAGCTTCCCGATGATTGGGATGCGCGATATCTACCAAGGCTTTAACACGATTTTTAATTGTTTTTCCAAATAATTCAGCAATACCATATTCCGTCACCACATAATGCACATGGGCACGGGTGGTCACAACGCCCGCTCCAGGTTTTAAACTTGGCACAATTCGGCTGATGCCCGATTTCGTTTCAGACGGCAATGCAATAATCGCCTTGCCACCATCACTTAATGAAGCGCCTCTGATAAAATCCATTTGTCCACCAACACCTGAATATATATTTGAGCCCATAGAATCGGCACACACCTGTCCCGTCACATCAACCTCAATGGCGGAGTTGATGGCCACCATTCGCGGATTTTGTTTAATGATGGACACATCATTGGTATAATTAGAGGCTCGCATTTCAATAAACGGATTGTCATCTACATAATCATACAAACGTTTGGAACCCATTAAAAATGTCGCCAAAGCCCTGCCTCTATTGATGTTTTTATAATTACCGTTGATGACATCCTTTAAGATAAGATCAATCACACCATCACTGAACATCTCGGTGTGCAATCCCAAATCCTTATGATTGGTCAATCTTGTCAATACCGCGTTTGGAATGCTCCCAATGCCCATTTGCAAGGTACTTCTGTCTTCAATCAGGCCGGCCACATAATCGCCTATCTTTCCTTCAATAGCGGTTGGTTCAGCCATTTCATGGATTGGTAGCGGCTCATCACACTCTACAAACGCATCAATCTCAGAGCAATGGATAATTCCAGCCCCATGGGTTCTTGGCATTTGCTTGTTGACCTGTGCAATCACATATTTAGCATTGTCTATGGCTGCCAATGTGGCTTCCACAGAAACTCCAAGAGAACAATACCCATGTTTGTCAGGAACGGAGACGTGAATCAACGACACGTCCAATTCTAATATCCGACGTTTAAAAAGCAAGGGCACCTCGCTTAAAAAAACTGGGGTATAAGAGCCATTTCCTGCTTTGATGGTATGCCTTACGTTTTTACCTATAAAGAAGGAATTGACATGAAAACTATCTTTCAATTCGGGGTTGGCATAAGGTGCCACACCTTCAGTATGGAGCTGACAAATTTCGACATTTCTAAGTTCTTCATGACGGTTGGCCAAAGCCTTGATTAATAGTTGAGGAGCCGCAGCGGCTGCATGCAAATAGATTCGGTCATTCGATTTTACAGCCTTTAGGGCTTCTTCCGCAGTGATTGATTTATACATCATTTACTATTTAAGAGGATAAAATTATCTAATAAATTACATTTAAAAACTGTCAAAGGTCATGTTCCATAAAAATGTCCACCCCAGTAATTTTAAGTATCTTTGCCCATATTTTTTTTACTATGATCATACAAAAAACAAGAGAAGAAATAGAGTTGATGCGCGAAAGCGCCCTTATTGTTTCCAAAACATTGGGTATGTTGGCCAAAGAAGTCAAACCTGGAGTTACCACCATGCAATTGGATAAAATGGCCGAAGAATTCATTCGTGCACAAGGCGCCATACCAGGATTTTTGGGACTTTATGATTGTCCGTCTACCTTACTTTGTAGTACCAATGAAGCCGTTGTTCACGGATTACCAACTGATGTCCCTTTAAAAGAGGGTGATGTGGTGGCCATTGACTGTGGTGCGATAAAAAACGATTATTACGGAGACCATGCCTACACCTTTGAAATAGGCGAAGTGGCTCCGGAAGTAAAAAAACTCCTTCAAATTACCAAGGAATCTCTGTATGTGGGCATCCGAGAGTTAAAAGTGGGCAATCGTGTGGGTGATGTGGGTTACGCCATTCAGAATTATTGTGAAGCCCAAGGTTATGGTGTGGTTAGAGAATTAGTAGGACATGGCCTAGGCAAAAAAATGCACGAAGATCCTGAAATGCCAAATTATGGCAAACGCGGACGTGGCAAAAAATTCATTGAAGGGATGGTCGTGGCTATTGAGCCTATGATCAATTTAGGAACGTACAAAATTAAGCAACTCAGTGATGGTTGGACGATTGTGACTTTAGATGGAAAACCAAGCGCGCATTTTGAACATGATGTGGCCATTATAGATGGAAAACCAGAAATTCTGTCCACTTTTGGGTATGTTTATGAGGCTTTGGGGATTGTGTCTGATGAGGAGGATGAGTTTAGGCGAGAGGCGTTGGTGCTTTAATTATTTCACAGAGATGCACAGAGTTTCACAGAGATACACTGAGGGAAATGGAAGATAAACTGACTAAAAAAATCATTGGCGCTGCTATAGAAGTTCACAGAGCTTTGGGTCCTGGGTTGTTGGAGTCTGCATATCAAAAGTGTTTGTTTTTTGAGCTTAAATCTCAAGGTCTTAAAGTAGAACAAGAAATTTCTTTGCCAATTATTTATAAAGACATCAAATTAGACCATGGCTATCGGATTGATTTATTGGTCGAAAATGACGTTGTTGTTGAAATCAAAACTGTTGAAAAATTTACTGACGTACATTACGCTCAAATATTAACCTATTTAAAATTAGGCGATTTCCCTAAAGGATTACTAATTAATTTTCATACAAAACTTTTAACCTCAGGAATCAAACGTTTTATTAATTCATCTCTGTGAAATTCTGCGTTTTCTCCGTGCATCTCTGTGAAATAACTTGAAAAAACTCTTCAAATTCATCCTCAACACCATCCCAAGACCTATCCTCATCAGGTTGAGCTACGTGGCACGTCCTGTTTTGGCATTCTTTTTAAAAGGAAACCAGTTTACAGACCCTATTGACAACAAAAGTTTCAAAACCTTTTTACCATACGGGTATGGGAAGCAGCGTAACAATGTCTTATCACCTTCCACATTAAGTTTGGAACGCCACAGATTGCTTTGGCTGTATCTCAAAAATGAAACCGATTTCTTTACGGCTTCCAAAAAAGTTTTGCATTTTGCCCCTGAACAGGCGTTTTACAAACGGTTTAGAAAGATGGCACATTTGGACTATGTAACGACCGATTTAAACTCGCCATTGGCCGATGTTAAAGCTGATATTTGCAATTTGCCGTTTAAGGACAATGAATTTGATATCATTTTATGCAACCATGTGTTGGAACATATTCCTGACGATACCACAGCGATGCAAGAGTTATACCGCATCATGAAACCTGGAGGCTACGGTATTTTTCAGATTCCGCAGGATGTTTCAAGGGCGGAGACGTTTGAAGATGACAGCATCACCGATCAAAAGGAACGCGCTAAGATCTTTGGTCAATATGACCATGTACGGGTATATGGACGGGATTATTTTGACAAACTACGCGCTGTCGGATTTCAGGTAGAGGAAGTCGACTATACAATGGCATTGTCTGAAGTGGACGTAAACCGATTTTGTCTGGCTAAAGGGGAAATTATTCCAGTAGTGCGCAAGAAAATGTCCTAAGTATTGCAGGTAGTTACAAAGCGAAAACTCAGTATTACACCAAGGAAGTTAGAGATTTATGTCTATCTGCTTGCCTAAAGCCAGTCCACAAACATTGGTTTATTCTTCAGGAAAACCGTTCAAATTGAGTGTCTCAAATTCCTTTTGATCATTTTCAAAAATCAAGAACACTTTTAATTCAGGATGCGCTGTTAAAAAAGTCTTTACTTTTTCAATGCCCATAGCCTTGAATGCTGTAGCGTAAGCATCAGCCGTCATACAATCCTTAGTAATCACCGAAATACTCAACAAATTAGTTTTACTGGGATAGCCGGTTTTGGTATCGATGATATGGGAATAGCGATTGCCCAAGCTATCTGTTTTGAATTTTCTGTAAGTTCCTGACGTTGCCATAGCTTCATCATGCAGTGAAATGGCCATCAAAATAGATTGTTCACCGTCAAAATGTGGCAACTCCACTCCTACCTTCCAAGGCTTTTGCTTTTCAAAATTCTGGCCTTTGCACCTGATTTCACCACCAATTTCAACAATATAATCTGTGATGTTCTGATCTTCCAAAAAATTGGCAATCACATCTACCCCATATCCTTTTGCAATAGCATTGAAATCAATAAAAGTATTTGGATTAACTTTAATGATCTTGTCGTTTTCCAGTCTGACTTTATCCAATCCGACGGTCAGCATCAAACTATCAATTTTAAGACTGTCAAGCGCTACAATTTTACCTTCAGGACCAAAATCCCAAGCATTGACCAAAACGCCTATGGTTGGATCGAAAACGCCGTCAGTAGCCTTAAAAATTTCTTTTGACGTATTGAATACCGTTTTAAAATGGGCATCCACGGCAAACGCTTCATTGCGGTTGATTCTTGAAATATCTGTATCTGACTGATACGTGGACATCGACGTATTGATCACTTGAAATAGACTATCAAATTGCTCTTGGAAATTTTCATCCTGTTCTGAATAATATTGCACCCCATAGGTGGTTCCAAAAACCTCTCCCGATAGTGTGATGTTTTTTGGTTCTTGATTACAAGAAACTATCAGTAAAGCAAAGAAGATTAGCGCTAGGTGCCAACGACGCTCAACCAGAGTTCTCAATATCATTTTCGACATGTGTCCATTTAATTTAAATTGGTTTCTACTACTTGGATGCCATTGTATTCTATCAAATATTCTTCATTTAAATAGACTGGCAAATCTTCACCATTTGGATTTCCCAACCCTACGCCCGCGTATAACACTTTCGCATCCTTTTCCCGAGCATGTTTCTTAAAAGATTCCATCCAAATCACATCATAGTTATTGGGATTATCAGGCAGCATCACCGCCTTAACAATGACGAAAAAATACTGCTTGCTCTTGTCCATACACACAAACTGCGGATGCTTTTTTAGTTTGCTGTTAACTGCTATAAATTCAAAGCCTCGTTGTTCCAGTTCCTTTCCAACATGGTTCATGGCGAGGTTATGTAGTTCCTGTTTTGTAAGTGCTTTGCTCATGCTACAAAAATACGATAATGGGACCGATTAGGGTCTTAAGAAAAATGAAAATAATTGGAAGCTTAATAAGACGAATATCCCAGATTCGCCCTAAAATCAAGAACTCTTTTACCTGAACTATGATACCATTTAAATACTTATTTTCTGTTAAAAACCTAGAAATACTTTATTTGATTCCTCAATTGTAGTATCTTAATAGGAAAAAAAAATCTGCTATGTACACTTCCCTCCGTTTAGAACAGGCTATTCACAAATTATACAATGCGTTTCACAATGATGAATTGCACCCCGAATGTTGCCAGCAATGTGCCGTTGGAAATATTTTGGACAACAAAGATGCCTGGAAACATCTGTCTGACCGTCATGGCTCTTTACAATTGAACTATGTAGGATTGGTCAACCAAAATTTTGGGAGAACATTCAATGGCTATTCGCCTATTGAATTATTGCAAATAGAAGCCCGATTCTTAAAAGGCTGTGGGTATTCTTTACCCTTACATCACAAAGGCATCAAACCCAAAAACCCTAAAGACAAAGCTGTCCTTTTCGACGGTTTGTGTGAAACCGTAGCATTTTTATGTGCATTGGACGGTGTGGATAACGTCATGGACTATTCCAAATTGTTCGAGGTTGACAATAACCAACCGCGGTATCAATTACAGGAGCTCTTCGCATAAAATAAGAAGGATTCTCAAACTAAAACTAGTTCTTGAGAATTGAATTTCAGATAATGTCTCCAACAGGAGTCTGAATGTAAAATAGAAAAAGAGGCTGTTTCATGAGTTATGAGACAGCCTCTTTTTTTTAATTTTATATTTAAAATTCTATTGTTTAAATGGATACGCTTTTTACGCTATGACCCACTTAAGAAATGATGCTTTTAGACTTATCCTCCAAAGTCATCAAATCTGATATTCTCGTCAGGAATCCCGAAGTCTTCACCCATTTTCTGAACCGCTTGGTTCATCAATGGTGGACCACAGAAATACAATTCGATATCTTCTGGGGCTTCATGGTGATTTAAATAATTATCAATCACAGTGTTGTGTATAAACCCAACAAAACCATCTCCAGGGGCATCAATACTTTCTTTCACTTTCCAATTGTCCTCTTCCATTGGTTCAGACAGTGCCAAGTAGAATTTAAAGTTAGGGAACTCACGCTCTAGTTCACGGAAGTGCTCCAAATAGAATAATTCACGCTTAGAACGGCCACCATACCAATACGACACTTTACGACCTGTTTTTAGAGTTCTAAATAAATGGTACAAGTGAGAACGCATAGGAGCCATACCAGCTCCACCACCAATATATAGCATTTCTGCCTCAGACTCATTAATGAAGAATTCACCATAAGGGCCAGAGATAGTTACTTTATCACCTTCTTTCTGATTAAAGATAAATGATGAGGCAATCCCCGGATTGACATCCATCCAACCATTTTTGGCACGGTCAAAAGGAGGCGTTGCGATACGCACGTTTAACATAACTTCACGTCCTTCTGCAGGATAGGAAGCCATAGAATACGCCCGCTCTATAGTCTCAGTATTTTTCATCACCAATGGCCACAATTTAAATTTGTCCCATTCTGCTTGAAATTTATCAGGAGTGTCATGCTCTTCTGGATGCGCAGTAATGTCCATATCTTCAAAATTGACAGTACATGGGGGGATTTCAATTTGAATATAACCTCCGGCTTTGTAACCCATATCTTCAGGAATCTGAACCACAAACTCTTTAATAAAAGAAGCTACGTTATAATTTCTCACAACGGTTGCTTCCCATTTCTTGATTCCAAATACTTCTTCAGGAATGGTGATTTCCATGTCCTGTTTTACTTTCACCTGGCATGATAAACGCGCACCGTCTTTCAACTCTTTACGTGAAAAATGTGGGGTTTCTGTTGGAAGTGCTTCACCTCCACCTGATAACACATGACATTCACACTGAATACAGGTACCACCACCACCACACGCTGATGGTAAGAATATCTTTTCTGCTCCTAAAGTTGATAATAAGCTGCTTCCTGAAGCCACTTCTATTTCCCGTTCACCATTAATCAAGATCTTTACGGGTCCTGATGGTGATAATTTCTGTTTTACGTATAATAACAAGGTTACCAATAATAACGTAACCACTAAAAACGCTACTACTGTTGTCAATACGGTTCCTAAAGTTCCTGCTGCTAAAATCATATTATTCTGATATTTTAGTATTATCGGCTACACTCATTTCTTCTTCAACACCTTCCAATGTATTCTGGTTCTCATTCTCAACAGTTTGAACTTGCGCTGATGGTTCAGTAGATGGCTCTCCTACTTCATCACCTCCTGTCAACATCCCACCAAAACTCAAAAACCCAATACCCATTAAACCTGTAATGATGAAGGTGATCCCCAAACCTCTCAAAGGCATAGGCACGTTGGAATATCTGATTTTCTCACGAATGGCGGCAATAGCTAAAATTGCCAAAAACCATCCAATACCAGAAGAAACCCCATAATTAAGAGCCAAGCCAAAATTTGCGATTTCACGTGATTGCATAAAGAGTGACCCACCTAAGATAGCACAGTTTACCGCAATTAAAGGTAAAAATATACCGAGTGAATTATATAATGAAGGAGAAAACTTCTCTACAACAATCTCTACCAATTGCACCATGGTGGCAATGGTTGCGATAAACATAATAAAAGAAAGAAAACCTAAATCATAGTCTGCAAACTCCGGTCCTAACCATTTCAAAGCTCCCGGTTGAAGCAAATACTGATCCAACAACCAGTTTAATGGCACCGTAATGGCCAATACAAATATTACCGCTGCTCCTAAACCAACAGCCGTAGCGACTTTTTTAGATACTGCCAAGTATGAACACATACCCAAGAATACCGCAAAAACCATATTATCAATAAAAATAAGACTTGAAAATAAATTACTATATGCTCTACCACTTTTTTATTTTTTTTTAAATCTGAATGAGATTCAGGATCTCACTATTTTTTTAATTGCCCTCGAAGTTCCTGACACAAACATCGGAAGCTAAGTGATGTTAATCTTCAATTAAGTCTCTATTTCTACTGCGCTGTACCCAAATGATCAATCCAACGATAATCAACGCCATTGGAGGCATCAACATAAAACCATTGTTTTCATATCCTGAAGCATAAACCCCAGTTTGTTCTATTGGATCTCCCAATACAGGGAAGCCAAATAAAGTTCCAGAGCCCAAAAGTTCTCTAAAGAAACCAACAATTATCAGGATAACGGCGTAGCCTAAAGCGTTTCCGATACCATCCAAAAACGACCTCCAAGGTCCGTTGGCTAAAGCGAATGCTTCAAAACGTCCCATAATGATACAATTGGTAATAATCAACCCAATAAAAACCGAAAGTGTCTTACTAAGCTCAAAAGCATAAGCTTTTAAAACTTGATCCACAACAATTACCAGAGCAGCAACAACAACAAGTTGTACAATGATTCTAATCTTGGAAGGAATAATATTCCGCATCAAGGAAATGACCACGTTACCAACTCCTAAAACGAAAAGCACTGCAATACCCATAACCAATGAAGCTTTAAGCTCCGCAGTAATAGCCAATGCCGAACAGATTCCTAATACCTGGATCGTGATTGGGTTATTGTCTGTTAACGGATCAGTAATTAACTTCGTGTCCTTTTTTGAAAGAAGTCCCATATTAGTTAGTTTTTAAATTATTAAAGTACGGCAAGTACAATCTTAAATCTTTTTTGATCATTGCAGAAACACCATCACCAGTAATTGTAGCACCAGCCAACGCATCTACCGCATAATCGTCTTTCGATTCATTTTTAGGATCATTGTTTCCCTTTGCGACGTTAATGCCTTTAAACACTCCTGCTTCAGTCAGCAAACGTTCTCCATAAAAATCATCCATAAAATACCGTTGTTTGATGTTGGCACCCAAGCCAGGTGTTTCTCCGGCGTGGTCAAAAAACACACCTTTTACTGTCATCTCCTCATTTAAAGCCACATAGCCCCAAATTTCATCCCAAAGACCTTTTCCTCTAATGGGGGCAACATATACAGTTTCGCCCTCCATTTCTCCAACAAACAGTGGCAAATATCGTGATTTCCCTTCCTTAGCCCTGTTTTGTTGTTTTTTAAGATCGATCAAGTAAGGTTGTATCCCTTTATCTGGGTCTTTAGAATTTAAGAATTCATCACCAGTCATTTTATTGATGATCTTTCCATCTTTGTATTCTAGCACCAATTGCTCTGAGATCTTTCCAGAAAAAATTTGTGCCACCTCAGCTGTTGACACAAACGCGATGTCAGAAACATCTTCGTTGTCATTAACACCCATAGCATACAGAATGTTCTGCTGCTTTTCCATTCTCTCATTTTCTTCAATATTTGGCTTTAAAGACGATGCAGTAAAGGCTAATATTGAACCTACAACAACTACCATTGCTACTGCAAATAGTATCGTGTATGAATTTTTATCTGTATTAGCTGCCATAATTATGCTGTTTTAACTTTTAAACGCTTCATTCTACGTTTGACATTCCCTTGAATGACGTAGTGGTCAATTGTTGGTGCAAAGACATTCATCAATAGAATGGCCAAGAATACACCCTCTGGATATGCAGGATTGAATACCCTGATCATGATGGACAGGAACCCAATTAAAAATCCATAAATCCATTTGCCTTTATTGGTTTGGGATGCGGTAACCGGATCTGTGGCCATAAAGACGGCACCAAAAAGGATACTTCCAATTATTAAATGTTGCCAGAAAGGCACACTCATCAATCCATAAAACTTACTTGATTCTCCAATCCATCCGGCATCAATGACACCATTAAATATCAAGCCCATTGCTAACGCTCCCAATAAGGTCGAGAGAATAATTCTCCAACTTCCTACTTTGGTAAAGATTAGAAATAAAGCACCAAAGATGATCAAAAATTTGGAGGTCTCGCCAACGGAACCCGGAATGAGTCCCCAAAACATGTCCCAATAATCATATACAACCGCTTGGTTTTGGGCGTAGGATCCTAAGATGGTTTCTCCTGAAATGGCATCTAAGTTTGCACCATTGGCAATTTCTTGAGAACGTTCTACCGCGCCGTGCACCCAAACTTTATCTCCAGACATCCATGTTGGATAGGCAAAGAACAAGAAGGCACGAATGGTCAATGCCGGATTTAGGATATTCATCCCAGTACCACCAAAAACCTCTTTTCCTATAATCACACCAAAAGCTACAGCAACCGCCAACATCCATAACGGAATGTCAACAGGTACAATCAATGGCACGAGCATTCCCGTTACCAAATAGCCTTCTTCAACTTCATGGCCTTTAATGACCGCAAAGATAAATTCAATCAGCAACCCAACTCCGTAGGATACGATTACGAGCGGTAATACTTGCCAGATTCCTACAACTAGGTTATCCCAAGTCCAAAAGGATGCTCCAAGAAATCCATCAGCACGAACAATCTCTCCAAGTGCCACATGGTATTGATATCCTGCATTGAACATTCCATAGATCAAACATGGCACCAAGGCCAAAATGACCGTGTTCATGGTTCGCTTTAAATCGTCAACGACTCTAATGTGAGATCCGTTGTGCGTCGTTTCATTAGGCGTATACAAAAATGTATGCAATGCATTGAACGCAGGCGCCATTTTGGTGCCTGAATATTTTTCTTTTAAACTATGTAAATTACTTTTTAAGCCCATCAGTATAATTTTTCATTTCGGTAACGTTCTATACGTTTCAATAGTTTTGAGGTGGTATGAATTATTTTGATTTTGATTTTTCAAGTTCGCAATACCAATGTTATCCAATTTCTTCCATCATGACGTCCAGACCTTTTCTGATAATTTGTTGATGCGGTTGTTTTGAAACACATACAAATTCAGTAAGCGCAAAATCTTCAGGAGCCACTTCATACATTCCTAAAGCTTCCATTTCATCCAAATCATGATACATACATGCTTTTAAAATTTGCAATGGGTAGATGTCCAAAGGAAAAACAGTTTCGTAAACACCCGTCAGTACGAATGCACGGTGCTCTCCATTGGTATTGGTATCAAGGTCGAACTTTTTATTTGGAGTCAACCAAGAGAAGGTCAATGCTCGTGAGCTTGACATTTTATCAAAAACTGGCTTGTTCCATCCGAAGAATTCATAGTCATCACCTTCAGGAATAATGGTAATAATGTTGCTGTAATAATCTAGGTAACCATCAGGCTTCACTTGTTTTCCTGTCAAAACGTTTCCAGAAATGATTCGGTCGTTGCCATTTTGCTCAACCCCATTGTCATATACCATCGTTGCTACTTCACTCGCTATTTTTGTTATGAAGTAGCGCGGTTTTTTAACTGAAGATCCAACAAACGCCACAATGCGTTCTGCATTGAATTTACCGGTTAGCAGTAGCTCTCCAATAATTACCAGGTCTTGAGGCGCAATGGTCCAAACAACTTCCCCTTTATTGACGGGATTGATTTTATTGATTTGGGTACCCACATTGCCAGAAGGATGCGGCCCAGATACTTTATGAAGTGTGATCCCTGAAAGACCAGCTAATGGCGAATTTGATTTTTTACCCACGCTCACATGCACCTCTCCGTCAGTCAATTTACCCAAAGCAGTAATAGCGGCCTGTAATTCAGCTTCTTTACCTTGAAGCACATAATCCAGATCAGCGGCTAATGGTGCGCTGGCATACCCCGAAATAAAAATGGCTTTTGGCGTGCGGTCAGCTTTGGCAATAATGTCATAAGGACGTTGCTTGATAAACGGCCAGCATCCTGAAGCCAATAGATGTGCCTTTACAGTGTCGGCATCAACAGCGTCTACATTAAACTTGCCATAGTCGTGATATGTTTGCTCTTTATCTGCTTGGATTTTAATACCTACAATACGCCTTTTTTCTGCACGAGCTATTTCAACAATGGTTCCTGAAACTGGCGAAACAAATTTCACAGCCTCGTTGGATTTGTCATAAAAAACAGGTTCTCCAGCTTGCACCTTCGCTCCTTCTTTTAAAATTAATTTTGGAATAACACCGTGGAAGTCTTCAGGTTTTAAGGTGTAATAGTTGCTCAAAATAGCCTTTTCAGTGGTTTTTTCAGCTTCACCCTTAAGTTTGATATCGAGACCTTTTTTAATGGTAATGTCGTTTGACATGCTATCAGTCTATTTGTTAATAGTTATAATCACGCGATTCTTAATCGCCAAAAATCGGTGCAAATTTACTAAATAATACCCTAATTAGATTTTAAAACTTCGGACATATTCCTTATTTATAATTGTTCTAAATAAGCATTTAGTGCGGCTATTTTGAATATAAAATGCTTCAACGAAAGCCTTTTGCAAATTTACTCTTTATTAACGAATCTATTTTGAATTAAACACCCTTTTTTTCCTTTTTTAATGTCCAAACCAGAACCTGAAATAAGAACTTGACGAAGATGTAAAACATGCTTTTCTGGGTTAAGAAAGCTTTTGTACATTTTACGGTGAAACACCACTACACCAAACCTCTTTCCAATTCTGAATTGCCATAAAAAAAACCACTAAAGCACATTTGCTTAAGTGGTTTTTAATAATTTCTGATGTGTTTGGCAAACGCCTTAATTCATCACTTTTTTAGTAACGCTGCCTGAATTTTCTAATGTAATTACCGTCAAGTACACACCTTTTGGAAATTGAAATGGCGTAGATAGGCTGTCGCTATTGCCGCCCATATGGTGATCCACCAATTTTTTACCGGTAAGGTCATATACTACAATCGCTTCAATATTTTTTGCTGCCCTTACATGTAGCTGGTCATTTTTGACATATACAAAAGTATCTGAAAGCTGTTGCTCGTCTACAGACAATTGTCTGTCTGTATATCGCAATACAAAACGATCTTTCATATCTCCTGCAGTAGCGGTAAAACTATACGGTGACTTTCTTAAATCATGAAACACATTCTGGTACGTGTCCTCTAAAAAGATGGCTTGCTCGGTGTTGCCCATAATGCTTCCTTTTAAATGATCGATGCCAATATTGTAAATGCCGTTTGTTGGCACGGCTACGCCTAAGGTCACTTTATCTGAACTGTCAAATGGCAGCGGACGGCCTTGGATGGCCAATCGTTCTTCTGACACTTGGGTGTACAAACTAAAATCGTTAGTACCCATGTGGGACGCATCATATAAATTGTCTTCACCATATGTGGCGCCTTGCACATAGCCTACCACTGCCACGGTGGCTGTTTTGGCTTCATTGGTTAACGCCAACCATAATAATTGCTTTTCAGAATCAGAGCTTTTTGCATTTTTCGAATCGCCGTTTGATCTGAAAAAATCTGAGTTATCGTAATTCGCTTGTCCAGTTTCGAAACGCATTGCATTAGTGAAATTCACATCAACGTTGTTTGCTTTTGCTCTAACAAAAAATCCTTGACCAGAAGCTATATAACCCTCGAATTTTGGATTCGTTGATGCAGTGCCATTGTAAACCAAATAATCAGTTGAATTATAATTATAACCGAAATTTTCATAATACGGGTTTCCTCCGCCTTTCTCTATTTTACTTTTATGAGTCCATAAGTAAAGACCTCCCTTAATAATACCTCCGTCATACACGATCTCATCTCTGTTAACAACGCCTGCATTTGCAATTAAAAATTTTTCTGCACTTATGGCCGAAGGATATGGGTTTCCAATTAGATTCCAATCCTTATCACCTTCAACCATTCTGCTTATGTCACCATCACTTCCCGTTTCATAAATCTTAATTCTGTATTCACCATTATTTGGGCGCCCTGTAAGAGTGCTTGTTAATTCAAATATATCATCTTTCTCAATTGGCGGTGTGGGAAACGTAGTTATTGGCGTAGGCACTCTCACAATGTAACCTTTACCTGGCATCATAAAACCTGGAGACGGAGGTTCTACCCAATTACCAACCGTGTTATTAGTATTAATTTGAGTGACATTCCACTCATAATTGCGTGTGCCTCTTAAGTCACCCACTTTAAAATCAGCAACAGGAGAAGACCAATAGACGTAATCAAACATTTGGAGTTGCTTAGCTGTCCTTTTTACAATAATTTCACCACTATTTTGGTTCATGTTAACCGGTTTTGTTTGGATTAAGCTGGCGTTGTCTTCAAGGGTAAATTTGCCTGCTTTTGTTTCATCAATCTTAACACCACTTTCATTAAAAATATCTATAGGAACGTCAACAACAAGATTCCTATAGAGTTTAATAGTATGGCCAGAGGGAATAATTACTTCTTTACCACCTATAACCCTACAATCACAGCCTTCTAAATCTACTAGCTCACCTGTATAATTCTCAGAAAAAATCAAATTTCTATCCGCTTCGCTAATAGGAAATCGCAATGTTCCTTCGTCATAAAAACTAGACGGATATTTCCAATTTGATCCATCCCAAAAAGTTGGCGTGCCACCTAAAGACAATGCAAAATTCAAATCAATAGCACCAAATTCATTATAAATCCTTACTCTGTAGTTCTCATTTATATCAGAAGCAACTACTGCTGGAATTGTATAATTGTCATTATTAGCACCCATTATGCTTTCGTTATTCTTAAACCATTTGTATTTCAATTCCTCTTCTGAAGAGCCTGTACCATTTTCTATTAATGCTCTCGTATTAAACGTTACAGATTTCTCTATATCTGTTTCACATACATTTCTTGAGATAGGAACTAAATCAATTGTTGGCGATTTAATATCAAATGCCTTTTTATTATACGCTATAAAAGATACATCAGCAGCTCCTCCTGCCATCATATTAATATTATTAATATTTCCTATATATGTTTGTGGATTTAAAGAATCACCTTCAATACCAAAATCGCTCAATTTGAATGCGCCCATTCTGTAAGGACGTGTTTGTCCAGATGACAAAGAGCCTGATTCCTGAGGTAGTGAGACTTCATATGCAGTTGGATTAATCATCTTATATAAATCTAACCGCCACTCAAATAATCTAAGAGAGCTAGTATCATTATCATCAATTTTCAGCCTAATAGGCCTGCCGACAACATTACCTTCCAAATCAGCATAATAATAAATGTCAGGTTTATTTCTATTAGGATCGGCTATTTGAGTAATTAATAAATCGGGGACATCATCTAATGCACCCACCTTGCCGTTACCACTAAAAAAACGAATGTTTGTGTTTTGATTAAAATTGGCAATACCAGTTCCTAATTCTAAACCTTGACCATTAGAACCATCGATGATAACATCATAAACTGTACGTCTAACATTATCATTCAAGACCCTAATGTCTTTTTCACCGTCAATCATATCTGCCATTGCAAGATAGTTATCCTTATGTGTTCTTCCCTTAATTCCATTAGTGGAATATGCCTTAAAACCTTGACGTATATATTTTGTGGCATCTGAAACATTGACACCCTGAGCAGTAAGATTGGCTTCAAGCAAAGAATCGTTGACACCTGTCGAGAAGATAATATCCTCACTTGAATAATTCATTTTGAATCCCAATAAATCGTGTTTGTTGTTGGGAAAGGTCTCTCTAACATCTTTATTGAATTGACTAGATTTCCAAAAGCCATTCCAACTCGTATAAACTTCTCTTATTCTATTTTCGCTATTGTTTTCTAAAGTTTTTTCTGATGGCCCAACAAAGGTTATCATGCTTGCATTAGACCCGTTAACTATTAGCATGGCGCTAATGTTATTATCGAGAGTTGGTGTTGTTATCTCGATAACAATTTCATTCGGTGCCCAAGAGTTTCTATTAAATGAAATAGCATTTCCTGCAAATGATATTGGTGTGCTTGCGCCAAACCCAGACCCTGAGATAGTAATGGTCGTTTTTTGTGTTACTCTAGTTGGGGAAACACTAGTAACAACAACCTGAGCATAAGACCCGACAGCAATCAGCAGCATAACCGCCACCAAAAGTCCGTTAAACAATGCAATCTTAGAATAGTTAGGAGTAATTTTTGTAATCATAGGTACCAATGGTTTAGTTGAGTGCCCTATGTCTCCATCAAATTTTTCAGGAAGGGCAGCCCTAAAAAAGATGTATTAAAAATTAAGGAGTGACTACAAACTTGCAACCGATTTATTAGTAGAAGAAAAATTTTAGATGTTGTGCGAAAAATCCATGCTGAAACACACAATTTTAGCGAAAAGTGACTAAAGCATATTTTCAGATCTAAGTATCGCCTAAAAGTATTTTGAACATCAGAATGCTATCACCATATCCTTATAATAGAACTAAAACAAAAAACCACTAAAAAATGGCTTAGTGGTTTTTATTAATTGATGAGGTGTTTGGGCATACGCCCTAATTCAATACTTTTTTGGTAACGGTGGCTGAATTTTCTAAAGTAATGACCATCAAGTACACACCTTTTGGAAATTGGAAAGGTGTAGAAAGGCTTTTGCTATTGCCATCCGCATGGTGATCCATTACTTTTTTTCCGGCAAGATCATATCCTGTAATGGATTCAATATTTTTTGCTGCCCTAACGTGAAGCTGCTCGTTTTTGACATACACAAAGGTATCGGACAGCTGTTGCTCCTCTACTGACAGCTGTCTGTCCATATATCGTAGCACAAACCGATCGTTCATATCTCCTGCAATAGCTGTAAAACTGTAAGGCGATTTCTTCAAATCATGAATGACATTCTGATAAGTATCTTCTAAATAGATGCTTTGCTCGGGGTTGAGCATAATGCTTCCTTTTAAATGATCTATCGCTATGCTATAGATCCCATTTGTTGGCACTGCCACCCCAAGGGTAACTTTATCGGAACTGTCAAATGGCAAGGGACGCCCTTGTATGACCAATCTATCGGCTGACACCTGCGTGTACAAACTAAAATCATTGGTGCCCATGTGGGACGCGTCATATAAATTATCCTTTCCATAGGTTGCACCCTGCACATAACCCACTACGGCAACTGTAGCTGTTTTAGCCTCGTTGGTTAACGCCAACCACAGTAATTGTTTTTCTGATTCAGATGCTGTTGCATTTTTTGAATCACTAGGTGATCTGAAAAATTGGGAGTTATCGTAAGCCTCTTCATCAGTCGTAAAACGCATCGCGTTAGTGAATCTGACATTTTCTGGAGCCTTAGCTTTCACAAAAAAGCCTTGTCCTGAAGCAATATTTCCGTCAAAATCAGGATCTGTAGAAGTTGTACCGTTGTATACTAGATAATCAGCTGAATTATAATTATATCCAAAGTCTTGATAAAATGGGTTGCTGCCACCTGGCATAATTTCTGTGCCATGCGTCCACAAATATACACCACCGTCAATGACTTCGAGTAATGTTGAATTGGTGGTCAAAAAGTCACCTGCATTGATCGCAGAAGGATACGGGTTTCCAATTAAATTCCAACCACTATTTGGGTCAGGGATTGGTATGCCTGGAGATAATAAAACAGGAATAATGTACTCACCATTATTTGGGATCCCTTCAAAAATCCCAGTCGAGGTAAAGCCCTCTTCTGGATCCACTGGTGGTGCATCTGGATCCGGTGTTGGCACTCTTACAATAAACCCTTTACCAGGCGTCATAATTCCAGAAGGAGGTGTAACCCAGTTGCCAACTGTACCCTTGGTGTTAGATGCAATAACATCCCACTCATAGGTACGAGAACTTAGAATACCTCCTACATTAAACCCTTCAACAGGAGACGACCAGTAGACATAATCAAATTTTTTAAGATTGTCAGCAACTCTTTCCACAATGATTTCCCCCTTGTTTTCATTAACGTTTAAACCTCCAACTAATAGAAGCGGTTTTGTTTGGATCAAGCTGGCGTTGTCTTTAAGTGTGAAGGTCCCGGCAGGAATAAATGGTGAAGTTCCTGGAACTTCGTCTATTTGAGGAGCAATTGTAATCGCACCATATAATTTTACTTTTTTACTCGGCGGAATGGTCACGTTCGTCCCTGCAACAACCAAACAATCACACCCCTCTAAATCAACATCCTCATTGTAATCAGATGTAAAAACCAATCCTCTTTCTTTAATATTGATATCGGCGACATCGCCATATGGAGAGCTCCAAGCGCCATTCCAAATGAAAGGGGTACCGCCTTGAGCAAGTTCAACAGGGACTATCACAATACCTTGTCCATTATCAATTCTTAACTTATAAACCCCTAATTTTCCAGCATCAACATCTGTAATGGTTAGAGCAGAAGGAGTTGGCCCTTTAGTTGTTGCCGCTGAACCATCTTTCCATAATTGATATTGAAACAACATTGGAAGACCGTCTGCAGGTATTGGTGCACGAATATTACCATCAACATTAAAATCCTCTATCCCCACATTACCGCCCTCGGCAACTGTGCCAATTTTAACCCTAAATAACGCTGACGATCCATTGCCTAACCGACAGACATATTGAGGTAAGATCGTTTTGGCGACGGGGCCTTTAATATTGAAAGTCTCCTGATTATAAGCCATAAAGGCGATATCAGCACTACCTCCAGAATTCATATTAATGTTATCTATATCCGTAATTTCTTCAGCAGTGCTGATGCCAAAGTCCTCCAATTTAAAAGCCACCATTCTAATAGGTCTAAATCGGTCTGCGATATATTTAGTCGCACGTCCGTTTGGATTGGCTGATGCAAAATCTAGACCGTCAGCAAACGTGAATAAATTCAATTTCCATTTGGCCAATACGGTGTTGGGGGTTACATTTTTTATGGTTAATTTAATTGGATGTCCCACAACATTTCCAAACTCATCAGCATAATAATACACATCACTTAAGCCCGGATCGGCCATTTGGGTGATCAATAGATCTGGTGTATCCTCATCGCCTATAACTCCCGGTATGCCATTCCCACTAAAGAACTGAACATCTGTTCTATTATTAAAGTTACCAACAGCTGTACCCAATTCCAAACCATTTTTACCATCAATAATCACTTCCAAGATGGTCAAGGCCTTAATACCTGTTAAGGTTGAGAAGTCCCCTGGTGTTTCGGACAGTGCCTCTATTCCATCTACCATATCTCCAGTCATAAGAAAGTTAAGGCCGCTTGTTGTGCCACGCACACCGTTTGTAGAGTACGCTTTAAAGACTTTCTTTTGGTAACCTGCTTGTCCTGGAGTCAATCCCAATTTTACTTCCAAAAGTGCGTCATCCACGCCTGTTGAATAAATGACATCAATGGCACTGCCAAAAGGCCTGATCTTATAACCTAAAAGTTCATGTTTATCATTTGGAGATGCAGCTGTGTTTGCCGATGTCCAATCACTGGATCTCCAAAAGCCATTGCTATTATAATTCCAATTCGTGTAAATTTCTTTTACATAGAAAGATTCACCAGTAGTTAGAGACTCTTCAACAGGAGCAATGTAACTGATAAGTTTTGCAGCACTTGGGCCGGTTCCACCTAGACCTATAGTTAATACTGCATCTAAAATATCAAAATCTGCAACGGAACCAATTTCAAATGTCATCTCACCTGTATTCCTAAGTACATGAGCCGTCGTAGTTATGACATCGCCAGAAGCGTTCATTAAAGCTATATTATTTCTTTGTGTAGTTGTAAACAAAGTTCCTTTTATAGTAACTACAGAGCCGGTGGTAACTCTAGTTGGAAAAACATCTGTTATGGTTTGAGAGAACATGCTGCCGGAAAAGAGAAGAAGCATTACAAAACCTTTGCATACATCTATGTTTATAATGTGCGAAGTAATTTTTGTAGTCATAAGTACCAAAGATTTAGTTGTGTGACCTGTTTCATCAAATTTTCTAAGAAGGGCACTCCTAAAAAAGTCTTTACCAAAAATTAAGTAGGGTACATAAATTTGCAAAAGATTTATCAGTCGAAGAAAATTTTTAGATGTTGTACTGAAATAACTGATGAAATACATTTTAATTTATACATCGCTTTTACTGCTTAAACTATTATGCCTCAAATAACTAAGAAGCTCCCAATCTAATTGCCTCTAAAGTCCAGGAACGCTCCCAGCAGATGTGTTTTTAGGCATGAAATGTGTATCTTTACAATTCAAAAATTTAATAGAAATGAGTTTAAGAATATGGTTTTGCCTTTGTGTTTTGATTCCTACCACGTTTTGTGCGGTGGCTCAGGTAACGGAAACCCCTCCACCAAGCAGCATCAAGACCATCATTTTCAAAGGCGGCACCAATGTAAGTCAGCTGCCTATTTTAAAACTTGGCGAACCCTTCGTACTGGAGTTTGATGCGCTTACCGGTATTGAACCTGATTTTTATTATGTGATTGAGCATTTTAATTATGATTGGACACCATCAAGCTTGGTGAAATCAGAATATTTGGGAGGGTTTGATAACCAGCGTATCCTAGACTATACCAACTCCTTTAACACCTATCAAATTTATTCGCATTATACACTCCAAATTCCCAACCAGCAAACGCGGGGACTATTGGTAACGGGCAATTACCTGATCAGTATATGGAATGACGATAACGACTTGGTGTTTTCAAGAAAGTTTATGGTTTATGAAGACCTTGTCAATGTTGGCGTTGCGATTAAACGCTCAAGAGACGTCAAATATATTGACAGAAAGCAATCAGTAGATATTGTGATTGACAATAACAATTTCAACTTTATCAATCCGCTAGAAAATGTCAAGATCTTGATCATCCAAAACAACAATCTTACCACGGCTATTGCCAATGTGAAACCGCAATACACTCTGGGCAATCAATTGGTGTATAAGTACATCTCCGAAACTAGTTTTTGGGGTGGCAATGAATACCGCTATTTTGAAAATAAAGATGTGAGGGCGGCCAATATGGGGGTGCAGTTTATCGATTTAAAAGAAATTTACAACAACTATCTTTTTGTAAATACGTCTCGCGCAGATCAGCTTTACACCTATAATCCTGATATTAATGGTAATTTTTTGATCACGGCCTTAGATGTTGAAAACGTTTCAATTGAAGCCGATTATACCATGATACATTTTGCCCTGCAATATCCTGAATTACCTGCTGGCAAGGCCATATATGTGTACGGCAACTTCAACAATTATGCGCTTGAACCGGAAAACCAGCTTCACTATAATGCAGAAAGAGGACTCTATGAATGTGCCTTCCGACTGAAACAAGGCTTTTACAATTACATATATGTGGTGACCGAGGCAGATGGCACCCTCAATGAAGGCGCCGTTAGTGGCAACTTTTACCAAACAGAAAACGATTATAAAGTGCTGGTATATTATAGAGATTTAGGCGCGCGTTATGACCGATTGATTGGTGTAGGAGAAGGATCTTCAGTTAATATCTCCAATTGACAGGCGCCATTTTTATAATTGGATTGAATTATTATTATTATTATTATTATTATTACTTAAATTAAGCTTCAGTTATTTCCTGTAAATAGCGATAGCGTCACATCTTGAATGAAATAAAGTATTAAATTCTATATAATTATCCTATTTTAGCAAAACTCAAAACATTCATCCATCATGGTTCAGCAAGTTACAAGTGGCATCAAAATAAGTGTAGACACGACGTTTGAAGGTACCTTTTATAAAAATTATAAGGTGCATTATGCCTTTGGATATAAGGTGACCATTGAAAACCAAAGTAAAGATGCCGTGCAATTAAATTCCCGTCATTGGCGCATTTTAGATGCCTTAAACAATATTGAAATCATTGAAGGCGATGGTGTCATCGGTAAAAAACCTGTCCTCAAACCTGGCGAATCACATACTTATACTTCAGGATGTTTATTGACCTCACCTTTTGGTGCCATGCAAGGCCATTACAATATGGTCAACTTTACCACTACCAATAAGTTTAAGGTCTATATCCCTTCTTTTAAGCTGAGCGCCCCTTTTGCAATGAATTAAAACGAACTGGGACCTGCATCGTAATCCGCCTCTATTTTTATGGCATTTGCTTAAACAAAAAAAGCATCAGCCCATTAAATTTGCTCTAGCGATTACTTTTCTAACAGGTCTATTTATACATAAAGTTTTGATTGATATTCATTATAAACTCTGATTTCTACCATTTCTAAAACCAATCCAATAGTGCGTTAATCGCCAATTTTCATATCGGGATCAGCATTAATTAGAAGCCTCCTAAAAATTCCCATTTTCTCATACTTCAGCGTAACTGCAACTCACACCTACCAACTCACAACAAAATGTACCCCAGTTTTAACGTGGTTTTAGTAGGCAATAGCCTTACAGAACTTGCAAATTTTTGTACCTTTGAGTCTTTAATTTTTAAACTATTAAAACAAAAACACTCATGGGAAAAGGATTTTTCAAGGTACCAGTAGCAGTAAATGAGCCTGTAAAAACATACGCTCCAGGATCACCAGAACGTGAAGCGGTTATAGCAGAATATTCAAAAATGTACAGAAGCACCGTTGAGGTGCCTCTATACATCAATGGCAAATATGTAAAGACAAAAAATACGAAAACCATGTCTCCCCCTCATGACCATCAACATGTTGTTGGAACTTATCATGAGGCCGATAAAAAACATGTTGAAGAGGCTATTGCTACCGCTCTTGAAGCTAGAAAAAACTGGGCAGAGTTACCTTGGGAACACCGTGCTGGGATTTTTCTAAAAGCTGCAGAATTGATTGCGGGGCCTTACCGTGCAAAAATTAATGCGGCTACCATGATTGCACAATCCAAAACAATCCACCAGGCCGAGATTGATTCCGCTTGTGAGCTGATTGATTTCTTGAGATTTAATGTGCAGTTTATGACTGAAATATACAATGACCAACCAGAAAGTACCAGCGATGCCTGGAACCGTATTGAATACAGACCTTTGGAAGGGTTCACGTATGCCGTAACCCCGTTTAATTTTACGGCCATTGCAGGTAACTTACCATCGTGTATGGCGTTAATGGGAAATGTAGTCATTTGGAAACCGAGCAACCATCAAATTTATTCTGCAAAAGTGATTATGGATGTCTTTGAAGAGGCCGGCGTTCCTGCAGGGGTGATCAATGTAGTGTTTGGTGATCCGGCGATGATTACAGAAAGTGTAATGGCAAGTCCGGATTTTTCAGGATTGCATTACACAGGATCAACGTCCGTATTTCAAAGTTTATGGAAAAAAATTGGAAACAATATCACCAACTATAAAACCTACCCAAGAATCGTAGGAGAAACTGGCGGAAAAGACTTTATCGTCGCCCACAAGACTGCAGATCCGAAACAAGTTGCAACGGCTATCGTTAGGGGCGCATTTGAGTTTCAAGGCCAAAAATGTAGTGCTGCCTCAAGATCTTATATTGCTAAAAGCATCTGGGGTGATGTTAAAAAATATGTGATCGAAGATCTCAAAACCTTTAAGATGGGCTCTCCGGAAGACATGAGTAATTTCATGACGGCGGTAATCCACGAAGATTCTTTTGATAAATTGGCAAGCTTTATTGACCAAGCTAAGAAAGATAAGAACGCCACGATTATTTCGGGCGGAAATTATGATAAAAGTAAAGGGTATTTTATAGAACCAACGGTGATAGAAACTACTGATCCGAAATACACGACCATGTGCACAGAACTTTTTGGTCCTGTGATGACTATTTATGTGTATGATGATAAAGATTTCAGCAAGACCTTGACTTTGGTAGATCAAACTAGCGACTATGCCTTGACAGGCGCCATTTTAGCTACAGATAGATATGCTATTGATGAAGCCACAAAAGCACTGCAAAATGCGGCCGGAAACTTCTATATCAATGACAAACCAACCGGTGCTGTGGTTGGCCATCAACCTTTTGGTGGCGCACGAGCATCAGGCACCAATGACAAAGCTGGCAGCAAACAAAACCTGTTGCGTTGGATTTCCCCTAGAATGGTGAAAGAAACCTTTGTAACACCAACAGATTACCGTTATCCATTTTTAGGCTAATCCTTTTATAGAGTCATAAAAAAATCCTCAAACTTCCGTTTCGGGTAGGTTTTTGTTTAAATAAGTTTTTACTTTACAAATTAAGTTTTTTAGGTTTACGGAA
>NZ_LZRN01000018.1 GCF_001678675.1 Gelidibacter algens
TTTTTAGTTCTTTTTTTAATCTATCGCTTTTCTATTGAGTCGCTGCTCTGCCATTTCGTTTAACTTCTCATCAGCACCATATTCTTCGTCTAGCGTTTCTTTAAGTTTGGATGCAATGTTCTTATGACCCAGTTCTTTGGCATATCTAATGGCGGTACCATAACCTGAAATTTCATAGTGTTCCACGCGTTGTGCCTCTGCTATCAAACCAGCATTAGTAACATCATCGCCTTTTTTTTCTTTTATAAAACCTTCAGCCTCTTTGATCAAACCTTCCATCGCTTTGCAGGTTTCGCCCTCCGGATCAATGCCTAGCTCATCGCACACCTCTTCCAGACGCTTTTTCTGTTTTTTCGTTTCCTCCAAATGCCCTTCAAAAGCTTTCTTCAACTTAGCATCTGTAGCATGTTCTGCCATTTTCGGTAAGGCTTTAATAAGTTGCTTTTCAGCACTATATAAATCCTTTAATTGGTGTTCAAATAAATCTTCTAATGTTTTCATTTTCTTTAAATTTTGAATTAAAATAAGAGTTCGAATTTGTGATGGTGTTAAATTAGAAGTTTGTTGCCATAAGGGTTATTCCTAAACGCTCTAAAATTGACTTAAAAAAAATATTTAAGGAAAGCTATAAAAATTAGGATCCTCTTTAGACATTGAGCATTGTTTTGAGGGGCAATTGTTAAGTGCCAAAACAACAATTTACCGCATTTAAGTCAAAATCTGTGCGTATCAAGATAAGTGTGCTCAAAATTTGTTGATACATTACAATAAGAAAATATTAAAACAACAGATCATGAGCGACAAACAAAAAGATCAGGAAACTGATAGGAAGGATTCAAGTACTAAACATGCTAGAGGCAGTAAAAAAGTACACAGTGAAAGAGACGATTCAACAGAAGACGGCTTCAAACCAAATAAAACTAAAAAATAAAAATTATGAGTTTAGATAAAGATAATAACAAACATCGTGGGTATACTGAAGATAGCAAACTTAATAGTGCCGATGACAGTTTAGAAGGTAAATGGAGCAATATTCAAGCAGATTATCGTAAAAAAAATCCCACCATCACTGATGAAGACATAGACTTTAAATCGGGAGATTTTAATCATATGATTGCAAGTATTGCGCGCAGAACCAATAGAAGTGCAGAAGATATAGAAAACGACATCAAAAATTGGAACATGTAATTGGCGTCTTCATAGCTAACGTTATTTAATTTTGATGATATTTAATTGTATAACCATGGACTCTATTTTGGAAGTCCATGGTTTTTTGACGTCATTTGAAGTTGGAAATTACCTTTGAAAGCCAGCCTCGTGAAGTGATACAGGGTATGTTTTTTTTGATCAGTGAAGACAGTAGTTATATTACAACGCAGTTCATCCATATTAATGGTGGCAAAATTATTGGATTGTAAGCCATGGTGTCGAAATGGCATTTTTCAAAGAAGACAGCATGAGTAAAATTCAATTATCAAACTTGAGAAAGGTATGCCCAAAAAAATTTTGTAAATTTCTAAATAGTACTAACTTGCCTCCATGGAAATAAAAGTGCAAAGAAAAAAATTGAAATTCACTCCTGATGCGAAACGGGTGGTCACACGTTTTTTTAACAACGGAGAAGAACGTACAAAACAGCTGATACTAAGAATATTGGAGTTTTCTGGAGAGAAAGTGGAAGAGGAATTAGCAAAAACGCTCCATGAATTTAAGGGAAGGCATCGTAACTTAAAAAAAATATTTAAGTTTCATTGTGGGCAATTTGAAGCCTTGATCAACCATATGGGCGTGGATTACGATCAGCTGTCCGAGAACCAAAAAATGCTGATAGGCTCTTACAGTACTATGGAATATTCTATAGAGTCAGCAGCACTCTTCAATCCATCAATGATAGAAGATTTAGATCAATCTTTTTTGAAAGAAGGAGAGAAACGTGTAATTATCTCTTTTAGGGCAACGGGCGAAGGACATTTGTCATCTATTGTTTTTAGAAGGGCCATCTTAGATAAAGATAACAACTTAAATGTTCTACAAGTTAAAAATCACATCGACCTTCCTGAGGTTGTCTATAAGGTCTCTTATGATAAGCAGCGTTTTGTGGAGAAAATGCAGGAAATAAAAATTCCTGACAATTATATTTCTGAAATTATGGATCCGCTGCCAGATCGTTTTGAATATTATGATCTCAAAAATGCTGTACATAAATTATTGGAAGCAAATAACGTAGACGAACCTAAAAAAATGGCATTACATGAAATGACATGGTTAGTTGACTCTTATTATGATTTGAAGTTCAATGAAGAAAGTGATATTTCTGAACGTGTTATTTTTCCTAATTCTCCTGCTGAAAGTAGAGGTATAGAAGATGCGCGCTTTGTCAGGTTTCAAGATGAGGACCGTGAGGAAACCATTTATGCCACATATACTGCCTTTAATGGTCACACCATTATTCCTAAATTGTTGAGCACACATGATTTTTTGAATTTCAGAATCATGCCCATTCATGGCAATGCCGCACAAAACAAGAATTTTGCCATGTTCCCTCGTAAAATAAATGGAAAATATGCCATGCTTGCTAGAGTGGACGGTTATAACAATTACATTATTTTTTCAGATCGGATTACTTTGTGGAATGACCCTATAAAAATACAAGAACCAAAATTTGCTTGGGATCTTACCCAAATAGGAAATTGTGGATCTCCCATATATACCAAAGATGGGTGGCTAATTTTAACTCATGGCGTGGGCCCGATGAGACGTTATTGTATTGGTGCTTCCTTGTTGGATTTGGAAGATCCTACAAAAGTTATTGGCCGACTAAAAGAACCGTTATTGTCACCAAGCAAAGAGGAACGTGAAGGCTATGTGCCTAACGTGGTCTATTCCTGTGGTGGACTTATCCATAATGATTATCTTATTTTACCTTACGCTGTGTCAGACTATTCATCATCTTACGCCACTATAAAACTGTCTGAACTTTTAAAAGCGCTTAAGGAATCTTTAAAACTTCAATTGACCTCCTAATTTATGGATATTCTTCAAATGCCAAACGGGCCAACAAATAGCTTATGGTAGATTCAGCACCCTGGTTTAAGTTGACATTATTGAGTTCCAATCCGTCATAACATCCGGTTGTGCAAGGGTTATAGATAATTTGGTTGAGATGATTATTGCCCATAAACCAGCTAAAGGCCAGTTCCATTTTGTCTTCATAACCTTTACTGGGGAACATCTCATTGAAATTTTTAAGGGCTAAAATGGTGTAAGCAACATCAATAGGCTGTTGCCCGCCAAGAGAACATTCTTTTAAAGAATCACCTCTCAAAAACCACGTCTGATTTGAAATGACCTTAAACTCGTGGTCCACAAATAGATGTTGAAGCAAAAAGTTAAAAGATTCAATTGCGGTGATTTTATAGTCTTCAATTTGTGTGATTTTATAAACCTCGAGCATAGCTTCTGGCAACACACTATTGCCATAGGTCAAATAAGACTCAAACCATTTCCAGTCTTTACGAGACTCATGCTTGTACATGTTGAGTAGTTTGCTACCTAATTTTAGAATGCTATTGTAATAATTTGAATCTGGTGTTGCAAGTCCTGAGGTCTTGATCCCTTTGATGATAAAGGCCATTGCTCTGGGCGAATTGAACCTGTCTCCATTGGGAAGAAAGTCTCCAAAACAATCTCTAGCTCTGTCAAAAATATAGTCATATGTTTCAGGAAAGAGCTCTTCAACTTCCAATAAATGGCCTACAGCCCAAATGGCGCGTCCATTCGAATCCTCAAGATTTACAAGCTCATTTTGAGATGTAAATTTTTTGTTTTTATCCACATAGTTTAAGAACAGACCATCATGTCGGTGACATTTCACAATAAAATTAAAGTATAATATCATCGATGGAATTAGCGCTTCGTCTCTTGTGAGCTTAAAGGCTTCACAAATCACAATCAAAGCCCTTGCGTTATCGTCCAACGTGTATCCTGATTGAATGTCTGGTTGATTCAATTTCGCAAACTGAATGAGTCCAACGGTTGTTGTCATCCTATAAAGATGTTGCAGCTTTATTTCAGGTTTATTAAAGACAAGTTTAATTTTAGGTGCAAATTTTTGGAACAAATTCCCGTGGGCCAGCGCTGAATTTTGCCATGAGGTGGAAGCCGAGGCATGAAGTCCGTTGAGACCCAAATTTTTCCTGTGCTGCTTGTCATTTAATAGGGTCCGTAAATGTTTGGTCAGCATTTTACTATTTTCAAAGTCAAACAACAGTCCTTTATTTTCAGATAAAACCTCTTTAGCATGAGGAATTGGTGTGGAAATGATAGGGCAGCCACAACTCATGGCATAAGCAAATGTACCACTTACGGCTTGATTGGGGTCTTTAGAGGTAAATAAATAAACGTCTGTCAGTTGAAGATATTCCAGCAAGGTTTCCAACGGAACAAATTCGTTCACAAATGTGACGTGACTGCCTATTTTCAAATCGTTGATTTTTTTAACAAGAAACTCACGGTAGATTTCCCCTTCATTTTTAACAAGGGTAGGATGTGTTTTTCCTAGAATCAAAAACATAACTTTCGGAAATTCCTTGATGATTTCTGGAAGCGCTTCTAAAGTAGTCTCAATACTTTTACCTGGTCCTAAAAGTCCGAAGGTTGATAGTACCGTCTTGTCTTTAAGACCATATTTAGACTTTAATTTTGATTTGTTTTTATGGCGTATCAAATGTGTACCATGATTGATCACCTCAATTTTTGAAGGTGCAATGCCATAGGTTGCTACTAAAATGCTTTTTGAGGTATTCGTCATCACCGTAAGACATTTTGCGCTAGCTGCAATAGCAGTAACATGATGTATAAAATCTTCATCAGGATTTGGAATAACCGTATGGAACGCCACAATTAAAGGTTTCTTTAACGATTTTAAAAACCCAATAAAGGCATCTGAACACCCATTGAACAGTCCAAATTCATGTTGAATCATCACAAGTTTGATGGTGTCATCAGCATTGATTTTAGCAGTTAAGGTCTGATAACTCTCACTGCTGTCTGTATTCAAACTGTATATAAAGTCAGCAGCACTCTCAAGCTGATGTTTGGTATTATAAAGTGCGCATATCTCAATCTTGCAAGAATCTCCAAACGCGTTCTCTACACTCTTTTTCAAATCTTGTGAATAGGTGGCAATACCACATTCGCGAGGCGGAAAGGTTGTTAACATCAAAATTGACGCAACCTCTTTTGGAGTTTCTGTTGACTTGGCAATCTGGTTTTTTAAACGCCGCTTCATTCTTTGACTATTGAAAGACTTTTTGAGGGATATATTTTGCATGATTTTAGTGGTATTATAAAATGAAAAGCGGAAGTTTAAATTTACCTTAGTCAAGTACCTTCAGGGTGCTTTATTGATATAGATTGTAACCTAAAAAATAAGCACTTTCTTTTTAGGGTCTTTTGCGTCAATCAATTTAGGTATAGAGCGCAATTATAGAGGTAGAAGTCATTTTTTTTATTTTGCCTCACTTCTCAAGATAAGAAATATAATTTTGTAATGTGGTATAAATCTACTGCTCATTTCAAAACAAAGCAGTTAAAGTAGTTTTGTCAGAAAGATTGAAGTTAAGTGCGCTTTTATATGCCTCAAATTGAGGAGAAGATTTGGAAACGTATGGTGTGTGATGGATTGATGGTAATAAGTTGGAATGGTAAAAAAAATGTTTTTTCCTTCTTTAAATCCTTTGTATTGCGTTAATTTTGGTAGCTTAAATTAATTATATTCCTTTTTTATTAGTCCCTTAAGTAAAAATTATATATAAAAATAATTCCATGAGCGCTATTGAATACATTGCCTTAATTCTCAATCTTCTAATTTGTTTGCCCAGTGTGGCTTCTATGACCAAATTTGATTATTGGTGGGTGAGGGTTTTTGATTTTCCGAGAATACAAATAGCGGTCCTTATAGTGCTCAATATAATTTTAGGCTTATACGCATATTCTTTTAGTCATTGGTCACAGTATGCAATTTTGATACTGCTCGGTATCGGTTTAGTTTATCAATGTTGGCTAATTCTGCCCTATACCATCTTATGGCCAAAACAGGTTATAAAATACGGAGGTACAGAGAATAAGAATATCATAAGTATTTTAGTAAGCAATGTTTTGACCACAAATAGTGAATACCATCGCTTAATAGATTTAATTAAATTGAAAGACCCTGATGTGTTTTTGACCTTGGAATCTGATCATAAGTGGGAAAAAGCGCTATCGGTTTTAGAGGAGTCGTATACCTATACTGTAAAAATTCCTTTGGATAATCTTTATGGGATGCATCTGTATTCTAAATTGCCATTAGAAGAAACAGAAGTAAAATATCTGATAAAAGATCACATTCCGTCCATCCACGGAAAGATTAAGTTGGCCAATGGAAAAAGTGCTAATTTTCATTGTCTGCATCCGCGACCACCAAGTCCCACAGAAAGTAAAACTTCTACCAATAGAGACGCTGAATTATTATTGGTAGGAAAAAATATTGAAGAAGATGCTAAGTTAGTGTTGGTGTTTGGTGATCTTAATGATGTGGCTTGGTCAAGAACCACCAAAATGTTCCAAAAGATAAGTGGACTGATGGATCCAAGAAGAGGGAGAGGCTTCTTCAACACCTTTACAACAAGAAATATATTGATGCGCTGGCCACTAGATCATGTTTTTCATAGCAATGACTTTACACTCATTGAAATGTCGCGAGAAAGGGATATTGGATCAGACCATTTCCCCATGTATATAAAATTGAATTATACGCCCGAGGCCGAATGGGAACAAGATGAGCTCAATGCCTCACAAAGTGATAGAGAGTGGGCAGATAAAAAGATTGAGAAAGGGGAGAAGAATGAAAAAAATGATTGAGTAATTAATGCTACTTCTAATCATATACATATACTATTAGTATGGACTTCTCTTTTTAATATACACCTATAATAGATCTCTGCCTCGACTCCCTTCAAACAAAACACTATCAGAAATTACAACTACCTTTTCAAAGCAAAATGGCCAACTTTTTCTATTCCTGTTTCTGTTCTAAATATAAACCAGTAATCAGAAGATGGTGGTCCTTCACGAGATTTAGATCGGTCTTTTAGGAAGAAATCTTCTGATCAGTCCTATTTGATTTTCTACAGTTCCTTCATCTTGAAATGTATAAGGTCTTGTAAAATAAGTTTTTACTCAGTGCTCATCAGCAATTTTCTTATGTCCGGCAAACTGTTTTCCGTTGCCAAAAATCATTTTTTTTTATCCAACGGCTCCCCATTCTTGATCCCCTTTGGCAAACTTCTCTTTTAAATTGATTTTTATAATTCACAAGTTATTTATTTGATTTATAATCCAATTACCAATCGTCTCCAAAGCAAGGGGGGCAAATGTTTGCTCAATTTGAGCGTACTCTGAAGTCAGTCCTGTTTTGCTTTCTTGAAATATGTGATTGAGCCCTACTAGTAAAACAACTTCTTGATGCTTTGATTTGCTTGCAGCCAGTGCGTCTTTCACTTGCTGTAAATGATATTTTGGTGGCACTTGGGTATCTTTGCTTCCATAAAGCGCCAAGGCTGGTATTCTGATTTTTTTGATTTCATCTACAGGGTTATAATTGTAAAAATATCTCATCCAAGGGCTTGTTCTTACAGAGACAAGGTTTTGAATAAATTCCTTCTTATTCACCTCAGCGGGGAGCAATGACTTTAACATTTCTGAATTTTGATAGAATATAATTAAGTCCTCTTTAACGCTTTCTGTTTCCTTTTCGGTGGAAGCGATGTCAATCGCCTCCTTTACATAAGCCTCAAATTGTTTTTGGTCAGCGACTGGAAAATTCCTGTTGTCAATTGATTGGGTATAAGAAACAAACTTTCCTGATGTTCCTGTACCTGCAAGCATTACTATAAACCCTACATCTTTTGACTGATTGGCTACCATGGGAGCAATTATTGCCCCTTCACTGTGGCCAATCAATCCAATTTTACTTTTATCGATTTTTGGGTGGCTTTTCAAAAAATCAATGGCACTGAGGACATCTGAGGCAAAATCAGCTGTAGTTCCTTCAGCAAAATTACCAGTCGATTCACCAAATCCTCTATCATCATAGCGCAAGACTGCAATGCCTCTTCTTGTTAAATAATCTGATAATACAAGAAATGGCTTATGTGTCATAAATGATTCATCCCTATCTTGAGGTCCACTACCTGAGATCAAAATGACGACAGGGGGTTTTTTTTGTGACGGATTTGGTAGCGTCAAGGTTCCAGCCAGTGTAACATTGTCTTTTTGGTTGGTGAAAGTAATATCTTCCACCTGATAAGGATATGGCTTTATCGGTTCCTGAGGTCTGTTTGGTTTGACTTCCACGATGGATTCTTTTGTCAGAACCAAAGGCACAATATTTACACCCTCTTGAAAGGAACCTTCTATTGTTCTTGAAGCCGTATTCCATTTTCCATTGAATTTGAATCCTAAGTTGGAAGCATCAACAATCAGAACCCCATCTGCAAAAGTTGTTAAATGTGATTGAAGTCCTTTTGCCCCCTGGCTTGGAATTGCTATTTCGGTAGTCAGTTTACTTTCATTTCCTGAGATTTGAAAAATAAACAACATTTTTCTTCCTGCCTGTACCTCAAGGTTTCCGTGCCAAGTGCCTGTAATATCCTGAGAAATACCTAGAAAGGGAAGTGTTAAAAAGGCTATGATAATAAGTAAATTTTTCATGATTATGTCTTTTTTTTAAGGTATAGTTATCCTATGACTGATAGATTCAGCCAATTAAAAGCTTGTATTAAGTAGATGGAAATTTAGTTGTTGATGTCGGTAAGCATTTTTTCTGTTGCGCTCAATACTTTGTTATAGGACTTTAAGACCCACCATGCAAACACAAGAAAGAATGAAACGAAGATTGGAAATATAAGCGTCCAGAAGTCAGGAATTTGATCTAGACTTTTCCCTTGAATAGCTGCCAGCACAGGAAGAACTATCAGCATAAAAAATAAACCTAGTGCGACATTGAGCTTTTGAAGTTTTTGAAACTTAATTTTTTGCCTTACAAAAAGATTGATGTTCTCCAAATAGGTGTTAGAGGTGATATCTATATTTCTTATTGAGCGCACAGATTTAAGAGAAATAACAGGTAGTGTAAATAGTAATAAAACAGAAAGCCCTGCCAATACCTGAATAAGTACCTCATCTATTTTTGAGAAGTTCATAAGGATATATGAAGCTCCTACATAACATATTATAGTTCCGACATATTCTGAATAATGGATCTTATTCATTTTTGAGTTATAATTTTGTTGGGTTATTTTTTCTATGAGTTGGGTAGTAAGTATTTCTTGTTTTTCTACTCGCTTGCTTAGTTTGCCCCAAGTATTTTTCATTTCTTCCAGTTCCATGATTAGCGTTTTTTAGTTATCTGTGATTTTATTTTTTCTCTGATTCTCGAAATTTTTGTTCCTACATTGCTAGTGGTTATACCGATTATTGAAGCAATTTCTACATGGCTTTTGCCTTCCAGATACAATAGGATAATTCCCTTTTCCAATAGATTTAGCCTTTGTACATGTTCATAAAGCAGTTTTATTCTCTCCTCCTCAGTCTTATCAAGTACGTCAGCAAATTGCATCGTTTCTAATTCGATAGCGGTAGTTTCAATTCTCTTTTTTGATTGCTTTAAATTATAGATAGCTGTGTTAAGGGCTACCCGGTACATCCAAGTGCTCAATTTTGACTGTTCATTGAATGAGTCAAAAGATTTCCAAAGCTGAAAGACAATTTCCTGAGACAGGTCTTCTCTGTCTTGAAGGCTATTGGTATAAAGTATCGCCACCTTAAAAATCAAGCCTTCGTTCTTTTTGATAACTTTAGTAAATAGTTCTTTTTTATCCATTGAAAATTAAACTTCTACTTAGTTAGTGTATGAAGTTCCAATAAAATCACAGGGGAGAGATATTTTTTTTGAAGAATTTGCCAGATGAATACAGAATAAGCCATAGCCTATATACGCCTTAAGTTTTTTTCATTATATGTCAGAGCACAACTCTAAACTTGTTTTTATGATTCCGAGTAAATTACAGCCAACTTGCAGCTACAAACACCAAAAATGCTCATTCTCAATCTTGTTCGGCAAATACCCACTACAAAACTTGATACTGCCGAACAGAAACCGTAGGTGTCAATTGGTATATAGAACAATCGGAAATATGGCTTGCGTAACGTCAACACGATATAACTTTTCTTGCAAATGGATTCGTCCATTAATTTTTAATTTTAATGGTTCCTCCATGCTTGCCATGCACCAGATGACCACAAAGCCCAGGCAATGAGTACAGGTTGAAAAAATAAACGTATCAGTCTAGCACCGTCAGAATCTAAAGCCCCAAATGCATCTCTGCCATCTAAATATTGGGCAACATTTCCGGGAAAAACTAAAACAAAAAACAAGGCCAGGGCCCAACCGAATCTCGTGCGTTCCTTTTTCCAAAAAGCTAAACCTAGCCCTAATAGTATTTCTATGATACCTGATACTATGACCACCAAATCTTTACTCAACGGCACCCAATCCGGCACTTGTGATTGGAATTCGATTCGATTGAACGTCAAGTGACTAAACCCAGCATAGAGCATGAATATGGCCAGTAGAATTCTGAAAATGTTTTGCGTTAATGTGGTTTTTGTTTGATACGTCATTTTTGTATTTTCTCGCTTGTGATGATCTTGTTTATGATATAAATATAGGACAGACTATTTAAAGTGAATGTTTATTTGAAAAAATATCGCAACTATTTTTTAGATGCAACGAATAAGAGATCACTGTTACGTTCATGATCCAAGTCGCAATTCGTCAAGGTAGCAGTGGACGCAAACAACTGATATGGTATTTCCAATCGGCAATGCTTTTTCTAGTGGGAAGAGAGGGATGACAAATAAAAATAAGTGTTTCATTGCAGCCATTGATTCCTTTTGGGTGTACTATTTGTCTTGCCAAAAAAGTTAATATATTAAGATTATGGAGTTAACTTTTGATGCCATTTTTAAAATCAAAGGCAGCCTAATCCGATAGCCTTTATATGCTGGAACACGAGTATTATTCCATTTATCGATTATTTTTGCATGTTAAATCATAAAGCGTTCACTTCTCAATGTTTATTGTAAGTTCGTAGGAATTCTAACACACCAATTCCCCACTATGAACTTGAGGTTGATCTACCTAGTATTATGTCCTGTCCTTATATTTCTCCAAAATGAAAAACCATCCATCGCTCTAGACCACATTTCCTATCATATTTCTGTACACGTTTCCTCTTTTAATCTCACCAAAGCCGTGCCTTCGGCTGATGCTTTATATACAAATTTAGAAACTGAAAATGAGTGTTTAGAATCGGTGATGCTTACAGCAGATATGTTTTACAAGCAGGAAGATCATGATGAGGCCATTCAGCTAAAGTCGAATAAGAATTTAATTCACAACTCACAATAGAAAAGAATCCTTTTCAATCAAACCATAACCAACCAAACCACAACCAACCAAACATCACTTTTACTATTCATTATGAAAAAATTATTACTGTTACTTAGTTTGCTCGCCGGTAATTTTCTTTTTGCACAAGTAGGGATTGGCACAGATATGCCAAATCCTTCTTCGCAATTAGAGATAAAATCTTCCAATAGAGGCATCATGATTCCTCAGGTGCCCTTGACCAGTGTAACCGATCAGAACACAATTAGCGGAGGCAATCTTGAGAGTTTACTACTTTACAACACCAGTACAAATGCTACGCTATCACCTGGGTACTATTATTGGTACCAAGGCAGCTGGAATAGGTTGATGACAGAAGCCGATTTGCCTGATAATAGAGTGTTTTGGGATCTTGCCAACAATCAATTTACTTATATCGATCAGAATGCTGATCGACAAGTTATCAATCCTTCTGATTTTCAGACGCTGACCTTTTTAAGGCTCAATGCTGATGGGCATACCTTAGAGTATGTTGATGAGAATGGTGCTGTGACTCGTATTGATTTTGAGGCCGTCATTCAGAATTTTGAAACATTGACAACCATAATAGCCAACAGCGACGGCACTTTTACCTTTACAGATGAAGATGGAATCAAAAATACAATCGATGTCAGCAATCTAGAAACTTTAACCAGCATTGCGCTTAATCCTGACAACGTAAATATCGATTATACCGATGAAAGCGGTACTGTCACGCAATTGAATTTGACGCAGATAGTTAAAAATTTAGAGACTCTTACGAGCGTAGTTGCTAATAACGACGGCACCTTCACTTTTACAGATGAAGCGGGTAACACGAACAAAATTGATGTTGGTGATTTAGAAACTTTAACAAGTATTGTAGACAATGGCAACGGCACAATAACTTATACCGATGAAAATAATGTTGAGACCGTAATAAATTTGGCAACTGGACCCCAAGGCCCGATGGGACCAATAGGTCCACAAGGCCCAAATGGTGTTGTAACCCCGAAAGATTTAACAGCTGGAGATGCATCTATAACAGTAACCGGTGGGACAGGTGCAGCTTTGGTAGATAGCAGCATTGAGGTAACTGATGGTGGCATTACAAGTGTGAAATTAGCCAGTGCAGCGGTTACAGCAGTCAAGATTAATGCAGATGTTGCCGGTTTAGGCATAGTTCAAAACGGAGCAACCAATGCATTGGATGTTAAAGCCAACAACGGGTTAAATTTAGATGGAGTAGATGATGCGGTGCAGTTAGGTGGTGATTTGACTAAACCAACAACTATTAATACAGATACTACCAATACTTTAGCCTTAACCGGATTAGAATCGGGGAGTAGCAATGACAACCTTGTCCTTATAGATAAAAATACAGGTATTATTAAGCAGTCAAAATCTGCCATGCCTAAATTCTTTTATATGCCTTCCATAGTGTTTGATATTTCTACTTCTGGAAACTTTAGTGTAGATCTTTACAGTATGTATAAGGATCAATTCGTGACGCCTATGGTAAGTAGCAGTGGGGCAACAACGCCTATTCCAACATTAGGATCAACAGAGTTGGAGTATTACGTGACGTATTATGACTCCATTGTATTTAGTAATGTAAGTATATCTGCAAATGGCGTTCTAAGTTACACTGTTTCAGGAGCAGGTGCAACGGCGTCTTCTTTTATGAATATTGTATTTGTAGTTAAAGACTAGTTCACCTTACTTCATACAAAAATTAACACGACATGAAAGTACTTACTAAAAAAATGAGGAAAGGGAATACAAGAATAGTTAATATTTGGGTTTTAGGGCTTTTAGTGTTAACGACTACGGTATCTACCCATGCTCAAAATATAACTAATATTTATACAGATTATGGTGGTTTTTGGACATCAGGAAGTGGAAATATTAATCCTGTTTACCCCGATTTTTCTCATAACTTGATAGCCTTTACTTATGATGGTAAAATATATAGTACTGGCGTTAATAACCAGTTGCTGAATCAATTTGGTGTTACTTTCGAAGCCAAATCATATCAGGCACTTCCAGTTTTGAATATACCTATTTCTCCTGGTGGATCACGATTTATTCAATTAGGGCAAATGCAGGATGGGTTGAACAATGCTATTAGTATTTTACCAGCTCCTTATACAGCGCCTACTAGATTATCCAAAGTGTTAACAGACGGAATTCAGGGTTTAGATATTTCAAGTGGGGTTACCAATATCAAATATGCAGACGGAACTTTAGTGGAAATGGAATTTCCTTTTACCACTATTGAAAGTGTTTCGGAAATTGGTGATAATATTCCAGATATTTTAGTTTCTCAAATAGCGCAGCCAAGTTCTCAGGCTATCGATGAAGTATGGTTTGAAGATGCTTTAGGAAATGTGGTAGGAAATAAGATTTTTATTAATCAAACCAATTTACCTGTGCTAGGTAGATCTATGAATGATTTTTTTAATCCTGATACTGGGGCTTCAGGTGGTTCAGGATTTGTTAATTCACAAAGAGAAATACGAATTTCAGCTTTTGATGCAGTAGATTTTGGATTAAATGCGAGTAATTTTGACGAGGCTAAAAAATTAATTTACAAATTAGGAGGCAGTTCAGATCCCGCCTTTTTAGCTTTTAGTAATAATTTCATTTCGGTTTTGGCGGCTAATGATGATTTGGTTACCATAGGGATAGATACTCCAGTAATTATTGATGTTTTAGATAACGATTTAATTCCAGGGGGTATTGTAATTTCTTCTACTGAAATAGTAGCTGGAGGAGAACCAAGTCACGGAACAGTAGTCGTAAATCCCGATCAAACAATAAGCTATACTCCTGATCTTGGCTTTATAGGTTTAGACTCCTTTTTATATAAAATTTGTACCGAATCTGGTAGTTGCGCCGAAGCTGTTGTTACCGTTACTGTTGGTGCTTCAGATATTGAAGTAACTAAAGTGATACTGGAATCGAATGCTGGCGTGGGTGATCAAATAACCTTTGTGGTTACAGTTACCAACAATGGGCCTTACGATGCTGTGGGAGTGAGGGTTTCGGATTTGTTACCGAGTGGCTATACTCTAAACTCTGCAACAACTAGTGTTGGTAGTTATAGTAACGGTTCAGGGAACTGGTCTGTTGGAAATTTAGCATTAAATGCATCTGAAATTTTAACAATTCAGGCTACTATTGAAGATACTGGGCCCTACACAAATACGGCCAAAGCTTCAAGTTCTACTTATGATCCTGATGTAACTAATAACACGGCAAGTGCCACGCCCAATACGGTGCCTTCAGCTACTGCAAAAGCGGCCTGCCAATCAGGTTTGCACTTTCAAAGCATAACTGTTGATTTAACCGGAGAACCAGGTTGGGAAATTGCCTATACATTTAACGGAATTGCTTATACTGAAAGTAATATCATGTCAGGTTCTTTTATTTTCAATCCAAGTGAACGAGGTGTTTTTTATATTAATACAGTAACTGATGGCAGTGGAAATAAAGTAACCTATTCTTCAATACCTCCTTTATATTCAGGAATTCGAGCATTTTCATACCCTTGCTTTATAATAACAAACCCTATGATACCTTCAAAAGTAAAAGATAATTAAGATTATGAAGACACTATATAGATATATCATAGGAATTTTTATCGTTGTTTGGAGCGGTTATAAAACACATGCACAAACCTCTAATGAAGGAATGCTCTATGTTTCTGAAAACACGCAATTTTCAACAGTAGAACGTTTCGATAATCTTACTACAGGATCGTTCTATAACGATGGTGATACTTATATGTATAGCCATTTTAATAACGACGGGACTTTAGATTTTTATCAAAACACCGGATTAACACGATTTATAGGAAGCTCATATCAAGCTATTAGCGGGTCTAAAATCAGCTATTTATATGATGTGTATTTTAACAATACCAGTAACACCGTTCCATTTCAATTATCTGGAAATGTAAACATCAGTGGTGAATCTGATTTTTACATTGGCATTATTGATAGTGACAATTTCGGTGGGGAAATAACTTTCAATACCAATGGGTATCATATCAACACCTCCGATAATAGTTATGTGGACGGACCTGTAAATAAAATGGGGGAGGGCGAATTTGTATTTCCTATTGGTGATGCTGGCTATTATCGTTTTGCCAATATGTCAGACCCAGAAAATGCAGCTGCTTTTTTCAAGGGAAAGTTTTATTTTGAAAATTCAAACAATTTATATCCTCATGATTTAAAAGCCGGAGTGATTGAAGAAATTGACACTCAGGAATATTGGACTATTGAGAAGAATAGTAGCACTCCTGACAACGGTTTGATCACTTTGTCTTGGAGAGATGTGACCACGCCGTCTGTGATGATGGAAGCAGCGAAACAAAATGCGTTGACCATAGTGCGTTGGGATAAAACAACAACCATGTGGGTAGATGAAGGTGGTGTTATTGATATGGATGCCAAAACCGTTACCACAGCTGTTAATGATTATGGTGTCTTTACTTTTGGGCGAGTAAAAGCTGATCTTATTTTACCTTGTGGCTTGGTCATCTATAATTCGATAACGCCTAATAGTGATGGGGTTAATGACTATTTCTTAATAGACCAATCCAACAACCAATGTGCCAGAAATTTAAAAGTGCAGGTCTTTAACCGCTGGGGCGTTAAGGTGTTTGAAACTAATAAGTATGGGTTGAATGGCGATATTTTTGATGGCTTTTCCTCAGGCCGATTAACTCGAAAAAACTCTGAACAGCTGCCTTTCGGTACGTATTATTACATACTTCAATATCAATATGGTAATGAAGAAACTGATAACGTTCATAAACAAGCTGGGTTTTTATATTTAAGTGCCAACTAACATGAATCAACTTCTAATGACGTTTAAAAAATCAAATGTATTTGTAGGTGTCCTAGTGATGGGTGTGTTTTTTATGCCCTCTGCACGGGCACAACAAGACTCCCAATTCACCCAATACATGTACAATACAATAGTTGTAAATCCGGCTTACGCAGGTTCCCGAGGGTCTCTTAGTATGATTGGGCTTTATAGAAATCAATGGGTAGGGCTAGATGGCGCTCCTGAAACGCTTAATTTTTCTGCACACTCACCTATAGGCGTTAAAGGTGTTGGTTTGGGACTTGGTTTTACCAGCGATAAATTGGGACCAACATCTGAAAGTGTGATTACTGCCGATTTTTCATACACACTCAATCTTGAAAAAGACTTGAAACTGTCTTTTGGTTTAAAAGGTGGCGTATCCATATGGAATCTGGATCCTAATAAGCTGACTATTTATGATCCTAATGATTATAATTTGAGGCAGCAAGATCAAAGTTCACCAATAATTGGCGCCGGATTTTATTTACATACAGAACAGTGGTATGTAGGATTATCGTCTCCTAGTATTTTGGAGACCCAGCATTATGACGATATTCAAGTGTCGACCGCAGCCGAAAAAACGCATCTTTATTTGATAGGGGGTTATGTCTTTACGCTCAATCCGAATTTAAAATTAAAACCTGCAATGTTGGTTAAGACTGTGGTGGGTGCCCCGTTGGCAATTGATATTTCGGCCAATGCGCTTTTATATGATAGCGTTACGTTTGGTCTCGCTTACCGATTTGATGCTGCAGTGAGTGCCTTGGCGGGATTCCAAGTCTCTGACCATATTATGGTAGGATACTCTTATGATTATGATACTACCGAATTAGGGAATTATAATAATGGATCTCACGAAATATTCCTCCGTTTCGAACTGGGAACGCGGCTGAAAGCAAAAGTGAATCCAAGATTCTTTTAATTTTATTTAAAAAAGATGTATGAAAAATAGTATCACGATATATAGTTTCTGTTTGTTTTTTATCGGCTTAATAAGTCTGACTTCAGTGCAAGCGCAAGAAAGTAAACTAAAAAACGCTACAGAAAAGTATGAGAACCTAAATTATGTCAACGCCCAAAAAATCTACTTGGAAGTTGCGGAAAAAGGTTATGCATCTGAAGAGGTGTTTACAAAATTGGCCAACAGTTATTATTTTAATGCGCAATACAATCAAGCCGTAAAATGGTATGATAGCTTGTTTAATCTCAATGCAAATCCTGATAATCCTCTTGTTTATCTTCGTTTTTCACAAGCTTTGAAGGCTACCGGAAAGCTGGCGAAAGCTTCAGAATATTACGATGCTTTTGCACAAAAAAGCGGGAATGAAGCCAATATGATGTCTGCACAAGATTACGAGGCGCTTATTCAGGAGAACTCAGGCAGGTATGACATAGCGGCCATTGAAAAAATTTATGATGATAACAGCATCTCGTTCGGGTATTTTAAATTAGAAAACACGCTGTATTACGCGTCTACAAACGATTCCAAATCGCTTTTGAACACTCGGAGTGCTTGGGATGGCCTAAGTTTTTTATCACTTTATGCTGTTGAACTCGATTCCTTAAATCAAGCTATCGCCAAACCCGATGCGCTTAAGGGCAACTTAAATAGTAAATTTCATGAGTCGTCTCCCGTATTTACCTCAGATCAGAACACGATGTATTTCACCAGAAGCAACACCACGACTAAAAATAGAAAACAAGATCAAAAATTAAAGATTTATAGGTCAGAAAGAATAAAGGACACCTGGCAGGAAGCAGAAGAACTGTCTATTAACAGTGACTATTTTTCTACGGCGCATCCCGCTTTAAGTCCAGATGGGACGCTGCTCTTTTTTGCTTCTGATCGCCCTGGAGGCTTTGGCGAGTCAGATATTTATAGATCAGTTATCAATGCCGATGGAAGTTTGGAAGCCGCTGTTAATTTAGGATCTGAAATTAATACCAGTGGTAAGGAGACATTCCCTTTTGTGTCAAATGAAAACGAATTGTATTTCTCTTCAGATGGCCATTTTGGTCTTGGTGGATTGGACGTCTTCTATGTAAAAATTAAAGATGACGGTTACGGAAACCTATTGAATATAGGCGCCCCAGTCAATTCAAATGCTGACGATTTTGCCTTCGGAATTGATAAGCGTACTGGCAGAGGTTTTATAAGTTCCAATCGCTCAACTCAAGAAGGGGAATTTGTATACGATAATATCTATACATTCTTAGAAACATCACCTATTATAGATGTGTATTTTGCACAACTTGCAGGGCTTGTTACCGACAAACAAACAGGCTTGCCCATTGAAGGAGCCTTAGTGGTTTTAACAGATGCTGACCAGAAAGTTTACAAACAAACGCAGACCGATGAAGATGGAAATTATATCATTGAAACCAACAAATTTCAACAGTATTATGTCAATGTGAGCAGTGAAAAGTATGATACTGATGAAGTCCTCTCAAAGCCCAATTTGGAGCTTCAGCAGATAGACTTTGAATTGCAATCAAATGAAGTCGCCCTGGTTCCTGGAACAGATTTGGCAAAGGTTTTAAATATTCCAATCATTTATTTTGATTTTGATAAATCTGATATCCGACAAGATGCCGCAGTAGAATTGGAAAAAGTATTGGCAGTTCTCAATCAGTATCCCAACCTGAAGCTCGAAATACGCTCGCATACAGATAGCCGAGGCAACGATGTTTACAACATGGCACTTTCTCAGCGTCGCGCAACATCTACCTTAGATTATCTAGTAGAAAACGGCATTACAGAGGCACGATTAAAAGCAAATGGGATGGGAGAGACCAACTTGATCAATACCTGCAGCAATGGAGTGTCGTGCTCTGAAGCAGACCATCAAAAAAATAGACGTTCAGAATTTATAGTGATCGAATAAAAACAGGCATTCAATAAAATGTGCTGATTTCTTAAGGAGTATTAAAAAAAATACAAAAAGGATCTTGAGTTGCTACTTAAACACTTTTTAATTGACGAGAGTTATAAAAAGCCTTTACTATAACATTAATTTTAAGTGGTTTTTCAGCCAAGAAAAAAGGTTGTTTTTATTGGTCGTTATCCCCCGAAGATTATCCTCAACGAGCAAACATAGAAATACATTAACTCCCTTTGTGTATGGTTTTTGATCCTCCTATACTTGTAAAACCCTGTGCTCGGGATCTCTTACATCACCTTTTAGACCTGTTGGTCCATTGGACCTTGGGGTCCACAATGTCATCAAAATCCCCTTTAATTATAGCATTAAAATAATAGTCCATGGTTATTCTTTATTTAATTCAATGTTGAGTTTTGCCAAGAGTATCAGTTCTGATTTGTTTTTACCTGAGAAGCTTTCGGCGATCGCATTGGCTGTTTTTAGTATTAATTGTTTCACTTGTTTTGTAAAGAGATGTTTTTGATCATTTTTATAAGTTACAAAATCATCATAACATGTTTTGACATTGAGTTTACCATCACTATATAATTGGTCAAAAACAACTTCTATTTGATAAGCGGCATCAGTGCCAAATTGATCCTGAAGATCGTCAATGGCAAGCCATTCTTTTTTTACAACTTCCTTTAGTTTGCTTATTTCTGCTTCAAGAACTTTATGGTCTGCAGCTGCAATTGCATAGAATAGCTTGCCAAGATTTTGGTAAAATTTTAAAGTCATTTGCTTTTTTGTTTTCATGATTGTGGTATTATAAGAATCAAATTTAACGGATATTAAAATTATTATAAATGATATAGGTCATTGTTTCAATGTAATAGACCATTTAATTTTATCAATGAATTATAAAATGGACCATTATGTTATCAATACTTCTTCCCACAGACTTTTCTGAAAATTCAATGAATGCCATAAAATATGCATTGGAATTTTTCAAATACCAAAAAACCGAATTCTTTTTTATGCATGCGTACCAAAATGAATTCTACGATCATGATGAACTCGTTTCTCGTGAGGTTTTTGATGATATTCTGGATGGCGTAAGGAACCAATCCCAAAGCAATCTTAGAAAACCTACTGAAAACAGTTAACGAAATAGCACCAAATCCCAGATTTTCATATCATATCATTTCGTCTGACAATACGCTTGTGGAAGAAGCCAATCTCATTGCCGATGCCAAAAATATAGATTTGATTGTCATGGGAACAAAGGGCAAATCAGCTGAACGCCATATTGTATTTGGTAGTCAAACCTTTCAAGTATTAAAGTATGTACAATGCCCCGTATTGGCAATCCCATCCAATTATACAAATGGACAACCCAAACACATTCTATTTCCAACTGATTACCTTATTCCCTACAAACGTCGCGAATTGAAGTTGTTGTGTGATTTGGCTTCATCCTACCGAAGTATTGTTGACGTATTATATGTTTCAAAAAGTGATAAGTTATCAATTAGACAAGAAGATAATCAGGCTTTTATAAAAGAAACTATCTGTAAAAACGAAATTAATTTTTATACGGCACAAAGTAAAAAAGTAGCTGAAGCCATTCAGAATTATATAAATAATAATGCCATAGACATGTTGGTTATGGTCAATACCCAACATTCGTTCCTGGAAGATATGTTGTTTCCATCAACTATAGATAAAGTGAGCCTTGATCTTAAGATACCACTTTTGGCAATGCAAAATTCAACGCGCTCTATATAAACACACTAAAAATTATAGACTATGAAAAATATTCTTTTACCTTACCGATTTTTCCGATAATGCTTGGAATGCCATCAAATATGCCATCCAGCTCTATAAGGATGAAGAATGTACCTTTCATTTGTTCAATGCTTATACACCAATTATTTACCACGTAGAATATGTGCTGATCAATCCTGCGCAATTTGGTTTGGGCGATGCCATTAGGAATACCGCACAAGAGAGTTTAAGCAAGTTGAAAGCAAAAATTTTAAATGAATTTAAAAATAATCCCAATCACAAATTTGAAACGAGACTCTGCGATTATAAATTGGCTGATTTTTATGATGACCGTCTGAATTGATAGTTAGTATGTTCAACAACTTCCCAAATTAACGGGAAGCCAACAAGAAGGGAAAACCCATAGTTCAGAATAATAATAATAATAATAATAATAATAATGTGACTATTATCACATTTCTTCTTATCTGCCTATCGTACATTTAGAAGAAATACATATAAAAGATGCCAGAATCTGAAGATGATTATTTAGACAATCATTACATCCACCGGAGTAATTGGTTAAGAGCGGCCGTTCTTGGAGCGAATGACGGCATTCTATCTACAGCAAGTCTTGCTATAGGTGTTGCTGCTGCAAGTGATTTTAGAGAGCCAGTAATATTGGCAACCGTTGCCGGACTGGTTGCGGGTGCATTGTCAATGGCAGCAGGAGAATATGTTTCTGTAAGCTCTCAAACAGATGTAGAAAAGGCAGACATTGAAAGAGAACGTCTGGAATTGGAGGAAATGCCAGAAATTGAACTGTTACGCTTAGCTGAAATTTACGAAAATAGAGGCCTCAAAAAAGAAACCGCTTTAATAGTAGCCAAAGAACTAACAGAAAAGGATGCCTTGGCTGCTCACGTTAGAGATGAGTTGGGAATTAATGAAATGAGTCAAGCCAAACCAATCCAAGCCGCCTTTGCCTCTGGGGCAGCCTTTACGGTTGGAGGCATAATGCCGCTTCTGGTAGTATTATTTTTACCATTGATAAACATGGAATATTATCTCTATGGTTCTGCTATTCTATTCTTAATAGGTTTAGGAAGTTTATCCGCGAAAACTGGAGGCTCTAATGTTTTGAAAGCAATTATTAGAGTTACATTTTGGGGCACGATTGCCATGGGATTAACCGCATTGGTCGGATATCTTTTTGGCATTAGTTTAGCTTAAAAAATAAATGATGATATAGTTTTGGACAAGGTAATAGCTGCCAATATCATATACTCAATAAACATATTAAAGCGATGATTATCGATAGGACTAACTATTCTAAACTATACCACAGGCTGCACTGGAAATGGAACTTCCGGCATTGTTGATAAGGATGTTCTGGTAAGGCGCATCGAGTATGATCTAAAGAAGCGTATGATGAGGTCATCACCATAATATGTGATGTTGAAAAAACCCAAACGAAACCGACCGTGGCAATGGTGAAACACCCTTTCCAACCGCAGATCTTAAGAATAAAGATTGATTGTGAAGATAAGTTTTCAGCGGAAGTTCTGGTTGGTAAGATCTAAGAAAACCTTGCTAAATTCGAAAAATGGAACCGAAATTTTATGCGACAAGTTCTGCCAAGTCGAATATATTTGCTGATGCTGGCACCCCGATACTGCCAGTATGCAATTAGAGCAAGCTCAGTTGACAATGAAAACACCTAAGGGGTTTGTGATGTGGAGGAGGCCATCAAATCGAGTCCCATTGAATATATTTTTAGTTCTACGCATCTGGTCATGCTGTTGACCTTGTTTTTTTGGCACCAGTTCTCCCATTAGGTTCTAGTCCATAACATATAGTAAAGGTTTGCTCATAGATTATCCACGCCCTATTTATTTGGCCTCCATCACTATAGGAGACCCACCGAAAAATGCAGTTTAATTTTTTGTTTTGAGATGCGTGGTTCTATTTGTATTCATTCTAAATTGTTATCTTTGTCCTTCAAAATAAATAACAAATGAAGAACTTAATATTAGCCGTAGCTGCTTTTTTCATATTGTCTGCGTGTAAAAACGAGAGCGAAAAAAAGGACAATGCTGCAGTAGATGAAATGGCGAAGGATCAGGTTGTAAATGTATATACCCACCGTCATTATGAGCCAGACCAAAATATTTTCAAAATGTTTGAAGAAAAGACGGGCATCAAAGTGAAGGTCATCAATGCCAGTGCTGACGAATTGATTCAGAAAATGCAAATGGAAGGAAAACAATCGCCTGCCGATGTTTTGATCACGGTAGACGCCGGAAGATTGAGTCGGGCCAAAGATCAAGGCTTATTGCAGAGTATAGACTCTGAACTTTTAGAAAAGTCAATTCCTGCACATTTGCAAGATGTGGACAACCAGTGGTTTGGATTGACCAAAAGAGCTCGAATTATAGCGTACGCAAAAGATAGAGTGACTCCAGAAGAACTTTCAACGTATGAAGATTTGGTAGACAAAAAGTGGAGAGGAAAAATTTTGGTACGGTCTTCTTCCAACATTTACAACCAGTCATTAATGGCTTCCATCATTGCCAACGATGGCGAGGAGGCTGCCAAGAATTGGGCTGAAGGCATTGTCGCAAATATGGCTCGTTCTCCAAAGGGCTCGGACAGAGATCAGGTAAAAGCGGTAGTAGCTGGAGAAGGCGATCTTGCGATCGTAAACTCCTATTACATTGGTAAAATGTTGAATTCCCCAGACGCTGAAGAAGTGAAAACAGCCCAGCAAATTGGATTGTTTTTCCCCAATCAAGAAGGCAGAGGCACCCACATCAACGTGAGTGGCGCAGGTGTTGCCAAGTATGCACCAAACAAAGAAAATGCCATTCGGTTTATTGAGTTTTTGATCAGCGAAGAAGCGCAGCAAATATTTACCGATGCCAATTACGAGTATCCTATTATTGACAGTGTTGAACCCGTTAAAGACATCAAGGACTGGGGCGCTTTCAAGGAAGATACTTTAGAATTGAACAAATTAGGAGCAAACAATAAAAAAGCCGTTTTGATTTTTGATGAGGCAGGGTGGAAATAAAAACAAAGCGTTCTCCTTAAAAACGAGACTCACAAGATTAAAGAGAGACAGCAACAGATGGTCAGTATTTACGCTGGCCATTGTTCTTTTCTTGGCTTTGCCCATTGTTTTTATTGGGGTAGAGCTGTTTTCTGGGCCTGGGGAAACTTGGGGGCATATTGTTGAATACTTATTGCCAGACTACATTTGGAATTCCCTGTATCTGGTTTTTTTCTGTAGTATTCTCGTTTTAGTTTTAGGCGTGTCTTCTGCTTGGTTTGTGTCGCGTTTCGACTTTCTTTTTCGGAAGCAAATGGAATGGCTGTTAATCCTTCCGCTGGCCATTCCTTCCTATATTGTGGGTTATGCCTATGCAGGGATTTTCGACTACGGCGGAAGCATGGATCTTATATTCCGACAACTCAACCTCGATTTTGTTCGCATTGATATCATGAACAGAGCGGGACTCGCATTCGTATTAAGTATTTCGCTGTTTCCCTATGTGTATGTGAGTGCTAGGGCATTCTTCCTCAATCAAGCCAATAATCTTTTAGAAGCTTCTAAAATGTTGGGCGTTGGGGAAGCAAAAACCTTTTTCAAACTCATGTTGCCACTGGCGAGACCAGCCATTGTTGCGGGATTGGTTTTGGTGTTGATGGAAGTGCTTAATGATTACGGTGCTGCCAAATATTATGGCGTCAATACGTTTACTACAGGAATTTTCAGATCTTGGTTCTCATTGGAAGAGCCTCAAACAGCGGTCTATTTATCGGCTTTATTGATCCTCATTATTTTTGCATTGATCCTTTTCGAAAAATGGCAAGTGCGTAAAGTGAAGTTTACATCTGCAAAAAGCAACAGTACTCAAATTCAGAGAAAAGAACCGAAAGGCGCTATCAAGTGGGGCATCTTTTCAGTCGTGTTGCTACCTATTCTTTTAGGCTTTATTTTGCCAGTTGCACAGTTAATTTATTGGGCTATACTAACGGCATCCACTGTTTTTGACTTTAGGTTTATCGTTTTGTCCTTTCAGAGTTTTGGAATCGCCATTACTTCTGCTATTATTACAGTATTCTTCGCGCTTTTATTGATTTACTTTTCCAAATGGAGTGCGCTTCGGTTTATTAAAAATGTTGCACGTGTTGGTGTTTTGGGCTATGCCATTCCCGGTGCTGTGATTGCCATAGGGATTATGATACCCACTTTAGCCTTAGACAAATGGCTCATTAAAATGCTTGGCAATTTTGGGATCGATTCGGGCTTAATCATCAATGGCACATTAATCGCCCTGTTTTATGCCTATGCTGTTCGCTTCTTGGCTGTGGCTTATAATCCGATAGATTCCACAGCCTTGAAAGTAGACAATTCCATTCCAGATTCATCTAAGGTTTTGGGCGTAGGAAATTTGAAAACCTTTTTTAAGATTGAATTTCCACTGATTAAAACTGGTGTATTCAGCGCCGTGATTTTGGTGTTTATTGATGTCATGAAAGAATTGCCATTAACCCTCATTTTAAAACCTTATCACGTTGATACTTTAGCAGTGAAAGCCTTTGAATATGCCAGCGATGAGATGGTCATGGAAGCATCGATTCCCTCACTTTTCATTATCTTTACTGCCATGATTCCCGTGATATTTTTAAATAAATTATTGATTAAAAGATAACCATGTTAACAATTGATTCGCTTTCCAAAAGTTTCGACAAAGGCAAAAATTACGCCATAGAAGATGTGACCTTCAACTTGAAGGCCGGCCATGTGTGTGCCATTGTAGGGGAAAGTGGAAGTGGGAAAACAACTTTGGTGCGCTTGATTGCCGGACTCGAAAGACCAGATCACGGAAGCATTGCAATGGAGGGAAAAGTGATTGCCTCCCTAAATAAATTTGTGCAACCTGAGAAAAGAAAGATTGGATTGGTGTTTCAGGAATATGCACTTTTTCCGCACTTAACCATTTTGGATAATATTTTATACGGAATTTCAAAAGTAAAGCACAAGAAACAGAGAGCGCAAGACATGCTTGATTTGGTGGGTTTAGATGACATGGGCAGCCGCTACCCACATCAACTTTCAGGTGGGCAGCAGCAGCGCGTGGCCTTAGCAAGAGCCCTAGCGCCCGAGCCCTCTTTATTGATTTTGGATGAGCCTTTCAGCAATCTCGATACCATGTTGCGTACACAGTTGCGAAACGAGGTGTTTGATATTATTAAAAAGACGGAAGTCACCGTGTTGTTTGTTACCCACGACACCCAAGACGCACTTTCTGTAGCCGATGAAATTTTGATATTACAAAATGGTAAAGTCATTCAAAAAGATGTGGCTTCAAACCTATACGTAAAACCCAGTACCTTATATGTGGCTTCATTATTTGGAAGCACCGTTCACATCAACAAGAACTTGCAGAATGCCTTTCGTTGCCCTTTAAAGGAAACCTGTTGCCATGCCATCCGGAACGAAAAGATTAAAGTGAATCCGTCCCCGGACGATTTTGATTGTGAATACCTAACAACAGCACAAGTCATTAAAAAAATTGAACTTGGCGATTCCATCCAATTGCTATTAAAGCTTGAGTCTGGAGAGCAATTAACCGTAATAACCCAAGATAAAAACATTGCCGATACCATTAATATTGGCTTCAATTCGAAGGATATCTTAGAATTTGATCAGGAACAATAATCTTAGAAGCTTAAAACCAAGACCTAGGTTTTTTCTTATTAGACCATTTTAAATGTGTTTCCATAAGTGCTTTTAATTTTTTTCTGAAGGAAATTTAAATGTTTTTTTAATTGAAGACCTTGACTGGATATTGAAAAATGGACTGACATAGCGCTCTCTTTTCAGCCAACCCAATGTTAAAAAATGAGCCATCCGGACATATCTTATACAGATAAAATAGCCAATTACAATCATGTTGCTTGTTAAGCTCTTCATTCCAATTTTAGTGATATCTTCAACTGCATGTTATTGCCCAAGTATCAATTAAAAACAATTTAGTTTTCAAAGTTTTAATAAAGTGTCTAATACTTAATTCATAGCATGACCAAATTGAGAAATAAATCACTAACGCATAATTGGTAAATTTTAAGCCAATCTTAAGAAAAACTAAATCTCAACTTAATTAATAAGTGTAACTTTTGCCCAATGAGAATTTTAATAGTAGAAGATGAACCAGGTATCTCTAACTTCCTCAAACAAGGTTTGGAAGAAGAGTCTTATGCGGTAGATATTGCCGAGGAAGGTAAAAGAGGCCTCCAATTAGCGCTATCTGGAGACTATGATTTGTTGCTTTTAGATTGGATGGTGCCAGGTTTGAGTGGTATTGAAATCTGTCGGCAATTCAGAACAGCGTTTAGAGATACCCCTATCATTTTTTTAACAGCAAAAGACACGGTTGATGAAACGATCTTCGGACTCCAATCTGGTGCCAATGATTATATCAAGAAGCCTTTTAATTTTGAAGAACTTTTAGAGCGCATCAAAGTGCAACTACGCCCAAAATCTGGGGAGCATTCCGTTTTTAAACTCGGCAACATTACACTAAACACCGCTACACATCAAGTCTTTAAATCTGACGAAGAAATAAGCCTTACTCAAAAAGAATTTGCCTTGTTGGAATATTTAATACGTAACAAAGGCATCGTCTGCCGGAGAACCCGCATCATCGAAAGTGTTTGGGATATCCATTTTGAATATAACACAGGAGTTATTGACGTATATATTAATGCGCTTCGGAAAAAATTAAAACTTGGAGAAGATGAAAATTATATACAAACCGTGCGTGGAATTGGCTACGTGGCAAAAGAAATATGAACCTAACTTTTAGAAATAGAATTGCATTACATTATATGATAGCCACTGCCTTAATTATGGGCGTGGCTTTTGCCGTTGTTTATTTTGTGGTGCAAGGCACCGTATATCAAAACCTAGATAATGACCTTTCTTTTGAAGCTGAAAAGCATACTACTGAAATTATAGTTGTTGGCGATAGCGTAAAAATAATAAATAAACGAGAGTGGGAAGAAAGGGAGCATGGAGAAGTTCAGGTAAACCCAGTTTTTATTCAAATACTGAACAAAGAAGGCAAGTTCATGGACAAATCGCCAAACCTAAAGGAAGATGTTCTTGTCTTTAACGCAGAACAGAATTACGGCGGCCACTTCAACGAAGTATTGAATAGCAGAGCCATTAGACAAGTACAGCTGCCTATTGAAGAAAACGGTAAAATCAAAGGGTTTATTTTGGCGGCCATGTCATTGGAAGCCTCCAGAATGGTGTTACTTAATCTGCGGAATGTGTTGATTATTTCATATTTATTTCTATTGTCAGGACTTTATTTTATCTCCAGATATTTGGCAGGTCGTGGCATCATCCCAGTAAAAATTATTACTGAAACAACAAAAAGAATTACAAAAAGTAACTTGAATGAAAGGGTCGTTTTACCCCAAAACAAAGACGAACTCTACGAATTATCTTCGGGGATCAACCAATTATTACAGCGTATTGAAAGCGCGATTGAACGAGAGCGTCAATTTACGTCTGACGCTTCACACGAATTGCGGACACCGCTATCAACCTTAAAGGGAACTTTGGAGGTATTGATTCGAAAACCAAGGGAGCGGTCAGAATATGAAGATAAAATCAAATTCAGCCTTACAGAAATAGACCGAATGACCGCCATTATAGAACAGCTGTTACTGTTGGCAAGGTTAGATGTCAAATCAATATCGGTGGATAAACAGCTAGTTGCTTTACCAACCATCATTGACGACATTCTTTCAAGGCATAAGAAACACATATCAGAAAAAAACCTCGCCATAGACTTTCATAATGGCGCTACTTTAGAAGCACTCGTGCCGCAATATTATTCAAATTTGATCTTGGAGAACATCATTGGCAATGCCATAAAATATTCTAACGACGCTACCAAGATACATATAGACATCGCGCTTCTAGACTCAAAAGTTGTTTGTAAAATTCGAGATGAAGGCATAGGCATCAAAAAAGCGGATTTGGATAATTTGTTCAACCACTTTTTTAGGTCAGATGCGCTAAACCATAAAAGCATTTTAGGAAACGGTCTAGGACTTTCCATAGCCAAAAAGGCTGCTGATGCTATACAGGCAGAAATTCGGGTAGAAAGCGAATTTAACCTAGGGACCACTTTCACCATTCAATTTTAAGCCAATCTTAAGAATCACTTTAGAAAATCTTTAAATTCTGAAACTACTTTTGTCAGGTTAATAGCTCTAAATTAACCTGAAATACTATGAAAAACATACTCATTGTCTTCACCTTGATGATTTCTTCAATGGTCTCTGCCCAGAATTGGGAAACTAATTGGATCATTGCATCGGCAAAAGCAGAAAAGAACAAACAAAACGTAGTCTTGGTGTTTTCAGGATCAGACTGGTGTGCACCGTGTATTAAATTGGACAAAGAAATTTGGAGTACGCCTAAATTTCAAGAACTTTCAAAAGACTCCTTTGTAATGTTGAGAGCAGATTTTCCTCGCAGAGGCAAAAATGCATTAACCAAAGACCAACAGGACCATAATAATAGTCTGGCTGAAAAATATAACCAAAATGGATACTTTCCATACGTGGTTGTTTTAAATTCAAAAGGTAAGGTTTTAGGAAGTTTAGGGTACCAAAAAACAACCCCAGAATTGTATTTCAAAAAACTCAAAGCACTTGAAAAATAGTCTTTTTATAATCGCATTTATCATAACATCTTTGGCTACTGCTCAAGAAGTCGTTGTCAAAACGGTTAAACTTATGGGAAGTCGTTTTGACCTCACTGTTGTGGCAAAAGATTCTACCCAATGTTATGAATATATTGATCTCGCCATAAACGAAATTTCTAGAATTGAAAAACTTATTTCCTCTTGGGACAAAAACTCACAGACCTCCGAAATCAATAGAAATGCAGGAATAAAGCCTGTGGTCGTTGATGATGAGTTGTTTCGGCTTATAGAACGCGCCATAAAAATTTCAAAACTAACCAACGGCGCCTTTGACATCAGTTATGCCTCAATGGATAAAGTTTGGTTTTTTGATGGCAGTATGACAGAGATGCCAGCTGAAGAAGACATCAAGAAATCAGTAGAAAAAGTAGGTTATCAAAATATCATTCTAGATGAATCCACACATTCCGTATTTCTAAAATTAGAAGGAATGAAAATAGGGTTTGGAGCTATTGGCAAAGGGTATGCAGCAGATAAAGCCAAAGCATTATTGCAAAGCAAAGGCGCAACCGCTGGGATTATAAATGCTTCTGGCGATTTAAACACCTGGGGCAAACAGCCTAACGGAAAAGATTGGATGGTGGCCATTACCAATCCTTTAAATAAAGAAAAAGTCTTTTCATGGATGCCTGTCTATAATAGCGCCGTAGTGACTTCTGGGAACTATGAAAAATATGTACGGTTCAATAACACCTTATACACGCATATTATTGACCCAAGAACCGGATATCCAGCCACTGGAATTTTAAGCGTCACCATTTTCACAAAGACCGCTGAACTTGCTGATGCTTTGGCAACGTCCATTTTTGTAATGGGTGTTGACACTGGCTTGGATTTTATCAACCAATTAAAGGGCGTTGAATGCATCATCGTTGATAAGGACAATAACATTATTACCTCAAAACATATAGAATTAAATCCAATTAAAAATGATTAAAAAAACAGTAGTACTAATAGGTATCGTAACAACAATGACGTCTTGTGTTGCCGTTAAAGAATACGAGAAAGTAAATATCAGTGACCCTGATATGGCATTGTCACAAAGAAAAATAGACAGGTTTGAAACCAACTTTCAAGTCTATAGGGAAGCTGCGGCTGGCGCCAACGGCGGAAAATCTGGTGGTGGATGCGGGTGTAATTAATTAACAACAAAGAAATTGAAAAAAATAGTCAGTATTGCTGTTCTTCTTATAATTTTTGGAAAAATAACGGCGCAACAAGATTCTACAAAAGTCTATAAAAAACGGGTATTAGAAACTACTGAAGTAGATTTTCTAACAAGTTACTATGTGCAAGATGGAACTAATGCGTCTGTAACCGGAGGGATCGGAAACGAACATTTAACCGATTTTACGCCTACCATCATCGTGAGTATTCCTTTGAATGCAGATGATGTTGTTACCGTAGATGCCGGAATTTCAACCTACACCTCTGCATCATCCAGTAACGGGAATCCTTTTGATGGTGCAGCGACTGCTAATGGACCTACAGGGACTCCGTGGGTAGCGTCTTCAGGTGCTTCGAGACAAGATACTTGGGCAAGTGTGGGTGTTGATTACTCGCATAGTTCTGATAGCAGAAATACCGTTTGGAACGTTGATGCGTCCTTTGCCACCGAATATGATTATTCCTCCATAGGCTTTGGTGGTGGTGTAACCCAACTTTTTAATGAAAAAACACAACGGTTGGTGTGAGCGCCAAAGTGTATCTAGATGCTTGGAGACCAATTTATCCTACTGAATTAAAAGCCTATGCCGATACCAACGGAAATTTGAACGATGGCTTTTTTCAGGGGGTCACTATTTTAGACCAAAATGGAAATGCAAGCGGCAATTGGCGTCCCGCAAACGGATTTGGTTTGATTCAAGATAAATCTCGAAATTCATATTCCGCCTCCTTCAGTTTTTCACAAATATTAAGTAAGAATGCTCAACTATCAGTGTTTGTAGATGTGGTAAAACAACAAGGTTGGTTGGCAAACCCTTTGCAGCGGGTTTATTTTGGCGATGTTCCCAATTATTATATTGGCAACTCGGCAAGCATCCCTAATTACACATCGCCAACCAATACAGACGTGTTTCAATTGGCAGATGATATTGAACGACTTCCTGATAGCAGATTTAAAGTTCCAATTGGATTGCGTTTAAATTATTTTATCAATGAAACCTTTGCATTGCGAACCTATTACCGCTATTATTTTGATGATTGGGGCGTATCTGCCCATACCGCAAATATAGAACTGCCTATTAAAATCTCTGATAAATTCACCCTGTACCCATCCTTTAGGTATTACAGTCAAACACAAGCAGATTATTTTGCACCCTTCGATGAGAACTTATCTACAAGTGCCTATTACACTTCAGATTATGATTTATCGAAATTCAGTGCCAACCAATATGGCTTCGGAATAAGCTATACCGATATTTTTACAAAATTTCACATTTCAAAATTTGGATTGAAAAGTATCGATTTAAAATATGCCAATTATAAACGGAACACGGGTTTAAAAGCCAACATTGTGTCTCTCGGGCTAAAATTTTTGATGGATTAAGTTATATTTTTTTTACCTAAAATGACGGCAATTTGTAATAGTCAAAAGCTTGATTTTACTTTAAATATTTAAGCCAATCTTAATACGGTCTTTAGACAATTATTAAAATTCACATCTACTTTTATATTTGAATTAGCAATACCACATTTGAAAAGGAATTTATATCGTCTCTTAACCTTTAATTTTTTGTTAGTGTCAATTGGTTAATAGCTGCAAAGGCCCTGAATACTTTTTCGGGGCTTTTGTTTTTAATGGGATAGCCTAAAAAAATCTTTTTTAAGCCAATCTTAAGAAACCGTTTAGATGGGTTTTAGATACGCCAGATACTTTTGCGGTATTAGATTCAATAAACCACCCAAAAATGTTAGAACGTATTATCCAGTACAGTATCCATCACAAACTAATCGTGCTGTTATTTACCGCAGGAATCGTTGGCTTTGGTTTGTATTCCCTCTTAAATATCCCAATTGGTGCAGTGCCTGACGTGACCAATAATCAGGTGCAGGTCATAACAACCTCAAGAAATTTAGCAACTGAAGATGTTGAGAAATTTTTGACCTATCCGGTGGAGCTAGAGATGGCAAATTTGCCAGGGGTTAAAGAAATTCGTTCGATATCAAAGTTCGGTTTATCTGTAGTTACAGTGGTTTTCGATGATAATTTAGGCACCTACCTACCGCGTCAGCTTATCGCAGAGAAAATAAAAAATGCCGAAGAAAAAATTCCTGCAGGCTTTGGTAAACCTTTTATGGGACCTGTTTCCACTGGTCTGGGCGAGATATATCAATATGTAATTGATGTTGATGCCGAACACAAAGCACAGTATTCATTATCTGATGTGCGTACCATTCAGGATTGGGTGGTAAAACGTCAACTTTCTGGCATTCCTGGAGTGGTAGAAGTGAATACTTGGGGAGGCCATCTAAAAACCTATGAAGTCGCAATTAATCCTGAACGGCTTCGTGCTATGGACGTTTCCATCTTTGAAGTGTTCAGTGCCCTTGAAAAAAACAATAGCGTTGCTGGAGGCGGTTATATCGAGAAAGCAAATGAAAGTTACTTTATCAGGGGCGAAGGCCTCGTTAGTTCGATTCAAGATATCGAAGATATTGTAGTGACAAGTAAAGCAAACGTACCCGTTTATGTTAGAGATATTGCCACAGTAGGTTTTGGTCATGCCAACCGTTTTGGTGCAATCACAGGAAACGGCGAAGGCGAAAAAGTATTGGGGCAGGTCATGATGCTAAAAGATGCCAACTCTAATGCGGTTATTGAAGCTGTAAAAGAGCGTGTGGCGGAAATACAATCCTCATTGCCTCCCGGCATTTCTATCAACCCTTTTCTTGAGCGAAGCGAACTGATTGCTAAAACCACGTTTACCATTGCTGAAAATCTGATTTTAGGTTGTTTAATTGTGATTTTCGTGGTCGTGCTACTTTTAGGCAATCTGCGTTCTGGATTGGTAGTTGCTTCCGTGATTCCTTTATGTCTGCTATTTGCCCTTTCATTGATGTACATCTTCGGTGTAGATGCCAACTTGATGAGTTTAGGGGCGATTGACTTTGGGATCATCATCGATGGCGCGGTCATTATTGTTGAATTTATAGCCTTCAAAATTACCAGTCAGCGTGCTAAATTATTGGCACTTCCAAAAAACGAAAGACAAGGTTTAATCGATCAAATCACATATCAAGGGGCGACAAAAATGATGAACTCTGCCGTATTTGGACAATTGATCATCATCATCGTTTTTATCCCTATCCTTTCCTTGGTAAATGTTGAAGGCAAGATGTTCCGCCCAATGGCTTTGGTATTCTGTTTTGCCCTTATCGGTGCAATGGTTTTGTGCTTTACTTACATACCCGTAATGGCTTCTATGTTCATCAAACCGACCAATACCGAAAAGAAAACTATTTCATCCAGATTAATGGGCTTTCTAGAAAGTAAATACGAGCCTACCATTTCTTGGGCATTACGCCAAAAGAAATTGGTTTTGGGCTTGGCAGTAGCGCTCTTGGTGTTTACCGCATTTCTATTTACAAGGATGGGAGGCGAATTCGTACCCACTTTGGACGAGGGCGACTTTGTGATCCAGCCAGTTTTAAAGACGGGAACCTCGTTAAGCAAAACTATTGAAGCCACCACCCGAATGGAGAACATATTATTAAGATTTCCAGAAGTGGAACAAGTGGTCAGCAGGATTGGTGCTGCTGAAGTACCTACCGATCCAATGTCTATGGAAGAAAGTGATGTGATCATCAAATTAAAACCGAAAGGCGAATGGGAATCTGCCAAGACCAAAGACGAACTGGCCGATAAATTTAAAGAAGCCTTATCGGAAATCGCTGGCGTAGATTTTGAATTTACCCAACCCATTGAAATGCGATTCAACGAGTTGATTACAGGCGTGCGTGCAGATTTGGCCATCAAGGTTTTTGGCGAAGATTTAGATATCCTTTATAATAAGGCTTTGGAAATTGAAAAAGCGATCCAAAATGTGGAAGGAGCTGCTGATATTTCTGTAGAAAAAACTGCCGGACTGCCCCAAATGACGGTAAAATATGACCGTCAAAAAATTGCAAAATACGGGTTGAACATTGAGGATTTAAACAAGGTCATCACCATAGGTTTTGCGGGAATGACCGCAGGAACCGTTTTTGAAGGAGAAAAGCAATTTGATTTGGTGCTTCGTTATGATAAAGCGCATAGAAAGAATATTGAAAATATAGAAACAGCGTCGGTACCTCTTTCTGATGGCACAAAATTACCATTGAGCGAATTCGCTAAAATAAGCTATACCAAAGGGCCAGCAAAAATTTCGCGTGACGATACCAAACGACGTATCGTAGTTGGTGTGAATGTGCGTAACCGAGATTTAGAATCGGTAGTTAAGGATGTTCAAACCATTATTGAAAGGGATATTAAGTTGCCAACTGGTTATTCTGTAAGCTATGGCGGCCAATTTGAAAATCTTCGCACAGCAACGGCAAGATTAAAAATAGCAGTGCCTATTGCACTCGTCTTGATTTTTGTGTTACTCTACTTTGCTTTCGATTCTGTAAAGGAAGCTTTAATGATTTATAGTGCAATTCCGCTATCTGCTATTGGAGGTGTGATGTTACTCTATATACGAGACCTGCCTTTTAGTATTTCAGCTGGTGTTGGTTTTATTGCGCTTTTTGGAATTGCTGTTTTAAACGGTATTGTATTGATTGAAGAATTTAAGGAACTCAAAGCACACGGGGTTAGCAATATTAACAAGCGAATTTTAATGGGAACAAAAAACAGATTACGTCCTGTATTATTGACAGCAGCAGCGGCAGCTTTAGGATTTTTACCTATGGCAATTTCAACATCTGCTGGAGCAGAAGTACAAAGACCATTAGCAACCGTTGTTGTAGGTGGATTAATAACCGCAACGGCACTTACGCTAGTGGTATTGCCAATTTTATATGCCATGTTTGATAGAAAAGGACACCATCCTAAAGTTAAAACGAAAGTGAATCTCAAGTCGCTTGGTATGATTGTCATTTTGCTCTTGCCTGTTTTGGTTAGTGCACAAGATCAACCTATTTCAGCAGAACAAGCAGTGCAAATTGCAATTGAAAATAATAACGCACTTAAGGCTTCTGCCAAAAGGATAGACCAATCCCAACAGTTGGTTGGTAGTGCCCTCAATTTGGACAAAACCATGGTATATTATAACACTGACGAAAATAATATTGCTCAAAATGGGGTACCATTGAACGTCTATGGAATTAGCCAATCGCTGCAATTCCCGACAATTTATGGTGCGCAACGCAAAGTGGAAAAACAAAAAGTAGAATTATCCACCCAACAGTACCGATTAAACGAAAGAGCCCTGACCAAAGAGGTTTATAAAGCCTACTATAATGTGGTGTATTATAAGAGTCTTGTAGAGCAATACACTTTTTTGGACAGTCTTTATGGCCAATTTTCAAGGGCTGCAAACAAACGCTATGATGTGGGCGAAACTAACTTATTGGAAAAACTTACGGCAGAGGCCAAACAGAAGGAAATAGCCATTGCGCTTGCACAAACAAAAGAAGGTGTAAAAAAAGCATTTACGATGTTGCATCAATGGATGCAAACAGATTCGTTGGTTATTATTGAGGATGACAATTTACCCAGATTGGAATTACAAGCACCGAATTTCAGCAATAATCCTGGAATTCTATACTATGATTCCGCTCAAAAATTGAGTAAATCGTCTCTCGCTTTGGAACGGCAACGATTGCTTCCCGATTTACATATCTCCGTCTTTCAAGGGACTAATAATGGTGCGAATGCGAAACGATACAATGGTTTTCAAGCGGGCGTATCCATCCCATTGTGGTTTGGTGCGAATAAATCGAAAATCAATGCGGCAAAAACACAAACCATGATCATGGCCGATGAATCTGAAAACTACAAGATTCAACTCCAATCAAAGTATCAAGGCTTGTTATCCGATTTAAAGAAATTTCAGGAAGGGATCGATTATTATGAAAATTCAGGAACCAGACTCGCGAGTGAACTTACCTCAAGTGCTTCAAAAGCATTTCAGAATGGAGAAATTGACTTTCTTCAATATGTTCAACTGTTAGAAAGTGCCAAAAACATTAAAATCAGCTATTTGCAAAATCTTAATGAGTATAACGCTACAGTTTTAGAATTAAATTATTTAACCAATTAATGATGAAAAATAGAGTCCACAATAGTACCAAAGTTAGAGTTTTAACGAGCACTCTTTTACTGCTAATGCTAACGCTGGCGTCCTGTAATTCAAAAGAAAAATCAGAAGCAGGCACTGCAGAAGCAGCAATAGAAAATGAAGATCGGGATGTCATTACCATAACCGAAAATCAATTCACATCGGGCGGAATGGAATTGGGCACAATAGCCATGCAAGAGTTTAACACCGTGGTCAAAGCCAACGGTATGTTTGCCGTGCCTCCACAAAACCAAGCAGATGTTAGCGCCTTCTTTGCAGGTTATGTAAAAGACATCACTTTATTGCCAGGGCATGCAATCAAAAAAGGCCAAGTGCTGTTCACAATAGAAAATCCAGAATATGTTCAGGCACAACAAGACTTCCTGGAAGCGCAGGGGCGTTTGAGCTATTTGAAATCTGATTATGAACGCCAAAAGGAATTGATGGCCGACAATGTGACTTCAAAAAAGAACTTTTTAAAGGCTGAATCGGAATACACCGTGACCTTGGCACAATACCAATCGCTTAAAAAGATGTTGAGCCTTATGAACATCAACCCCAATACCCTTACGGGCGATAACATTCGGTCGGTCATTAGTGTACTTTCCCCATTGTCAGGGTATGCAACGACCATAAATGCAACTAAAGGCATGTATTTAAACCCATCAGATATTGCGGTAACGGTCACAAATACGGACGACCTTCACATAGAACTGAAGATTTTTGAAAAAGACCTTCCTATGGTCAAAACAGGTCAGCAAATCAATGTGAGATTACAAAACGACATGGACAATATCTACATGGGCGAGGTTCATTTAGTCAACAAGTCTATAAACGCCCAAAATAGAACGGTAGATGTTCACGGCGATTTAGTAAATGAAGAAGAAGTAAAACTCTTTGCTCCCGGAATGTACATTGAAGCTGAAATTTTGACCACATCGGCAGAGCACCCAGCCTTGCCTTCTGAAGCAGTGGCAAACATTGATAACGACTATTTTGTTCTTGTAAAGGAAAATACCACAACCTTCAAAAGAGTACTGGTTAAAATAGGTGCTACCAACAACGGATTTACCCAAATCCTTAATGCAGCTGATTTTAAACCCAATATGGAATTTTTAACCAAGGGGGCATTCAACTTGATCACAGAGTAAATTAGGAACTTCAAAAAAAGTATATCATGAACGACGCACATTTTCATTTAGTAGCAACCCATCTTCCCATTGTGGGAGTATTGATAGGGTTTCTGGTATTACTGTCAGGCTATATCATAAAAAATCCACAAGTAAAGATAACGGCATTGGCAATTTTTATTTTTAGTGCCTTAACAGCTATTGCCGCTTTTTATACTGGCGAAGGTGCTGAAGATCTGGTAGAAAATTTACCTGGCATCAGTGAAACCCTTATCCATAATCACGAAGAAGTGGCAGAACTCTTTTTTACGATGATGTTGGTTTTGGGCGGAGCTTCGCTGCTGACCCTATTTTTCGAATTAAAAAAACTGCCGTTTGTCAACTACGGTTTTGTGTTGGTGCTGCTCATATCCATCGGCTGTATTGTGATTTCTAAAAATGTTGGCACAAGTGGCGGCGAAATAAGCCATCTTGAAATTAGAAATGATAACAATGTCATTCAATTAAATTCCAACCATGACAGCGATGACGATTAATAGCATTACCCGGTATTGTTCAGACATACTTCAGAATGATAAATGCAAGCATCTGCCTTTTCACAACTTTACGCATACGCAAGAAGTTATTGATAACGTTTTTTTGATTGCTGATGCTATAGGAATCCCACCAAAAGAAGCCGACGTTATAGCTATTGCCGCCTGTTTTCACGATACTGGCTACTCTGAAACCTATAATGGCCACGAAGAAGTTAGCAAAAGGCTTGCAACAGAATATCTGGAGAAAGGAGATTTTTCCGAAGTAGAAATTGAAAGGATATGCGCCTGCATAGAAGCTACAAAAATGCCTCAAAATCCTCATGATATGTATGCCGAAGTGCTTTGTGATGCCGATTTGTTCCATTTGGGCACATCAAATTTTCTGTATCGGAATCTACTCTTGCGAAAGGAATGGGAGCTCTTTTGTAACATCGCCATGACCGATGAAGAATGGCAACTGTTCAACATAAAATTTCTGGAAGGGCAGCAATTCAAAACCGCTTATGGTAAAGATGTTTTGGAAAAAGGAAAGCAAGAAAATTTAAATAAACTAAAAGAATTAATTCGAATAAAATGAAGCTATCAGTTCCAAAACGGTTTACATTGTTGAAAGGTTTTGTCCTTTTGTTCCTCGCAATTTCCCTTCTATTAAGGGTTATTTTTCTGATCTGGAATTTTTCAGAAACAGACCATGCCCTTGTTGCCTTGGCCACCATATTTTTGACAGGACTTTTTTACGATATTGGTACCGTTTCATTTTTTGCCCTCGTTGGAGCCTTGTATTTCTTGGCAATGCCTAAAAAGTTTATAGGTTCGTTGGCAGATAGGATGTTGTGCTATACGGGCTTTACTTTGGGCGTGCTCATCATCTTCTTTTCGTTTTTTGCGGAAATCACTTTTTGGGATGAATTCCAAAGACGGTTCAACTTTATAGCGGTTGATTATTTAATATATACCTACGAGGTAGTTAAGAATATCAACGAATCCTATCCTTTACCCATTTTGATTGGAGGTATGGGAATTCTTGTCGTGGTTACAGTGTTACTGTTTAAGAAATTTGGACTATTCAAGAGCACTTTTGAAAGTAAGGCGGTTTTTAAAATTCGATTGGTTCCAAGCGTAATCGTATTGGGCGTTGCCGTGATTTTTGCTTTGTTCATCAAAAACGAAAGCGCCGAACTTTCGGAAAACCGCTATAACAATGAAATTTCCAAAGCCGGAATCTATTCCTTCTTTGCAGCATTTCGGAATAATGAATTGAGCTATCCGGAGTTCTATAAAACCGAGCCTATTGAAGAAGCGTTTTTAAAAGTAAATGATAATATAAAGACACTTCAAGATAGTATGTATGCCCCAGCTTCAAGTATAAATAGATATGTTACGAATGATGGCGAAGAAAAGAAACCCAACGTTATTTTCATTTGTATTGAGAGTTTAAGTGCAAAATATTTGGGCGCTTTTGGCAACCCGGAACCGTTGACGCCTACCTTGGATTCCTTAACCCAAGTTGGACTTTCGTTCGATAATTTGTTCGCCACTGGAACCAGAACAGTACGTGGAATGGAGGCCATAACACTTTCAATTCCCCCAACACCAGGGCGGAGTATCGTGAAACGAGAAAAAAACAACAACCTTTTTACCATTGGCGAAGTGTTTGAAACCAAAGGCTACACACGAACGTTCTTTTATGGAGGCGATGGCTATTTTGATAACATGGATAAGTATTTCAGTAGCAATGGTTTTGATATTGTTGACCGAGGCAGAGGGTTTTTGCCAACAGGCGATATTGTGACCACTCGTAAAAATATTGAAGATGATGAAGTGACTTTTGAAAATGCTTGGGGCGTTTGTGATGGAGATATTTACCGGAAGGTTTTGAAAGAAGCCGATTTGGCATTTGAAACAGGGAAACCCTTTTTCGATTTTATCATGACCACGTCCAACCATAAGCCATACACATATCCTGATCATAAAATCGATATTCCGTCAGGCACTGGAAGAAACGGAGCCGTTAGATATACAGACTATGCCATTCAGGAATTTTTGAAAAGTGCGAAGCAAAAGCCTTGGTTTAAAAATACGGTTTTCGTGATCATGGCCGACCATTGTGCCAGCAGTGCAGGCCGTTGGGAACTTGATGTGGCCAATTACCATATTCCGACAATAATAGTGAATCTTGAAAACGGAGCACAAGAGCATATTAAAAAATTGTGCTCGCAAATTGATGTTTTTCCCACACTGTTCGCACAGCTGGGATGGCGTTATGAAAGCAACCTTTTTGGTAAGGATGTTATGAAAATGGGTAAAACCGATGAACGTGCTTTTATTGGTAACTACAGAAAATTAGGGCTATTGAAAGGTTCGGAACTTATGGTATTGGGAGACCAAAAACAGGCTAATTTTTATCAATGGAACAGTGTGGATAACAGTTTGCAATCCATGCCTATGAATGATGGGTTTCTAAAAGAAACGATTTCCTATTTTCAAGTGGCTGATTATTTATACAGTAATAATGGGTTAACCTTAAAAGCCAGCAAATGAAAACCATCCACTTCATTGTAAACCCCATAGCTGGAAAAGGAAAACCGATGGTTACGAAGCAATACCTTTACAAATAGTAATAGAGCATAAAAACTTTCATCAGCTCTTTGTCAATACGATATTTTTAATAATCTGGTGTTGAGGTCTTGAGCAATCTAGGATCTCAACGTTCAAATACTGTGATTTTTTAATGTCGCGAGGTAATGACGCTATAAATTAAATCATTTGCATTAGGATAGTTTACAATATAGCAATATATTATTCAACAGATTTTTTTGTAGAAAACGCACTAATTCGCTCCTTTTGAGAATTCTTGATCGTTCAATTTGGACTAATACCTAAAACCTTCCGTAGGGTAATCTCACCAAAAAGTGTGGCACTACAAGATGAGGAATTAATAGGTTCATTTTTTTTCATAGTCCTTCGAAGCAACAGAAAAACTGTAGCGTCAGTAGTCATAATTCTTAAAAAATAGATCGTTTGAAAACAATAATTGGATTCTCAAAATATGACAAGCAAGTGTCCATAAAAACTATGGTAAACGCTTTTCTAGTTATTCTTTTGAGCAATATGGTCGGAATAGGAGTTTACACTGCAAAAGCTCAAGACTCAACCGGCACCAATGTTCCTTCAAAAGATAGTACCATAGTAGAGGCTAATATTAATACAATTTCAATTCAGGGGTATGAAGAGAATTATTATGTTGTTCAGCATAGAAATCAATTTTTTGATCGCTCGGAAATAAGTGTGAACAGAGAAACGCCCCAAGCTTCTCTTGAAAATTTTATTTTGAGCGCAAGAAATGCTGATTATCTCAAGGCTGCCCATTCCTTCAATTTAAATTTAATTTCTGATGATGTTTCTAATGAGCAAATAGAGCAATTAGCCCAAAAACTCTACATTATCATCAATAAAAATGTCACTATTGATTGGGACAAATTGTCTGAGAGACCTGATGGGCAGAGCGATGAAATATTCACTAATAATAAAGCGGTTTCCAGAGAACCACGAAAGAGCATTGCTTTTGGGAAATTAAATCTCAAGGAACGAGATGTAACCCTGAGACTCCAAAGAGTAAAATATAAAAACGAGCCGCCATACTGGGTCATCTCTGCCAATACAGTAGAACATATTGACGCGCTTTATATAGCCTACGGACCGACTAAAATAGTTCAACTCATCCCAGATGGTTGGGGATTGAAAGGAGAATTTTTAAAAATCCCTATTTGGAAAATTATTGGATTATTTATTTCAGTGGGTATAGCCTATGGCTTAGGCTGGCTCACGATGTTTCTTTTAAAACGCATATTTGGTAGATCAAAGTGGGAATGGATATCTTCTTTCTCGTCGCGCCTAGCCCTGCCTGCTGGGTATTTTGTGGGGATGCTTGCGCTATTTTTGCTTTTAAACAACTTAATAGTATTTAGCGGCGATTTAGCAAATTGGTTTTATACAATGCTTTTGATTGCTACCGTAGTTTGTGGTACTTGGTTTATTATGCGTATTTTAAATGCCTTTATCTTTTATGTGGCAGAAAATAAAACAGATGATATCTATGCTGAAGAAAACTTAAAAAGTCGTCAAGTTCTAACCCAACTATCGGTAGCTAGAAGGGTGGTGTCATTCATCATTTTTTTGATAGGAACTGGCATCATTCTTTCTCAATTTGAAAGTTTCAAAAACTTGGGGACATCACTCTTTGCGTCTGCCGGAGTTGCTACCATAATTATTGGTATTGCTGCCCAAGGTACTTTGGGTAACATCATTGCCGGAATTCAAATAGCAATCACTAAGCCAGCTCAAATTGGCGATTTGGTATTATTTGATGGTCAATGGGGCCATGTGGAAGACATTGGCTTTGTATATATGATCGTTAAAACTTGGGATGAAAGAAGAATCGTTACGCCTCTTAAAAGTGTCATTTCAAATTCATTTGAAAATTGGTCAATGCGAGGCTCAAAGCAAATTCGTTCCATTGATATTTACACCGATTATAGAATTAATATCCAAAAAGTTCGGGAAAAATATGAAGAACTTCTTACAGAATCATCAGCTTGGGATAAACAGGTTTCACCGTCCGTTCAAGTGGTTGAGTCTACTGAAAAAGCCATTAAGATTAGAGCCTTATGCAGTGCTAAAGATCCTTTTACCGCTTGGGATTTACAGTGCGAGCTTAGGGAAAAACTCATAGCGTATATCTGTGAGTTGGAAGAAGGTTTGGGATTGCCAAAAGACAGAATTGCCTTGGAGTCCAGAGATGAACCTGATCAATAGCAGATATGCTGCTGAAATATCCAGATGGTATTCGAAGGCTATTCTATAAATATCCTTTCAAAGATTTTTCTCAGTATTTCTAAATGTATTTTCAGGGATGTTGGCCATTGCTCTTTCGGCAATTGCTGTTATGGTCAAGGATGGGTTGACCCCGGGATTTGCTGAAATCATCGCACCATCTATCACCAACATATTCTTATATCCAAAAACCTTATTGTCCTTATCTATGACGCCTGTGGTGTTGTCTTTTCCCATAACGGCACCGCCTAAAATGTGCGCTGTAGAAGGTATTCCCGCCAATGTTTCAAGAGCAAAAGAGGTGCTGACGCCATGTATGGCTTTGCTGTAGGCTTTTACCAGTTTTATAGATTCAGGGATAAATGGGGAAGGGGCCTTGCCTTTACTTACACTTGAAGTCATTTGTCCGAGAGCGTTCCGTTTAAATTTCAAAGTACTGTCCAGAGTTTGCATAAAAAGCAACACGACCGTATTTTTTGCCCAGCCGTTCACAAAATAGATCTTGAAATAATCCACGGGATTTTTCAGGAGTTTAACTAAGGTCTTAAAAAGGCGCGATACAACATTAGATCCTGTTACATAAGGTAAGTGTGCCAGTTTCCAGGCATTGGAGCCTTCACCATATCTGCAAATTTCCAGATGGCTGTTTTCATCGGTGTCAAGTATGCTGCCTATTGCAATACCTTTTGAATAGTTTTTATCTTTATCGAGCCCAGAAATACTAATCAAGGTCTCATTATTACTACGAATATCTTCACCTACTTTATCAGATAAATTGGGGAGTGATTGCTTTTTAAGCTTCAGTAGTAATTTGACAGTGCCCAAAACACCTCCAGAGAAAATCACAGCTTTGGTTTTGATTTTTTTATGGTTCTTAAAAAATGTCGTGCTATTTTTTAAGGAGACTTCATAACCCTGAGATCCATCAGCGGAGCCAATGGGTTGCACATCAAAGACTTCATTCTCGGCCAGTATTTCTGCGCCATTCTTTTGAGCGAGGTAGAGGTAGTTTTTATCGAGCGTATTTTTTGCATTGTAACGGCACCCCGTCATGCAGGCGCCGCAAAAATTACAACCCGAACGGTCTGGTCCCTTACCACCAAAATAGGGGTCTTTTACAGTTTGATTTGGTTTTCCGAAAAAAACAGCAACACGGGTTGTGTCAAATTTCTCCTTGATACCTAAATCTTCTGCCACTTTTTTAAGACCTAAATCGCCATCAAATAACATCGGATTTTTTGCGGCGCCCAGCATTCTTAGTGCTTCATCGTAATAGGGTTTGAGTTCGTTTTCCCAATCGTTTAGCTCCCGCCAACTTCCAGAATTGAAAAAGGCAGATTTAGGTGTAGGTAAGGTGTTGGCATACACTAAAGATCCACCACCAACTCCAGTACCTGAAATAATGGCGATGTGTTTAAAAATTGAGAGTTTCATAATTCCAAAAAATCGTAAATACGGCATCCACAGCCATTTTCTAAAATTCCAATTGGTTTTAGGGAAATCTTTGGCCTTGAACCATTTTCCTTTTTCGACTACTAAAACCTTATATCCTTTCTCTGATAACCTTAAGGCACTGACCGAACCTCCAAAAACACTTCCAACTATAATATAATCGTACTCCATTTTTATTTTTTACAACGCGTTTGTGCTTAAGACACTGTGAGTCTCGACTCCTAATGTAGTAAAAATAAATAAGGCTCTATTGCTTATGAACTACATTATCGAACGAGTAAATTATCCGAAGTTTTATGCTACAAAAATAGTGCAAGAGTTTTGATTCAGGGGAGTATCAGAGAAAAGAGGAATTCACGTAAGCATTATGGTATTATAAGTAAATCGGGAGACGACATTATTTTTTGAGAACGAGCGAGACGCTCGCGCTAGCGGAGGAGCTCTCTCGTTTTGGAAGTCATAACCCTCAATAGACACAGGCCTTACAACAACTTTAGATCAGATTTTCACAGTTTTGCCGCATTGTAACAGTGCAACTACGGGAATATTTATAGCAATTGATCAAAATGAATCGGAAACTTATTTATTCGTTTTCCAGTAGCATGATAAATCGCGTTGGCAATGGCAGGTGCCATGGAAGCCAATCCAATTTCGCCAACACCTTTGCTGCCCAATTCGTTTATAATATCATCTTTTTCATCGACAAATATCACATCCAATTCATGAATGTCTGCGTGAACAGGAATATGATATTCGCCTAAATCGGTGTTCATATATTTACCTAAATTGTGATCCATTAAGGTTTCCTCCCGTAAAGCTTTACTGATTCCCCAAATCATTCCGCCTAAAATCTGACTGCGTGCTGTTTTCGGATTAATAATTTTTCCAGCAGCTACAGCAGTGACTGCACGGGTTACGTTTACGATCCCCAATTGTTCATCTACCTCAACTTCTACAAAAGCTGCACTATGCGCTGCACGTGTATACTGTTTCAATTTTAACACATTCGGAATATTGTTTTTTGAAGCCTTGATTTTTTTTCCATCATTATCGGCTATAATCTCTTTAAATGTTACAAAATTGCTTTTGTCTTGTTTTAAGTATATGGAACCATCTTCAAAAACGACATCTTCCAGAGCTACTGAATTAAAAGTGGAGTTGTTCATCTTTTTGGCTTTCTTAAAGATTTTCTTTTTGAGGGATTCGCAAGCAGCTTTTACCGCCGACCCTACAACGCCGGTTGTATATGAACCACCCTGGATTGGTGACAATGGCATGTTGCTGTCGCCATATTCAAAAGTAACATCATCAATGTGAATGCCTAATGAATCTGCAGCAATCTGTGTCATTACAGTCAATGTTCCAGTGCCAATATCGGTCACAGCACTTTTCACTTTTAATTTTCCTTTTTTGTTGATGCTGGCTTTTGCTTTTGCAGGAAGCGCGATAACATCCCAGATTCCAGAACTCATGCCAGTTCCTACCAAACGGTTGCCTCGTCTTGTGGTTCGAGGTTCAGATTTTCTGTTTGCCCAACCAAATTTCTCGGCAGCTTGGAGATAACATTGTTTTAATTCTTTGCTCGAAAACGGTTTGTCTGCACTCACATCTCGTTCAGCATAATTGAGCAAACGCAATTCCATTGGGTCGACTTTCAATATATAAGACAGTGCATCCATTGTGGCTTCGATGGCATGCAATCCTGTGCTTCCGCCTGGTGCGCGCATATCCATTGGTGAAAAAACATCTAATGGCACTAATTTGTAATCCAATAAGGTGTTTTTGGCAGGATAGAGCATATTGGCCCAATTCACGACCACTTCGGTGTAATCCTCATGTTGTGATGTTTCGGCGATTGCAGTGTGGTTAATTGCTGTAAGAGTTCCGTCAGCAGTAGCACCAAATCTTGTTTTCTGAATGGTTTGTGGTCGATGTCCGAACGTGAACATCTGCGCTCTATCCATCGTAACACGTACATTCCTTTTGAGTTCCAACGATGCCATGACGCAAAGAAACAGTTGGTATTGAGGTCTTAAGCCAGAACCAAATGCGCCACCAACAAAAGGTGATAGAATGCGCACGTCTTTATAATGAAGTCCGAAAACATTGGCTATATAAATTTGGCAATTACTCGTTCCCTGGGTTTTGTCGTAAACCGTTAATTTGCCATCACCCTCGTAAACGGTGGTTGTAGTGAAAAGCTCTAAGGGATTATGGTGCTCAGTGCCATGGATAAACTCACCGGCGTATTGTGCATCAGCATCGTTATAGGCTTTCTCAAAATCGCCATTCGCACTTGGTGGCAAAGGTTTTATTAAGGTTGCTATTCCCTTTTTGGGGTCACGAGCGTCGTCTAAATGCGCTGCCAATTCTGTTTCAAACGGTTCTTCATCATAGGTAACATTAATTAGAGTTGCAGCGTAACGTGCAGTTTCGAAAGTTTCTGCAACAACTAGTGCAATGGGCTGGCCATTGTACAAAATTTGGTCATTATAGAAAGGTTTAAAGGGCGTTCCTGGAGGTGCATCCATATCGGCATACATGATGTCGAACCAAGGAAGTTTTGTACGATTGTTATGAGAAAATATAGCGACGACTCCAGATAAAGCATGGGCTGCACTTTCATCTATTTCTAAAATCTTTCCTTTGGTAATTGTGCTATTTACAATATAGCCTTGCAGCAAATCTGGCACGTCATATTCGCCTGCATATTTTGCCGCTCCAGTGACCTTGAGATAACCTTCGAGCCTGTTTACAGATTTACCTATTTGTTTTGATGTTTTCATAAGCTGATTATAATGAAGGTTGCGCTCCTGGTCTTTGTGATTCTGGATGTAAGGCCATTATGCAGTTACGTACAATTGCTCGTTTTGAAAGTTCGATTTTGAAATCATTTTTGCCAAAACCTTTGGCGCCTTTCAAAATCATGTTGGCTGCTGAGGCAAAATTTTCTTCGGTCGGTGATTTGTCAACTAAAAATTCTTCTGCTGCTACTACTCGCCATGGTTTGTGAGCGATTCCGCCTAAAGCAATTCGGATTTTAGTGATTTTATTATTTTCTAATACCATCCCTGTTGCCACACTTACGAGTGCAAATGCATAGGAATTTCTATCACGAAGTTTTAGGTAAGAATAATTTTCAGCAAAACCTTCTGAAGGTAAACTTATACCGGTAATCAATTCGTTTACTTTTAAATTATTGTCCAATTCTGGTGTATCGCCAGGGAGTCGGTGGAAATTTGAAAACTCAATTTCACGTTCTCCATCAGGACTTTTTACATGTACAACCGCTTCAAGTGCAGCCAAGGCGATGCACATATCTGAAGGAAATACGGCAATACAGTCTTCGCTTGTTCCAAGGATGGCGTGTATTCGGTTGAGACCGTTTTTTGCCGGACAACCGGAACCAGGATTTCGCTTATTGCAAGGCGAAGAGGCATCATAAAAATAATAACAGCGTGTGCGTTGTAAAAGATTTCCACCATTGCTTGCACTATTTCGAATTTGAGCTGAAGCGCCCGCCAATATTGCTTTGGATAATAATGGATAACGCTCTTCAACCAGTTTATGATAAGCTGTGTCTGAATTTGTCGCCAGTGCTCCCAAAAACAGCCCGCCATGCTCATCTTCCTTGATAATTTTGTAGTCATTGAGGCCATTGATATCCACCAATGTTTTTGGATGCGCTAGATTGTACTTCCATAAATCGATAAGATTTGTGCCGCCTGCAATAAAGTTTGCTGCATTGTTTTTCGAGATTTTATTTAAGGCATCGTTGGGATTTGAAACTTTTTGATATGTAAAATTATTCATTGCGCTTGTCTTTAAATTCCATTATTGCATCAATTATATTGGTGTTCGCGCCACATCTGCAAAGATTACCGCTCATTTGTTCTTTAACTTCATCACGTGTATCGGCCTTGCCTTCTTCAAGCATTGCGATGGCACTACAAATTTGTCCGGGTGTGCAATATCCGCATTGAAAAGCGTCGTGCTCAATAAAGGCTGTTTGCAGTGGATGCAACACTTCGCCATTTGCGATGCCTTCGATGGTTGTGATTTCTGAACAATCCTTCATGACTGCTAGAGTCAGACAGCTCAAAATTCTTTTGCCATCACAGATAACAGTACAAGCTCCGCATTGTCCATGGTCACAACCTTTTTTAGTGCCGGTCAGTTTTCCGTGGTCACGAATGGCATCCAACAGACTTACCCAAGGCATGACGTGTAGGTGTAATGTGGTTTTGTTGATGTGCAGTTGAACTTTTGTAGCGTTGGAATTGCTGCTGAAATTTGTTGTATTAGAGCTGTTTTTATCTTGCATGGTTTAGTTCATATTTCTAGTTGGACACTATTGATTAATCATGAATACCAATTTAATTTTGTATGTACTCATTAATAAGATTCTTGAAAATAGAATATTATTCTCAATTTCCTTTCGTAAATGGTAATATGAGTTAAAAAAATTTCTGTTAAAGTTAAAATAGTGACACTTATATGAATAGAGACGATTTTGTATTTCAATTCTTATGAAGAAAGCACTAATCAGTTGTTGGATGCCATGAGTAAAATTAACCGTTGAAACCATTTTGAAGCTACAGCTATCGGCAAATGAATCGGGAGCATTCGAGAATTTCTTCGGAAGCTATGTTTGATAAATTGTAAATGTCAGTCAGATTTGGATTGTATGGCATTCCATAACTTATTTTTTTGCTTTTTTCGAGATTCGTAGTAAGATTAAACTTATCAAGCATTACTTCTGAATGATCTGTAATATATTTCGAACAATAGATAGCAGTTGCACCAAAACGGATGAATGTCAAACCTTGATTTTTCATTCACTTACAATTCGAAAATGCAATAAAGACAAGCATTCATCATGTAAGTTTTTGAAAATCAGAAAACTAAAATCATGGCGCTCATATTTTAATAAGGGCCCTCATTTGGCAGTAGAATTTACACTTTTGAAATTCTCAATATTAAAATTTGTTCGGTTTTGAGTTAAAATATTCTTTTTTCAAGTTAATAAAATAAATTGTTAAGTATAAACTTGCTTTAGGTTCGAAAGCAAGCAGGATAAAGCCTTCCGGTTGATTGTATAATACTCTTAAAGTTCACAGTTGTTGATATATTGATATGAACCAAATACGATGCCTCAATAGAAATTGAAGTAGCCTCTTTTTGGACATTATGTATTAGGTCAAGAGCTGTTTGAAATAACTAACATTATTTATATGAAAGAAGACGACAAATTTAAAGAAGAGGTCAATTTGGACAAGTTGAGTGATGACGAAAATATCATCCTCGATGCGATGGGGCTGAACGGAAGTTCAAGAAGGAAATTCTTAAAACAAGTTTCTACAGCAAGCTTGGGTATTTATGCGTCTTCTTTTTTTACTTCAGAATTATTTGCCAGCACTATGAAAGATTTACCAGAAAATACAACCGCACTTTTAAATGAGATCAAAGTAAATCTCAGGGTGAATGAAATGGTTAAACCATTAACATTAGATTCAAGAACTTCTTTGCTTGATGCGCTTAGAGAAAGACTTGGTTTAACTGGAACTAAAAAAGGATGTGATCATGGGCAATGTGGTGCATGTACTGTAATAATAGACGGAAAACGCAACCTTTCTTGCCTTACTTTGGCAGCTACCTGTGAAGGAAAAGAGATCACAACGGTAGAAGGATTAGCGAAAAATAGCGAAATGCACCCAATGCAGCAGGCATTTTTAAAACACGATGGTTTTCAATGTGGTTATTGTACGCCTGGACAGATTTGTTCTGCTATAGCCCTTTTAGAGGAAGCTAAAAATGGAGAAGCCAGTTATGTGACTGAAGATTTAAAGACCATTAAATCTGGTTTAACCCTTTCCGAAGAAGAAATAAGAGAAAGAATGTCTGGAAATATTTGTCGGTGTGGTGCCTACAATAATATTGTACAGGCCTTTAAAGAAGTGCATTCCGGAGATAACGAAATGCCAACTTGGGAATTTGCAACTCAAGAGCAAATGAATAAGGCTAAAAATGCCTAGAGGAGCTTATGCTCCAATTTGAAATACTATTAAAGATTTTAAAATTCAACCAAAATGAGACCATTCAAATATACAGGTGCACAAAATAAAGATCAAGCGCTTCAGGCTTTTACAGCAACTTCTCATTATCTCGGGGGTGGGACAAACCTGGTGGATTTGATGAAGGAAGATGTAGAGCGCCCAGATCAACTTATCGATATTAACAACCTCGATTATAAAAAAATAACTTCTAATGATAAAGGCGGATTAACCCTTGGCGCAATGCTTAGCAATTCTGAAACCGCCAATCATCCAGAAGTAAGAACCAATTATCCCTTACTATCCATGGCCATGCTATCTGCTGCCACAGCACAGATTAGGAATATGGCGAGTAATGGAGGAAACTTACTGCAGCGCACCCGTTGTCCGTATTTCTTCGAGGTTTCGATGCCTTGTAATAAAAGAGAGCCAGGTTCCGGATGTGGAGCGCTGAATGGGATGAATGCTTTACATGCCATTTTTGGATATAGCGATAGTTGTATTGCTACAAATCCTTCAGACATGTGCGTGGCCCTTGCTGCCATTGGAGCAACGGTGGAAGTTCAGCAAACAGATGGTTCTTCACGCATGATAGTATTCACAGATCTTCATCGTTTGCCGGGCGATCGGCCTGAAAAGGATACGACCCTTATGCAAGGTGAATTGATCACGGCGATTCATTTGCCAAAACCAGAATTTTCAGATCATTATTACTACTTAAAAATTCGCGAACGTTCCAGTTATGCGTTTGCATTGGTATCGGTTGCTGCAGGATTGCAGGTAAAAAGTGGTGTGATCACAAAGGTTGGATTAGCTATGGGCGGAGTTGCGCATATCCCTTGGAAACTTACAAAAGCTGAAGGATTCCTTGCTGGAAAGAAACCAACTTCGGAAAATTTTAAAGCAGCCGCAGCACTGGAGATGAAGGATGCAAAACCATTTGAAGCGAACACATATAAAGTAGAAATGGGTAAAAACGCAATTGTTAGAGCGCTTACCCAAGCATATGAAAGAGAAGTATAAGCCAATCTCAAAAATTAAAATTATGACAAAGACAACAAATGCATCCGGCGTTGGAACTGCTATCAATAGAGTGGAAGGCCATCTTAAGGTGATGGGAAAGGCTAAATATGCTTCTGAATTTCCGGTAGAAAACAAAGTCTATGGTCAGGGTATAAACTCTACGATCGCCAAGGGGGAGATCATCTCCATAGATACTTCTAAAGCTGAAAAATTAGATGGGGTTCTAAAGATCATTACTTATAAAAATGCAGAAAAACTAAAAGATTTCGATAAGGAAATGACCCCAATTGCTACAGACACTATTGCTCCGGTCTTGCAAAGTAATAAAGTACATTATTATGGAGAATATGTTGGTCTTGTGGTGGCAGAAACTTTCGAGCAGGCACAATATGCAGCGAGTTTAGTGAAATTTGAATATAAAAAGGATCCTTCCGCAGTCATCGACTTTGAGAAGTCGAAATCCAAAGCCTACACTCCGGATAATGGCACCAATTATTCAAGGGGAAATATGGAACAAGGACTTTCTGAAGCGGATGTGGTAGTGGAACAAACCTACAATACGCCAATCGAACACCACCATCCAATGGAGTTGCATGCCGTTATCGCTTCTTGGGATAATGGAAAAGTAACGGCCTATTCGAGTCAGCAAATTGTGGAAGATGCTAAAATAGCCATCTCAAGCACATTCCAGATTCCGAAGAAAGATGTGCGCGTCATATCTGCTTTTGTGGGGGGCGGATTTGGTTCAAAACTAAACCTCGATCGACATGTGATTATGGGCGTAATGGCATCAAAAATGGTGGGAAGACCAGTTCAGGTAACCGTTACCAGAACGCAGATGTTTACCAATACGAACATGCGGCAACAGAACGAACAAAAAATGCGGGTAGGCGCTAAAAAAGATGGTACGCTCACAGCGCTTTCTCATGAAACGCTTTCTCATACCGCTACAAACCAAGAATATCAGGAGCCCTGCGGAATGGTTTCTAAAATGTTATATAAAGTGCCTAATAACGAGGTAACTTATAAGTTGATCCCGATGAATATCCAAGTGCCCTTCGCTATGAGAGCTCCCGGAGAAGCCACTGGTAGTTTTGCATTGGAATCTGCAATGGATGAAATGGCCTGGAAACTGAAAATGGATCCTCTAGAGTTCCGCATAAAAAACGATACACAAACCGATCTTCATGAGAACCGACCGTTTTCTTCCAGATTACTGGTAGAGTGTTTGAGAATTGGAGCCGATAAATTTGGTTGGAAAGACCGAAAATCAGAACCACGTACTAACAAAAAAGGCAATTGGCTTATTGGCTATGGTGTAAGTGCCGCTTCCAGAAATTCTCCATACCAGAAAACGTATTCAAAAGTAATTCTGAAATTGGATGAAGATAAGGTATTTGCTACCATCCAAATGGATGCCACTGATATTGGTACTGGTAGTTATACGATTATTGCCCAAACCGCTTCAGAATATCTAAAGATCCCGGTAGAACAAGTAAGTGTAGAATTAGGGGACTCCGATTTTCCCATAACACCTGGTTCCGGAGGTTCTTGGGGAGCAGCTTCCTATTGTAATGGCGCGCGTGCTGCTTGTGAAAATGCGATTAAAACACTTAAGAATAATCGGAATATCAAGGAAGAAGAAGATATTACTGTTTCTGAACTTCTAAAAAAGAATCAACTTACCAAATTCGAAGCTGAAGGAATGGCGGAGCCATCTGCAGAATTCGAAAAATACTCGGTTTTCTCATTCGGCGCTAATTTTTGTGAAGTTTGGGTAGATAAGGATACAGGTATGTATCGCATTGAGAAGATGGTCAATGTAGCTTCAGCTGGAAAAATATTAAATCCGAAGACTGCTTACGGGCAGATCATAGGAGGTTTAACGATGGGTGTAGGCATGGTCATGGCTGAACAAACTCATGTGGAACCTAATTTTGGAAATTTTATTACCCGTTCTTTTGCAGATTATCACGTACCGGTAAATCTGGATATGGCCAATATTGATGTGATCTTCCTTCCCGAAGAAGATAAGGTCGCCAATAAAATGGGTATTAAAGGAATTGGCGAATTGGGGATCACCAGTGTTGCTGCTTCCATCGCAAATGCCATATTTAACGCAACCGGTAAGCGGATGCGAAGTCTACCTATCACTCCAGAAAAGTTGATAGTTGCAGGTCTGGAGCCCGGCATAACAGCTTAAAAATTAAAGTAAAAACGCCTAGCTATAGAGTTGGGCGTTTTCTTTTTAAAAGGTTTTGAATAATAAGTCCTCTAATATGTATCGATAAAAGGAAATTATTTCTTAATTTTTAGGAAAATTTAAGATCATGGCAGAATTCAGTATTAACATTAATGGCGAGAAACACAACGTAAACGTCGATCCTAGTACGCCCTTGCTATGGGTGTTGAGAGACCATCTGAAAATGGTGGGAACCAAATATGGTTGCGGTATAGCCCAATGTGGCGCCTGTACAGTACATTTTAATGGAACTGCCGTGAGATCTTGCCAGCTTCCTATTTCAGCAGCAATAGATAATAAGATCACCACAATAGAAGGACTTTCAGAACATGGAGACCATCCAGTTCAAAAAGCTTGGTTGGAGCATGATGTGCCACAGTGTGGTTATTGTCAGGCAGGGCAGATCATGACTGCTTCGGCATTGTTAAAACAAAATCCCAACCCAAGTGATAAGGATATTGACAATGCCATGAGCGGGAATATTTGCCGTTGTGGTACCTACATCAGAATTAAGGCTGCCATCAAAACGGCTTCAGATTCACAACTCTAAATAGTTATCAGTTTAATTCATACATAAAAATGACTAAAATAAAAACATCAATGGGCCGAAGATCCTTTATTAAAAGTGTTTCTTTAGCTGGAGGCGGACTGATAATAGGATTTAATTGGTTAGCGTGTCAAGGCCCTACGGAAGAAGGTGGAAAGGAATTGGCGATGCAAATGCCAGAGGAGTGGTTCGAACTGAATGGCTATCTCAAAATTGGAGATAACGGCATTGTAACTATTTATTCTCCAAATCCGGAAATTGGTCAGAACGTGAAGACGTCTATGCCAATGATCGTTGCTGAAGAACTCGATGTAGACTGGAATAATGTAGTGGTAGAACAGGCGCCTCTAAATACTGAAGTCTTTACCCGTCAGCTGGCAGGTGGAAGTCAGTCTATTCGTCAAGGCTGGCAATCCTTAAGAACAGCCGGAGCAACAGCAAGACAAATGTTGCTAACCGCTGCTGCAAAACAATGGGAAGTTCCGGTATCAGAACTTTCAGTTGAAAACGGAATAATAAGTCATAAAAATAGCGACCGTACCATTGGATACGGCGAGATCGCAAAAGCTGCCGTAAATGTTGAAATTCCCGAAGTAGTGGAATTAAAAAATATAGACAGCTTTAAAATCATTGGCACCTCCCGTAAAAATGTGGATGCCAAGAAAATAGTTACAGGTCAACCTTTATTTGGGATAGACACTTTTAAAGAGGGAATGTTGATTGCGATGATTGTGCAACCGCCAGCTTTCGGAATGGAGTTCAAAACGATGGATGCGGCGAAAGCGAAAGGAATGCCAGGCATAAAAGATGTGTTCACCATAGACACCTATCCTGATGATATGGAGAAGGAATGGAGCGATGTCGCAGCATTTTCTAAACTTGTCGTCGTAGTTGGCGAAAGTACCTGGCAGGTCATGCAGGCTAAAAAAGAAGTAAAGGTGGAATGGGATTTAAATCCGAAACTCGTTAAACAAATTGAAATCCTCGAGAAATCTGCAGGAATGGATGGTGTCAGCGGATTGGAAAGCACTTCGATCTATATGACACTAATGTCAGATGTAGGCTCTAAAAAATCTGAAATTGTGAGACGAGATGGGAATCCTGAAAAGGCATTTGAAAATGCAGCTCGGGTTATTGAACGTTCTTATACCTGTCCGTTCCTGTCTCACAACTGTATGGAACCAATGAACTTTTTCGCAGACGTTAGCGGAGGGAAGGCAGAATTATTAGGCCCAATCCAAACTCCTGAATTTGCAGAGAAAAGTGTAAACAAACGTCTGGGATTAGACTTGGAAAATATAGACATTCAAATGACCCGAATGGGTGGTGGTTTCGGTCGCAGACTGTATGGACATTTCCTTGTGGAAGCAGCTGTGATTTCTGAAAAAATGGGAACACCCATCAAACTTGTGTATTCAAGAGAGGATGATATGACCAACGGGGTATACCGTCCGGCGTATCACGTCACTTATCGTGCAGCGCTTGATGCCAATAATAAACTAACCGCTTTTCATGTAAATGCGGGAGGAATCCCTGAAAGTCCGCTTTTTGCGAATCGGTTTCCGGCAGGAGCAATAGAGAACTATTTAGCTGAAAGTTGGAGTATGGAATCGAATATTTCAACTGGAGCATTTAGAGCGCCGCGATCTAATTTTATAGCTGGCGCCGAACAGTCTTTCTTGGACGAATTGTCCGAAGAAATGGATCAAGATCCTATTCAATTTCGTTTAGATCTATTGGATCGGGCAGGAAAAAATCCTGTTGGAGAAGAAAATGATTATGATGCAGCCCGTTATGCTGGGGTTTTGAAACTTGCCCGAGATAAATCTGGTTGGAATAACAATACCGGATTGAGCAGAGGTGTTGCTGCCTACTATTGTCACAATTCTTATGTGGCGCAAATTTTAGACCTATCGGTAAAGAATAATCAGCCATCGGTAGATAAAGTGACCTGTGCTGTAGACTGCGGAATCGTGGTAAACCCTGACGCCGCTAAAAATATGGTTGAAGGTGGTACCATCGACGGCATTGGTCATGCACTTTATAGTGAAATGACTTTCAAAGATGGAGTACCGCAGCAAAGTAATTTTGATACTTACAGACTGATTCGTCACAAGGAAGCTCCAAAAACTATAGATGTTCATTTTATAGAGAATGGCATAGATCCTACAGGCTTGGGAGAACCGCCATTTCCGCCAATTCAGGGCGCTTTAGCGAATGCTCTTTACAAAGCGACTGGCAAGCGATTTTATGATCAGCCATTTATTTCACACATGCAGGATGATTTAAAGACTTAAAGATGTCACTTGAATGAAGCAATTAAAGATCAAATGCTGGATAGAAGCGGATGGAGAAAAGTATTACGGACCGGGACCTCATGAACTTCTTAAACAGATTCAAAAAGAAGGTTCCCTTTCCAAAGCTGCCGAGAAAATGCACATGTCGTATAAAAAAGCTTGGGCAATGGTTCAAAGACTGAATCAATTTTCAGAAGAGGCATTGGTAATTTTGAAAAAAGGAGGCCAACATGGAGGCGGCGCTGAAGTAAGTCCTTATGCATTAGAAATAATGAAAGAATATGATACGCTTCAATTGAAGGTAAAGCAATTGATAGATCAAGAAGGAAAATTACTAAAGTTCTTAAAATAACATTAAATCACAAGAGAAGTCCGTATCCTTTCTTAAATTTATAAACCGATATGTTTACAAATACATAACGCTTTTAATGAACACTAAAAATAAAATATATCTGGATTACAATGCGACCACACCGGTAGATAAAAGAGTGGTGGATGCAATGTTGCCTTATTTTACTGAAATATTCGGCAATGCCAGTAGTGATCATGTTTTTGGATGGGATGCTGAAGAAGCTGTTGAATTCGGAAGGGAACAGGTTTCCAATCTGGTAAATTGTAAACCTACAGAGATCACTTTTACTTCAGGTGCTACGGAAGCTGCGAATCTTGCCCTTTTCGGCTTTTGTAAAAGGAACAGCTCAAAAGGAAAACATATTATTACCTGTAAAACAGAACATAAAGCCATTCTGGATACCATGCAGGCGCTGGAAAATGAAGGTTTTCAGATCAGGTATCTGGATGTGGATACTGAAGGAAATATCGATCTTGAAGAATTAGAGAATGCCATTAATGCGGAAACTATTCTGGTTTGTTTGATGCTTGCTAATAACGAAACCGGACTCATTCATCCAATGAAGCAGATTGAAAAAATTGTTCATTCTAAAGGTGTTAAGTTGATGAGCGATATTACGCAGGCGGTTGGGAAGATTCCTGTAGATCTAAAAGAACTGAATTTAGATCTTGCCATTTTCTCTTCTCATAAACTCTACGGACCTAAAGGCGTAGGTGCTTTATATATCAATAAAAAGTATAAAGTAAAGGTTGATCGCACCGTTTTTGGCGGAGGTCAGGAAAAAGGAATGCGTCCCGGAACTTTGAACGTACCCGGAATTGTTGGTTTTGGAAAAGCTGCGGAAATTGCTTCTGAAGAAATGCAAGAGGAATCCATCAGAATATCAAAATTAAGAAATAGGCTTGAAGCGCTTTTGGAAGAAATTGAAGAAGTCCACATTAATTCGAAGCATAGCGACCGACTTCCAAATACAACCAATGTCTCTTTTGGAAACAGTGATGGCAATCAATTATTGAGAAAACTGAACAACCTTGCCATTTCTCGTGGTTCGGCATGTACTTCGAATATCGTGCAGCCATCACATGTTCTAAAAGCGATGGGGCTAACAGACGAAGTGGCATTGTCTTCTTTTCGGATTAGTCTTGGTAGAAAAACCACCCTTGCCAATATTGAATTTGCTGCGAAAGAAATTAAGAATGCGGTGCAACAACAAAAAATTCCTGTGGTATGAGAGAGATGGAATTCATCATAGCGCAATACGAAAATTTAAGATCTCAGGGAATCGGATGCGTGCTTGCGACCGTTGTTCATGTGGAAGGTTCTTCCTATAGACGTGCCGGAGCGAGAATGCTGGTGGATGAATTTGGGAATATTACCGGAGCCATCAGTGGTGGTTGCCTGGAAGGCGATGCGCTTAGAAAAGCTTTACATGCCTTGCATCAGCAGAAAAACAAACTGATCACGTACGACACCAGTGATGAAGATGATGCTTTGATAGGTGCGCAGTTAGGTTGCAATGGCATCATTCAGGTGTTGTTTGAGCCTTTGGATTATGAAGATGATTTAAATCCTTGCGAATTGTTCAAATCGGTCGTGGCACAAAAAAATTCTTTGGCGATCGTTATACAGTTCAATTTAAATAGATCTAAAGCGCAAGCGGGAACTATTTTGTTCATCGATGGAAATTCAAAGATTAGCGGGAAACAACCGGATAAAGTAGTATTTGATATTATTCTGGAACAAGCGCAACTCGCAATTGAGAATAAGAGATCCATTTTCGTTGAATTGCCAATTGGAGGAGAAACACAACACTTATTCATTCAAAATTACCAGCCTCCGGTAAAGTTGATCATTGTTGGAGCCGGAAACGATGCACAGATCCTGGCACATCAGGCGGATTTGCTTGGTTGGGAAGTAATTGTCACTGATGGTAGACCAACACATGCAAATAAAGAACGTTTTACCAGTTCCTGTCAGGTCGTTGTAACAAAACCTGAAAAAACCCTGGAGAATATAGAGATAGACAACCGAAGCTGTTTTGTAATAATGAGTCATAATTATAATTACGATCTGGCGGTATTGAAATTATTACTTAGTGAAGATCAAATTCCATATATCGGTATACTCGGTCCATTGAAAAAATATCAGCGAATGCAAAATGATCTAAAGTCTGAAGGATTTGAACTTTCTAAAGAAAATAGGAATAAAATCCATGCGCCTATAGGTTTGGAAATAGGTGCAGAAACACCCGCAGAAATAGGACTTTCAATTTTAGCTGAAATTCAGTCGGTTTTGAAACAGACCAGTGCAAGACCATTAAGAGAGAAGTCGGAACCAATACATGAGAAGAATAATAATCATTTCAAAGAAATAAAGGTTTGATAAAGAATGCTAAAATAGGAGTTGTGGTTCTTGCGGCAGGTGCTTCCAGCCGACTTGGATATGCAAAGCAATTAGTGGAATTTAAAGGCAAATCTTTATTGCAACACGCGATAGATATTTCAGAAGTGATGGATTTTGACAGCAAAGTGTTAGTGCTGGGAGCAAGGAAAGAAGAAATAGAACGTAAAATAGATTTAAAGGGATTTGAGATTTTGATAAATGAGAACTGGGAAGAAGGAATGGCTTCCAGCATCAGGAAAGGCGTGTTGAGGTCTCAGGAATTAGAAAATAATTTGGATCATATAGTAATTTTGCTTTCAGATCAACCCTTTGTGAGCAGAGAAAGTATTGAGGCATTGATACAGGTTCAGTTGGACAAAAATAGTCAAGCTACCTTTTCAGAATATGCGGGAGATATTGGAGTTCCTGCAATTTTTTCCGCAGAAGTTTTTTATGATTTAAAAGAATTGAAAGGAGATCAGGGAGCTAAAAAACTCATTCACGATCAGAAATTAGATTTCGAGATCGTAAAATTTGAATTGGGAAATTTTGACGTGGATACTGCGGAAGATGTAGAATTATTAAAACAGATGGAAGAAGAATGAAAGTAACTGTAAAATATTTTGGAGTGATCGCTGAAACAGTTGGGAAAAGCGAAGAGGTTTTAGAATTGGAGCAAGGATTATCCGTAAAAGAATTGAAAGATCAGCAGATCAAAAAGTATCAGATTTCAGATGCAGCATCGCTACAAATTGCGGTGAATCAGAATTTGAATAAAGAAGTAGAATTAAAAGATGGCGATGAGGTAGCATTTTTGCCACCATTTGCAGGAGGTTGATGAGATACGACAGGCAAATAAAATTAGATGAAGTTGGAGTTTCCGGGCAGGAAAAACTCCGCAAGGCCAGTGTGCTTATCGTTGGCGTGGGCGGACTTGGATGTCCTGCAGCGCAATATCTTACGGGTGCCGGTGTTGGGAAAATCGGATTGATGGATCACGATACAATTTCCATCACCAATCTGCATCGTCAGGTTTTATATGATGAAAATGATCTCGGAAAACCCAAAGCTTTGGTCGCAAAACAGAAGCTACACAGGTTGAATAGCGAAGTAGAATTGATTGCGATTGAGGAAGCCTTAACCAAGGATAATGCGGAACAGCTTTTCAACCAGTACGATCTTATCTTGGATGGTACCGATAATTTTGAAACGAAATACTTGATCAACGATGCCTGTATTTTGGCCGGAAAGCCTTGGGTATATGCGTCGATCTATAAAAATGAAGGACAGCTTTCCGTCTTTAATTATAAAAACGGGCCCTCATACAGATGTCTTTTTCCGAAGACAACCCGACAAAATGTAAGTTGTGAGGCAACCGGAGTTTTAGGAGTAGTTCCAGGGATTTTCGGAATGCTTCAGGCGATGGAAGCGCTCAAGATAATTCTGGGTGTTGGTAAAGAGCTCTCAGGAAAACTGAAAATATCGAATCTGCTTTCAGGTTCAGAACAAATTCTGAATTTTCAGCAAAGACCGGAAGAGATTGAAAAAGTGAAAAAAATTGGGATCATGCAGGTGCGTATGGACTGCGAAATGATAGATTCCGATAAAAAATATCTGGATGTTCGGGAGGCGTTTGAACAGCCAAAAGTGACTGCTGCCAATGTAATCCATATTCCATTAGGGGAATTAGGGCATCGTTCGAATGAAATTCCGAAGCAAGAAGAAGTACTGGTGTTTTGCCAGTCGGGAAAACGAAGTCAGCAAGCAGTTGCAATGCTGCAAACAGATTTCGGATTTCAGAATTTAAAAAATGTAAAAGGAGGCATAAAAACTATAACTAATGGATAAGAAGAAACCAAAAAAAGTATTCGTTCATGGCGCCATTCCACCGGAAAAGATCGCCAATTCAATAGCGAATCATCAATCCAAAACCAACATTGGTGCGCATAGCATCTTTCTGGGACAGATTCGTGCTGATGTAATTGAAGGTAAAACGGTAAGCGCTATTGAGTATTCGGCTTACGAAGATATGGCAGAACGTGTTTTCCATGAGATTAGGGAAGCGGCATTTTCAAAATTCGATATAACCTGTGCCCATATTTATCATAGTCTGGGCGAGGTGAAAACCGGTGAACTCTGTCTTTTTGTATTTACCTCTTCGGCACACCGAAAGATTGCAATAGAAGCCTGCAATTATTTCGTGGAAGAGATCAAGGCCAATGTGCCCATTTTCGGAAAAGAGATTTTCGAAGATGAAACCCACCAATGGAAAGTGAATACATAATATGGTTGATATAACCCATAAAATAAATACGTTGAGGGAAGCTACCGCAATTGCGATTGTAAGGACTTCCAACGAAGACACGATAAAGGCGCTACAGGAAAATAGAGTTCCGAAAGGGAATGTTTTTGAAATGGCCAGAGCTGCAGGATTACTGGGCGTAAAGAAAACGCCAGAGCTGTTGCCAGATTGCCATCCCTTGCCTATTGAATATACAGGAATCGAATACGAGATCAACGGATTGGAGATACAAATTTCGGTTAAAGTAAAAACCATTTATAAAACTGGTGTTGAGGTGGAAGCCATGCATGGTGCAAGTATTGTGGCTCTTACGATGTATGACATGCTAAAACCTATCGACAAGAATGTAGAGATCGGGACAATCAAACTTCAGAATAAAAAGGGAGGAAAATCTTCTTATAAAATTGATGCTGAAGGATTGACTGCAAAGGTCATTGTTTGTTCAGATACCATTTCGAAAGGAAAAGGAGAAGATAAAGCAGGAAAGGCTATCGTTTCAAAATTGGAAGCACTTGGGATCAAATCTGAACGGATTATTATTCCAGACGAGCCTGAAGAGATAAGATCGGCTTTAAATTCTGCAGATGCAGATATATTGATTTTCACAGGAGGAACTGGCGTTGGTCCGCGTGACGTAACTCCTGAAACTATAGAACCGATGCTGGATCTAAAACTAAAAGGCGTTGAAGAACAAATGAGAAATTATGGTCAGCAGCGCATGCCTTACGCGATGCTTTCCAGATCTGTAGCCGGAATAAAAGACGGAAAAGTTGTTCTGGCATTGCCGGGATCCACCAAAGGAGCTGCAGAATGTATGGATGCAATATTTCCGCACGTATTGCACGTTTTTAAAGTTATAGAAGGAAAAAGACATGATTGAAGAAAAAAAGAAAATAGTAGATAATTTTGGAAGAGCACATACCTATCTCAGGATCTCGCTGACCGATCGTTGCAACCTGCGTTGTTTTTACTGCATGCCAGAAGAAGGAATTGAATTGATGGAAAAGTCCAATATCATGACCATTGAAGAGATCATTGAACTCGCTACAACTTTTCGCGATCTAGGGGTGGATACCATTCGGCTTACCGGTGGGGAGCCTTTGGTAAGAAAGAATTTCGGGTATCTGGTAGAGGAACTGGCAAAACTGGGAGTGACGCTAAAGATCACCACCAACGGAATTATGCTGGATAAATATCTGGATTTATTTCAGAAGATAGGTTTGAAAAAAATCAACCTGAGTTTGGACACTTTGGATAAGGCAAAGTCGGTTTTCATCACGAAACGGGATTATTTTGAGCGTATCATCAAGAATATCGAAACGGCTCTTGAAATGGATATGGAAGTGAAGTTGAATATTGTGTTGATCAAAGGTGTAAATGACAATGAGATCAACGATTTTATTGAACTGACCAAAAACAAGAATCTGACCGTAAAATTTATAGAATTCATGCCTTTTAAAGGCAATAAATGGGACTGGAGCAAAGGTGTCGGAAAACAGGAAATTCTGGATATTGTTTCTGAACGTTTTGGAAATATTGAAGTATTACAAAACCCAAAGCACAGTACCTCGTCGAATTTCCAGGTGAAAGGTCACACAGGAAGTTTTGCAATTGTAAGCACGATTACGAATCCCTTCTGCGCCGATTGTAACCGTATTCGTTTAACTGCCGATGGTAAAATGATGAATTGTTTGTTTGCGAATTCTGAAACCGATCTGCTCACGCCTATGCGTAATGGAGGGGAAATGAACGAGCTAATTATAAACGCGATCAAGACGAAAAAGTTTTCCCGTGATGGTATGGATGTAAAAATGGATGCCGACCATTACGAACAAAACAGGTCTATGATTTCAATTGGAGGCTAATGGTAACAATTGAAGAAGCACATAAAATTATCAAAGATCAGAAGGTTAAGCTGAAAACAGAAACAAGGAAACTTAGTGACTGTTTGGGTTTTTCAATTTCAGAAGATATTAATGCTCCCTTTGATATGCCTTCTTTTGACAATTCGGCAATGGATGGCTATGCCTTATGCGGAATTTCTCAAGAATACACCATTATTGGCGAAGTTGCTGCCGGTGATAAAAAGGAGTTTGAATTGAAGAATGGAGAAGCGGTGCGCATTTTTACCGGAGCGAAAGTTCCAAAAGATACTTCCGCAGTGATGATGCAGGAGAAAACCCGTGTGGCTGGAAACAAGCTTACTTTGGAACAAATGCCGAAGGAAGGACAGAGCATTCGTAGAAAAGGAGAAGAGTTAACCCAGGGACAGCTTGTTTTCGAAAAAGGATACAGCATCACTCCTGCAGGAATAGGGTTGATAGGAAGTCTGGGAATCCAGAACGTTGAGGTTTTTAGAAAGCCACTTATTAATTTGATCACAACAGGAAACGAATTGATAGAGCCCGGAAAACCAAAGGCAGAAGGACAGATCTATGAATCCAATAGCTATGCGTTGGCTTCAGCATGTGAACAGTTCGGATTTAAATGTGGGAATAAGAAACAAATTGAGGATGATTTTGAAGCAATAAAATCAGGAATAAAAAAATCCCTTGAAACTGCAGATGTTTTAATTCTTTCCGGAGGAATTTCAGTGGGAGATTATGATTTTGTTAAGCAGGCACTGGAAGAGAACGGAGTGGAAGAGCAGTTCTATAAAGTCTTTCAAAAGCCTGGAAAACCCCTCTATTTTGGAAGAAAAGAAGATAAATTTGTATTCGCCTTACCAGGAAATCCTGCATCTTCCTTAAGTTGTTTCTATGTGTATGTATTGCCTTTTCTTTATCAGCTAAGCGGATCAAAAAAAAACGGAATGGAGCGATATTCTTTTCCTATTTCCCATGATTTTGAGAACAGAGGCGATCGGCCTTCATTTTTGAAAGCAAAGATCAGCAATGGTGAAGTTGAGATCCTAGACGGGCAAGGGTCGTCTATGATCTTATCTATGGCGCAAGGAAACGCTTTGGCTTTTATCGATGCTGAAACTTCGCTTAAAAAAGGGGAACAGGTACAATGTCTTTTAATCTTATAGCATGCCTATAGAATACCTGCCCTTTATCTTTTTCTTTATTGCCTTATTCTACAGTTCCGTTGGTTTTGGCGGAGGCTCAAGTTATCTGGCAATTTTGAGTCTGGTGCTTACCGACTTTTATGAGATCCGTTCCACAGCTTTGATCTTAAATATCTGTGTAGTTACAATAGGAACAATCGTTTATATGAAGCATGGGGTTCTAAAACCAAAATTGCTTTGGCCGTTTTTTGTGCTCAGCATTCCCATGGCCTATTTAGGTGCACTGGTGAAGCTTTCGCAAGACTCATTTTTCTTAGTGTTAGGTTGTGCTTTGTTATTGGCAGGGATATTTATGCTGCTGAAACTTGTTCAAAGTCGATTAGAATCTGTAGAATTTTCTAATTCTAAGAAGCTATTATTGGGAGGAAGTATTGGATTGCTCTCTGGTATTTCTGGAATTGGGGGAGGGATATTTTTGTCTCCAGTATTGAACTTACTTAAATGGGAAAATCCCAGAATCATTGCTGCGCTGGCTTCAGTTTTTATCCTCGTGAATTCTCTTGCCGGACTTGTGGGCCTTAACGTAGCAGGAACCTTTCGTTTGGACTATGATCTTGTATTCAACCTTATTATTGCAGTTGTGCTTGGTGGAAGTCTGGGCTCTTATCTGTCCAATAAAAAATTCAATCTGAAATTTTTAGGAATCCTTACAGCAATCCTTGTGTTCTATGTTGGGTTGAGACTCATTCTATTGCACGGCTTTGGAATAAAAATCTGAGTACGTAAATAAATTCACTTTGAGGGATGCGCGCAGCGACACCCTTTTTTCGTGAGATTCAACTTGAGACCGCTTTTTTTTAGAAAATAGTCTTAGTCATGCTCAGTGTATCTTCTGAATTTAAAATAACCCCAAATTTTAATGCCATTTAGAAATCCAAGTTTTCTACCTCAATGATGCCCCACCCATTTAATGTTACGATGATCCATATATTTTTTTGTTTTATCTCAAAATGAGTGACAGTTAAGTCATTCAATGCTCCTAAAACCGAAATTCCACTTTTGATTTCAATTTTAGAAGCAAGTTTTGCATTTAACAGCATCAGGTTTTCAGTTATAATTGGTAATAATTCAATATTGAGTTTTTTGATGAATTTTCGATACATAAATGTATTGATCACAGATTTCAGCATCTGATTAGCAAACCAACTTTTTCCTGTACTGTCAATTTTATAAGTATCAATATAAATTTTTTGGGATTCCATATCCATGTTCACAAAGGTTTGAATGGAGATTTCAAGTTCTCGACTTTTGTAGAGCGCTGTTAGGGTTTCTAATTTAACTATCAATTCTAAATTGTACTTTTTGATAGTGCTTTTGGCGATATCAATCTCGAGTATCTTAAAGTAATTGATACGCTTTCCATTAGAATTATCCCTACTGATGATTTTCCCTCTAAACTCTTTATTTAAGTAATTTTTTAAGCTTATAAAACTAACTTTAATGGGAATGGATAGCAATATATCTTGATTGGTTGCTTCTTGGTCATTATTCATAGTTCAGAAATTAAAGATGAGACGCGATTAAACGAATTTGACTTTTACAAATTTGCTTGAGTATGTATTGGTTTTTAAGACATTAATTTTCAAACTATTTCAATTCACGAGTATTCATAAATTTAGCTAAAAGTTTAGCCATCACGAAAGTTTTTGATTTTTAATCTAAAGCGCATGTTGGAGCATAAATCAATACCATTTTTCAGATATAAATTTTGTCGTCTAAGGGTTTGATTTGTTACAGGCCGTTCTTTTTAATGGCGCCACTCTCAAGAAATCCATGGTACTTTAGTCCATGGTTTAATACGAAAAGGAACAACGATGGTTCTATAGGAAGTAACTCAAAATAGTAAAGTGTCGAGGCAATTTTTTTATAGAAAACAGGTATCAAAACCACATTTTGAGCTTGAAAACCCTAGAACAACAAGCTTACCACTGTGCCTTCATGTTCTATACTTTGCAGTTGGATTTTACCGCCATGCAAGAGCATTATTTGTTTGCAAAGGCTTAGCCCAATTCCGCTTCCGGTCTTTTTGGTACTGAAAAACGGCACAAAAATACTGTCCATGATTTCGGCTGGAATGCCTTTGCCATTATCGCTCACCTTGATTTGGGCAGCGCCTTTATAACCGATGGCCGCCGATACGGTTATCTGTGGCTTCACGCCGTTTTCTGTGGCATCGATGGCGTTTGGTATGAGGTTGATGAGCATTTGCTCGATAAGATAAGCATCAATTTCAAAAAGCAAATTGGGATCGTCCAACTTGAAAATCAGCTGTACTTCCCTGTCCTCCAAAGAAGGTTTCATGAGCTCGCTAATGTTGTCGAACAGCTCAGAAACTTTGATTTTGGTTTTATTGACATGCGTGATTTTGTTGAGGCTTCGATAGGTCTTTGCAAATTTCATCAAGCCTGCACGGCGATTTTTTGATGCTATTGCGGCCTGCATTGACATCTTCCAGTTCCAATGAGGTGGTTTTTGGGTGTTCTATGGATTGCTGAATGTTTTTCTGAAGGGTTTCTGCTAAAGACGTGATGGGTGCAATGCTGTTCATGATTTCGTGGGTCATCACGCTCAATAGCTTTTTCCAAGCTTCACTTTCGTTGCGGTTTAGGGTGTCTTCAATATTCTGAAGTACGATGAGCTTAAAGGAATGGGATTCCATCTCAAAAACCGTGTCTGAAATCAAGACTTTAAGTGATTCCTGCCGCAGGTCCAAAGTGACCGAAGTCGTGTTGGAGTGGTAGGTCTCAAACAATTCGTCGTATATTTTTGCCGCTCTTTTTTCAATAATACTGGATGTTTTTAAACGCAGGGAAATCCAAGGTTTTCAGGAAAGAGTCGTTTGTCCAGAGCACTTCGCCAGTTTCAACATTATAAGCGATGAGGCCAATATTGACCATCTCCAATATTTTTTGAAGGTACACAAACTGTGCTTGGCGTTCGCTGTCTATGGCCTTGATGGTTTTGTTGACCAAGTTAAATCCCTTGTGCAGCTCTCGAATGTCCTGTGGGCCTTTGGTCTCCACAAACCATCTTGAAAAGTCGCGGTATTTAATGGATTCGAAGAAATCATCCACTTCCACAAAACGTTTGACCATAAAACGATAGAGGTGATATACCGCAATTACCGAAAGGATACCACCTCCTATAATCACGTAGGTCTTGACCCAGGCAATCCCAAAAGCCAATAAAATCAGCGCAAGAAGCAAGCCCAGCACCCGTATCGTAAGCGAGAAGAGGTAGCTTTTATAGGTCATATTATGGAGTCTGCAATAAAGTGCCGCGCGGGTAATGCCCAATTCTTTGGCAGATTTGGAGATGTTCCCGTTTTTTTTCTCAATCACGTTTAGGATGGTGTTTTTTTCAAACAATTACCTATATTTTTGTGTGTGCCGTTGCTATCACATCAATAAATCATCAAAAGCAAAAAGCTCCACCAGAAAATTGGTGAGAATTTTCCAGTGGAGCATATACCTAACCGCCCGCCAGGAATTTGTCTGACTGGTAGCTCATACTAGGCTTTAAAGCCATTTGTAGGTTATTAGAATGTAGTAATTAATATAAAATGAAATCATTAATGTCCGATAAAAATTAAACCGGCTTGATTTTATTTTTTATCTATATGATTTTCAGTGCTTTGATTTATATCTTTCGTTTTTTTTGAAAAACAGGTCACAGATTAAATACTAGTTGTTCTGATTCAGCTTTGTCAATTATCCAATCCTTTTCGGGGTTTTCCAGAAATCTCATCAAATTGATGTAATTGAAAAGGTGGATTTTGCAGAAGCTGACCAAATTTGAAAATGCCCAACTGCGCTTCAATCTCTTTTTAACCACTGCCAATAGCAGATTGACTATCAGAACACAATAAATTTGTATTTTAATTGCATTTTCATTATCTCCCAAGAAATATTTCAATGGAAAATTCTGTTTCAGCTGTTTAAACAGTATTTCTATTTGCCATCTTATTTTGTACAGGGCAGCAATTAAATCGGCGCGCAAGTCAAACAAATTAGTTAAAAATTCAAATTCTCGTTTGTTTACGCGGTCATAAAACGTCACTTTCCTCAATCTTAATTTCGATATTTCCTTGCCTTTTTTTACATCAACTTCAATAATTTCATCTTCTAAAACTCCGTTATGGATCCGTTCCCCAATATCTAATTTTTCGATACTTAGATACGATGCGTTGTCTTTTATGCGAGTTACAAATCCTGTTTTATGGGCTGTAAAATGCTCAAAAGCCTTGTAATCATTATATGCCTTATCAAAAACATAAATGGTGTTCTCATCGCATTTTAGCTTTTCTAAAAATTTATGATCGTGTGTTTTGGCTTCACTGAACCAGACCAAGCTCGGTACGATTTCATCTGCGTTGATAACAGAATGTACTTTTATTCCCCCTTTTCTTTTTCCGCTTTTTGGATTTCTGCCAACGCAACCCATAATGTCCCTAAAAAGGCTAATTGTTGAACTGTCGAAAATTTTGACCTGCTTTATTATGACATCTTTAATGCGGCTGTCCGATAAGAAACCACCATACTGTTTGAGCAATTGATGATAGATATTTTCAAAGACCAAAACATCCCTTTTCTTGTTTGCATCAGATAAAGTACTCCTTTTGGGAATATGGTTTAGCTGAAAACTACTCGTTTTTCCCGATAGACCCAGCATTGCTCCAGATATTTCACGCAATGACGTGCACTTTGAGAACGAACAGAAAAGCATACTTATCAAATGGTCCTTTGTGGTAAATCGCTTGGTGTAACGGTCTGAATCACATTTCTTGACCTCTCTTCTTATCAAAGAATCATCTATTAAAGAAATCAGCTGTCCGAAAACAGATTTACTGGAAAAATAATTACTTTTACTCATCGTATTTTAGTTTTTTGCAACTCCAAATTACGATTTTTTAAGAAGCCATTCATTTGGCTTCTTTTTTTATCGGACAACAATGGTTCTAAATCAAATTTTAGAAAAATTATTTAAAATTTAAAGAGACGTCTTGTCTATTTTAAGTAATGAAAATTTATTAGATAAGGAAAACCCTGGGTTTACTTTATTTGGTAAAATAGTATTGGCTTGAGTTAGATTGGTTTTGTGCTTTCTTTTATCACATCCAACATCCACAACGCAACCTTTACCGTTTAAATTTTCTTTAAACCATAATCAGTCGAATTGCTGTGCTTACCAATTCCGAGGAGGTTTTTGAACCTGTTTTATGTAACATGTTCTGTCGATGATTATCTACGGTCTTGATGGATATATTAAGCAGCGAAGCAATCTGTTTACTTCCAAAGCCTTTTGCAAGTAATTGCAAAATTTCTTTTTCCCGACTGGTTAGTTGGGGTGCACTAAATTGGGTTTTGGAGAAAAAGGAATTATCCATAATCTTATAAAATATTGATTATAAGTAAGTTATATATGCAATTTAGCAATTACTCACCTAATTACGCACCTCTTACTATACGTTTTCATAATACTAAATTTGATATATTTATTGATCATAGAATTCTCATAAAATAAGCTCGTATACAATCTTAAATTTTTTTACAGTGAACATTTAATGCGGTTAAATCTTTGCTTTAAAAATAAAAGCAGGATTCTTCTAATTAAAAAAAACATCTATCATTATTTATTT
>NZ_LZRN01000019.1 GCF_001678675.1 Gelidibacter algens
GTTAAGCTTTTGACTGAAGAGTGCACATCTCGTTTTGAGTAACGAATAACGAATAACGAATAACGAATAACGAATAACGAATAACGAATAACGAAGTTTGAATTGTGAAGTTGGTGAGATTAGTCTGGAAGCTAGAAGTTGGAAGCTAGAAGAAGGAAGCTAGAAGTTGGAAGCAAGAAGCTGGAAGATTGAGAGTATACGAGTGAAGCTTACAATTTTTGTAAATGATTTATACGGATTATTCTGCGCTAATCTGCGTTATCTGCGGGAGGATTTTAATTATTACAGTTAAGCTTTTGACTGAAGAGTGCACATCTCGTTTTGAGTAACGAATAACGAATAACGAATAACGAATAACGAATATCGAATAACGAATAACGAATAACGAATAACGAAGTTTGAATTGTGAAGTTGGTGAGATTAGTCTGGAAGCTAGAAGATGGAAGCTAGAAGTTGGAAGCTGGAAGTTAGAAGTTAGATGTTAGAAGATAGAAGCAAGAAGATAGAAGCTAGAAGCTGGAAGCTAGAAGAAGGAAGCTAGAAGTTAAATGTTAGAAGATTTCCAGGCGAATTGATGATTGACTGATCAGAGCAAATAAAAAGACTCCTGTCTCTCGGATTACGCTGATTTTTGCAGAAAGTATCAACTGGAGGCTACTACTACAGAACTACAAACCACAAATTATTCCTAAGAGATTTTAGACTTTCTGAACATGGTGATTAGAAAGACAAAGATTGCGATAAAGATCGCTATTCGTGCTATATAGTCGCCGGCCCAGGTGTAAAAGGTCATTTTATCATTTGTTGTTAGGGTTCCTGATAATGCCCCTTGGGTGCCATAGGCTAATGATGATGTGATGTCGCCTTTGGCATTTATGAAGGCAGAGATTCCTGTGTTTGCACTCCTGACAATATCCCGGCGGGTTTCTATAGCTCTCAAACGCGCATAACTTAAGTGTTGTTTGTGACCTTGGGTTTCGCCCCACCACGCATCATTGGTAACGATGGCTAACACCGTAGCACCGTTTCTGACATACCCGGTTACAAACTCGCCATAAACAGATTCATAACAAATAATAGGCCCAACCTTCAAATTGGGGTTTTCTGTCACAAAAACACTACGCGCGTCTTGCGTAGTTTTCATTGCTAAGGTGCCGCCCAAATCAATCATAAAATCGCCTATAAGTGGTTTTATAATATCCTTATAAGGTAAAGTTTCAACACCTACAACCAATTTTGATTTGTGGTAGAGTTGAATACTATCACTGGTGTTGAGCATCATGGCCGAATTATAGTCATCATACCAAAAACCGCTGCTATGGTAATTGGATTGTTCTTTTATTTGTGAAGCATCAGTAATGAAATTTATAAATGAGATGCCGGTAAGGATGTTGAGGTTGGGGTGTTTAGAAATATACAGATCGAGTTTTCGTTTAAAATACGCATCTTTCAGCTGGCTGATTTTTACATTATCTGCAAAGACCGTTTCTGGCGCCACAACAAGGTCGGTGTGTTCTGTAATCTCATTATTTGTCAGCTGTAACAATAAATCGGCTATAGCTTCATTGGGCACATTGTACTTCTCAGAATAGGGATCAATGTTGGGCTGTAACGCAATCACATTAATTTGTTCTCCCTCAGTTGTGTAGGTGTAATAAAGGGTTAAAGAAAAAATTATCGGCAAGCAAACCACACAGAGGATAATGATGCCGTCCTTTTTTAGGTTTTTTACAGATTTTTCAAACTGATATTTGATGATGAGTTTATAAATGAGAATGTTGACAATCCATACCCATAAGGTGCCACCAAAAGTGCCTGTATATTCATACCATTGGATCCAGGTGAAATATTCTGAAAACCCGTTACCCAAATTCAGCCACGGCCACGAAAAATCCCATCCCAAATGGAGCTTTTCAAAAGACATCCATAAACACATCAAAAACAGCAAACTAATAGTCGATTTTGCCCGTTTGGCAACACTGTGGTATAGCACCATCAAAAGAGCCATTAATAGCGAATTCACCAAGATGGCAAAACTGGCTCCAAACACGTCAGCATATTGCAGCCAATTTGTGGTGATGAAATTCCAGATGACAAAGGAGACATAACTGTATCCGAAAACGGTCCATTTTTTCCAGCGTATTTGAGAAATTCTGAGGTCTCGTTCTACCAATAAAATTGGGACAAATCCTATAAAAAGTAAGACGGGAAAACCATAGGTGGGCCAACCAAATGCTAAAAGTAATCCTGAAAGTACCGCTAAAAGTAAGTGTTTCATGGGGTGAATTTACAAACTAATTTGTTATTGTGCGAGAAATGAACCAAGGCCGTTTTATGATTTACGATTTTTGATTCCTGAAAAGTAGAATATTGTGGCGATTAGAATTTAATAGAACAACAATTAATTAAAGGTGGTACTATCGGAACACACTGAAATCTAATTTTAAGGAAAACACGTTGGAGTAGAGGGCCGCACTTTGATCGCCAATATCGGTAAACGCATAATCAATTTGAATGCCCCTGTATTTGAAACCAACACCAAAATTGGGTTGAAAGGTTAAACTTTCAGAGCTATCGAGTTGGAGCTCATTTTGAAAATTCCCGACACCTGCTCTTAAAAAAACCAAATCGGTATACCCGAATTCAAACCCTAAAGAGGGCGTGACACTTGCAAAGGAGTTGGAGATGATATCATTATTTTGCTCAAAACGGACATTGAGGTCCAAAGCGGTTACTAGGGAATAATCATAGTGAAATATAAACTTTTTGGACATGCCCAACTGCAATTTAGGGATGGTCAATTCTGTAGATTCCGGTACTTCCTGATTTTGGCCTTCCACAGCGTCTTCAATGGCAGCCAACTTGTCCTTGTCAAAAGACCACGCATTAAATGTGGTGGTAATATCTCTTGCCATCAAGCCAAACTTCCAATCATTTTGTGATTGAAACTGAATGCCTAAATCGAGACCAAATCCCCAAGAGGAAGCAAAATCTCCAATAATCCGGCGGATGACCTTCGCATTCACTCCATAACTAAAACCATCCAAAGGAATTTTTCGCGCATAGGAAAACGTGAGTCCATAATCGGCGGTGGAGAAGAGGCTGATTCGATCATAATTAATAGTGCCCTGATCATCAATTAATTGGGTAGTATCGAGGATGTCATCAACGCCAAATCTGATCAAAGACAAACCAATGGCACTTCTATCATCTAAAGGCATTGCAAAGGCCGCATAATTATAGTTGGCAATATTGGCAAAATAACTGGAGTGCATCAATGCGATTTGATTGTCTTCAATACCCGTCAATCCCGCAGGATTCCAATACCCAGAATTCACATCGGCCGATTGGGATACCACGGCATTGCTCATCCCCAACGCTGCGGCATCAACGCCTATATTCATAAACTCATTGGAGTATTTACGAGCGGTTTGTCCATAAACAACGATGGTCAGCAGGAAAGATGCAACAAAGATATTCGTTTTCAACAGCAAAATTTTTACAAAGATGCACAATATTTTTGTTAGTGAAACTCTGTTTTGAAAAGTTACGACGAAGTACTTTAGTGCCTCTCGCTCAATCTTCTGAAAATTTTGAAACAAATTTCACCGATTTTCACTGATTCACCAATTGCTTAAAATAAGGGTGTATATCGTTACTGTAAATTTCGCTAATGCAAAAGACTTTCAGTCTGTTTTAAAATACCATTGTCACACTTTAGTCTATAGTTGTTAGTTAAACTTCAAAATGGCATTACATATTGTGTCCTGCGTTATTTGAAGCAACAGCAACAATTACATTTTATCAGCTTTTACTTTTTAATAAAATAAGTTTTCAATATTGGTCACTATACATATTCTTATAAAAATAGTTTGCTATTTTTACACAAACTTATACTATGGCTCTCAAAAGACACCTTCCCAATATCATCACCCTGCTCAATTTATTTTGTGGCAGCATTGCGGTTTTATTTGCCGTTCAAAATAATTTTGTTGCCGCAGCACTCTTTGTGTTTTTAGGAATTTTCTTTGATTTTTTTGATGGTCTCGTGGCTAGAAAATTGAATGTACAGAGTCCGCTGGGTCTCCAATTGGATTCTTTGGCCGATATGGTGACTAGCGGATTGGTGCCCGGAATTGTCATGTTTAAACTGCTGACTCTAGCGACCAATGCTTCTACCAGCTTTAGATTGGGTGATGCTTGGGATAGCAGCATGAATTGGATCTCCATACAATTTTCGCCGATAGCATTGATAGGCCTTTTGATCACCTTAGCTTCGGCTTACCGATTGGCAAAATTTAACCTTGACGAGGATCAGCAGTCTTCTTTTACAGGATTGCCAACCCCGGCCAATGCGTTATTGATCCTTTCCTTGCCTTTAATTATGGAGTTTCAAAATAGCAATGCCATAAATGCGATCATCCTGAACCCTTGGTTTTTGGTTGCCATGACATTGTTGAGCTGTTACATGCTAAATGCAAACATTAAACTTTTTGCCTTGAAATTTAAGGACTGGGGATTTAAAAACAATGCCGTCCGTTATATTTTTATTGTCATGTGTGCCATCTTTATTGTACTTTTTAAATTCTTGGCCATACCCATTATCATCGTTTTTTATGTGTTGTTATCCTTATTTTCCAAATCTTTAAGCAAATAGAATTACAATCACTTTTAGCAATTTCTATTCATTTCATTAAAATAATTATAACGACATGGCCTCAGGATTTTTTGCACTTTTAGATGATATAGGAACACTTATGGATGACGTGGCCTCAATGGCTAAAATATCCACAAAAAAAACAGCCGGAATTTTGGGTGATGACCTCGCGGTTAATGACGGAAAAAGCCTCCGGTTTTGTGGCCTCTCGAGAAATTCCTGTATTGTGGGCCATTACGAAGGGTTCATTTATCAACAAAATTATTATTTTGCCCATTGCTTTTTTATTGAGTGCTTTTTTACCAGTGGCTGTAACGGTTGTGCTGATATTAGGCGGAATTTATTTGGCTTATGAAGGTGCTGAGAAGCTATATGAATATATCGTGCCGCACAAACATGCGACTGAGAACGTACAAACCGAGGGTCTTAGCGAAGCAGATATTTTGGAAATTGAAAAGTCAAAAATTAAATCGGCTATCATTACTGATTTTATCCTCTCTGTAGAAATTGTCATTATCGCCCTTGGCAGTGTTGTTGGTCTACCACTTTTAAATCAAGTTTTGGTGGTGACCATTGTCGCGCTTATCGCCACGGTTGGTGTGTACGGCATTGTTGCTTTAATTGTCAGAATGGACGATTTTGGTTTCAGGTTGATCCAAATGAATGAAAAGGACAAAAGTATCTCTGACTTTTTTGGCCACCTATTGGTCAACGGCTTGCCATGGGTCATCAAGAGTTTGGGGGTTATTGGTACTATTGCTTTATTGTTGGTAGCAGGAGGTATATTTGCTCATAATCTGGAATTTTTGCACCACTTTTTGGAGACTTGGCCATCTATTCTCAAAGAGTTTCTTTTGGGCATTGTGTTTGGTTTCGTGGCCTTACTGGTTTTTAATGGGGTTAAGAAGTTGATTGGGTTGGTTAGGAAGTGAGTTTAAAGTGTTGTTGGTGGAAAACACCAACAACGGCATTAAGGGTTTAAATTAGTTTTCTATACGTGTTGATGAAACGCCAATGTTGGTGTTTTTCACCAACAGTTTACTCCTTGTTTAAATTAAGTTAACAGGTAGCTTTTATCTTTGGGTTGTCGTTAGTAATGGTAATTTTTAGAGAGAGTGTTGTTGGTGGAAAACACCAACAACGGCAGAAGTAGCCCTGATTTATAGAGAGAGAGAGTTGTAGGTGGAAAACACCAGCAACGGCATAAGATTTTGATTTTTTTTATTTAGGTATCTACGCCAAAGCCAGAATCTAAGATAGAATTTTCATAAATTAGTCAAAAGAATATCATGGAGACAATTAAATTAAGAAAAAAGCTCATAAAACAATTTGAAGTTATTCTCAAGGATGAAGCAAAACTTCACGCCTTAGAAGGTCTTTTGGATGCTCTTAATTCTGGTCAGGGACTTTCAAATGTTCCCAATGCTCATTATGATCTCATACATGAAACGCGGAAGGAATATCTTAATAAAGATTGCGAAGGTAAGAGTTGGGAGGACGTAAAGCAAAGCTTGATCGTCAAATATGGGTTATAATTTAATTATTCTTCCGCTTGCTCAGCAAGAAATCGGCTACGCGATAAACTGTATGAACTCAAGCAAAAAGGACTAGGAGGTGAATTCATAACCTATCTTGATAACTATTTATTAACACTTAGAGCGGGAGGAGCGATTTTTAAAATCAGAAAGTATCCCTATTTTAGAGAGTTGCCATTAAAGAAATTTCCGTTTGTGATTATTTACGAAATAAGGGATAATGATATCTTAATCTATTCAGTCTTCAACACCCATCAAAATCCAACCAAGAAATTGGATTAACAAAAGCAGGTTGGGCCACTAAAAAAAGAGTTTCTTTTTACGCAATTCAAAATTCTGGCCCAAATATACTTTACGTACCATTTCATCTTCAGCCAATTCTTCTGGTTTTCCGGCTTTTAAAATATTGCCCTCAAACATCAAGTAAGTTCTGTCCGTAATGGCCAAGGTTTCCTGCACATTGTGGTCGGTGATCAGGATGCCAATATTCTTTTTGGTCAGTTGCGCCACAATACGTTGAATGTCTTCTACAGCAACGGGATCTACACCCGCAAAAGGTTCATCTAATAATATAAAGTTAGGATTTGTGGCCAAAGCGCGTGCAATTTCCGTACGTCTGCGTTCACCCCCTGATAATAAATCGCCTCTACTTTTTCTGATATGCCCCAATCCAAATTCTTCTATTAGAGACTCCATCTTATCCTGCTGTTCTTTTTTTGACAATTTTGTCATTTGGAGTACGCTCAAGATATTGTCCTCAATACTCAATTTTCTGAACACAGAAGCTTCTTGTGCCAAATAGCCAATTCCATTTTGGGCACGTTTGTACATGGGGTATTTGGTAATTTCTTTATTGTCAAGATAAATGTTGCCCCCATTAGGTTTGATCAAGCCTACGATCATGTAAAAAGAGGTGGTTTTTCCCGCTCCATTTGGTCCAAGCAAACCTACAATCTCTCCTTGATTAACTTCTAAGGAGACATTTTTAACCACTTGACGCCCACTGTAGGACTTCATTAAATTTGATGCACTTAGCTTCATTGATTTTGTTTATTAGAGCAAACTTACAATTTTTAATTTTATTAAAACACGTTTAAAGAAACTCCAAATCGTGCTTAAACGTATTGCAAACTCTGATTTTAACTTAGTTTTAGGGTTGCCAAAATTATTTGCACAAAAATCATTTGTTTCAGGAAAGTTTAATTTTTCAGCATTTGAGATGTTTTGATCGTGGATGACCTGCATCCAGAGCGGTTGGGTGTTTAAGATGACATGTTGTGTATCATGCCACTCTAAGTGCGGTCTGCTCAAAATCGTTTGAAAATTATCACAGTATTCTACAAAACTCAAAAACGGATTATACGCCACATTCATGATCCTGACCACATCGCTTTTTTTACCAGGAATGAATTGAAAGCCTCTAACGGCATCAACAATAAAAGGGTCTTGTGATTTAAAAGCTCTCTGAATAGTTTCTATGAATGACTTATGCAGGGCATCATCATTATCCATACGTGTAGTGATGATATGAGTGTCAGAAGACGTTAAGTACAATTTGATTTCCGCTGTTAGGACGTCAATAATATTTGTAGATGCTGAGAGATAGAGCGGCTTGAAATTTGGATAGGAGTGTGATATTTCAGACACTTTAGTTTTGAAAACATCTGGTGTTTCAGAGTCAAAACAGACCAACCATTTAAAATTCTGATTGGTCTGTTGAGTTACTGACGGCAGACAATAGGTGTTGAAAAGCTCAAATCGGTTTTTTAGCCATGCTTCAGACACCACAGGTTCCCCCTTTTTAGTAGTTTGCCACTCCTCAAGTTTGAGATTAAAGCGAGTGATTAAAAAATGTTGAAACATTTGAGAATCTTATGACTGTTGCTCAAGGGCCTCCCAAAATTCATAAGCTCTGCGAAGGTGTGGAACCACAATAGTACCACCTACCAGGGTAGCAATCCCTAAGGCTTCATTGATTTCTGCTTTAGTAAGTCCATGTTTGTAGCTGGTTTCTAAATGGTATTTAATACAATCATCACATCGTAATACCGCAGAAGCCACTAAACCTAAAAGCTCTTTGGTTTTAACATCCAGCGCACCTTCCGCGTAAGCGTTGGTATCTAAATTGAAAATACGCTTGATAATTTTGTTGTTGTCATCACCCAAAATTTTTGCGTTCATTTTGGTGCGATAGTCATTAAATTCTTTGACAGTATCAGACATGTTTCTTATTTTTTCGTTTCTGATTTCTGACCACTATGGCAGAAATGTAAATGCTTATTTGGTATAATATAAGAATAGGAATGGCCACAATAACCTGACTCGCAATATCTGGAGGTGTGATGACTGCAGAGATAATCAGGACGCCTACCAATGCATATTTTCTGTATTTTTTAAGAAATTCTGGGGTAACCAATCCGATTTTGGTCAAGAAATAAATGATGATGGGCAGCTCGAACACCAGGCCTGCAGCTATAGATGACGATCGGACAAGACTAATATAGGAACTGATATCAAATTGATTGGTGACTTCACTACTGACAGAATAGGTGCCTAAAAAGTTTATGGATAATGGGGTGATGACATAATAGCCAAACAAGACGCCCAAAAAGAATAATAAAGAGGAAATAATGATAAATCCGCGTGAACTTTGTCGTTCGTTATCCAACAAGCCGGGGCTGACAAAAAGCCATACCTGGTAGATGATATAAGGGAATGCAATAATGAATCCAGCATAGATGGAGGTCCAAATATCGGCAGAGAATTGCCCTCCCATTGTTCTACTTTGAATGGTAAATGGAAAGGATTCTGCGCAAAATGTAGAATCGACACGTAAAAAGGTTGACAATTTGCACAAGTACTTATAAGTGGGGAAATCCATACTCTTCGGCCCAAAAATAATGTTATCAAAAATCCATCGAGAAAAAATGAATGCCACAAGTCCTGCAATAACAATACTTAGGGTGATACGGATGAGATGCCAGCGTAAATCTTCAAGATGATCTAAAAAGGACATCTCATTGGAGGGTTTTTTTGCCATTATATGATACCTTCTTTAATGAGGTTATGAATATGCACTACACCAGCATATTTACCATCATGTTCTACTAAAAGTTGTGAGATTCCATTATTTTCCATAAGTTCTAGGGCATCGACAGCCATTGCGTTTTCATCAATCCGTTTTGGGTTGGAACTCATAATATCTTTTGCCGTGAGGTGGATAAATGCATCATTCTTGGTCAGCATGCGTCTCAGATCGCCATCTGTAATAATGCCTATAATTTTATCATCTTCAACTACTGCGGTTACGCCCAACATTTTCTCAGAAATCTCAACAATTATCTGCTTAACATTGGTGGTCAAATTTACTTTTGGTTTTTCATTGACTGAAGACAAATCGCTAACTCTCAAATATAAGCGTTTTCCCAAAGCGCCTCCAGGGTGGTATTTGGCAAAATCCTTACTTGAAAAACCTCTTAATTCCAGCAGGCAAATTGCAAGCGCGTCGCCTATAACCAACTGGGCGGTAGTACTTGTGGTAGGTGCTAAATTATGGGGACAAGCTTCATGTTCAACGTAAGCATTTAAAATATAATCGGCTTGTTGCCCTAAAAAGGACTTGATGTTTCCTGTAATGGCAACCATTTTATTATTGGCATTTTTTATTAAAGGCACCAAGACTTTGATTTCTGGAGTATTCCCGCTTTTAGAGATGCAAATCACCACATCATCCTGCAAAATGAGGCCGAGGTCACCATGTATGGCATCTGCTGCATGCATAAAAACTGCAGGAGTGCCGGTGGAGTTTAGGGTGGCCACAATTTTATTGGCAATAATGGCACTTTTCCCGATTCCTGTAATAATTACCCTTCCTTTAGAGTTGTAAATGAGTTCTACTGCGTTGGAAAAATCGTCAGTCAATAAATTGGCAAGGTTTGAAATTGCTGAACTCTCTAAGTCGATGGTTTTTTTTGCGGTACTTAGAATAGAATTTTTAATATTCAAAATTTATTGATTTTTGGGTTTGATGCATATAAAGAAATTAGTATCTTTAATCCTATGCAAATGTATATAAAATACTAATAGGGATTAATGAACAAAGAAGAAATTGACTTACATGCATCGCTAAAAAAATACTTCGGATTTTCTAAATTCAAGGGTCTTCAGGAAAGCGTTATAAAAAGCCTAGTATCAGGAGACAACACATTCGTTATCATGCCAACCGGTGGTGGGAAATCATTATGTTATCAGTTGCCAGCGTTGATTGAAGAGGGGACAGCCATCATTGTATCTCCGCTTATTGCGTTGATGAAAAACCAGGTAGATGCGATTAGAGCGGTGTCCCAACATGACGGTGTTGCCCATGTTTTGAACTCTTCTCTGAATAAAACCGAAATAAAACAGGTTAAAGAAGATATTAAAAGCGGAATCACAAAACTACTTTATGTGGCTCCAGAATCGTTGACCAAAGAAGAAAATGTTGAGTTTTTGAGATCTGTCACCATTTCTTTTATGGCGGTTGATGAGGCCCATTGTATAAGTGAGTGGGGGCACGATTTTAGGCCAGAATATAGAAATCTCAGACATATTATTAAGCGTATTGGGGACAATATTCCCATTATCGGATTGACCGCCACTGCGACCCCTAAGGTTCAGGAGGACATTCTTAAAAGTTTGGATATTACAGATGCCAATACCTTTAAGGCGTCTTTTAACAGACCCAATCTTTATTACGAAGTCCGTCCAAAAACGAAAAATGTAGATGCTGACATCATCAGATTTGTGAAACTAAACGAAGGCAAGTCAGGTATTATTTATTGTTTGAGTCGTAAACGTGTAGAAGAATTGGCGCAAGTACTCCAAGTAAATGGGATAAAAGCGGTGCCTTACCATGCAGGATTGGATGCCAAAACTAGGGTGAAGCATCAAGATATGTTTTTGATGGAGGATGTAGATGTGGTGGTGGCTACTATCGCGTTTGGAATGGGGATTGATAAGCCAGATGTCCGCTTTGTGATCCATCATGATATTCCAAAAAGTATAGAAAGCTATTATCAAGAAACAGGTCGAGCAGGACGTGATGGGGGTGAAGGCCACTGTTTGGCGTTCTATGCCTATAAGGATATTGAGAAACTAGAGAAATTTATGTCTGGTAAACCTGTTGCAGAACAGGAAATAGGGCACGCGCTATTGCAGGAAGTGGTGGCTTTTGCAGAAAGTTCATTATCAAGACGTCGATTTATTCTTCATTATTTTGGGGAAGAGTTCGACAATGAAACCGGTGAAGGCGGTGATATGGATGACAATGTCCGTTATCCTAAAAAACAGCACGAAGCACAAGATAATGTTGTGGTGCTTTTGGATACTGTGGAGCGCACAAATGATAAATACAAGTCTAAGGATCTGGTACACGTGATCACTGGAAAGTCAAATGCCCTGATTGCATCCCATAAAACTGATACAATGCCATTTTTTGGTAATGGTCAGGACAAGGACAAACGCTATTGGATGGCCCTGATTCGTCAGGTATTGGTGGCGGGATTGCTTAAAAAAGATATTGAAACTTACGGCGTGTTGCGGTTGACCGATGGTGGGAAGGAATTCTTGAAATTGCCGCGATCTTTTAAAATGTCTGAAGACCACGTGTTTGATGAAACCACAGATGATAGCATTATTACGGCATCCAAGGGTGAAGGTGCTGTTGCTGATGAACGTCTTATGGCGATGTTGAAAGACCTCAGAAAACGCAATGCGAAAAAATTGAGTGTGCCGCCATTTGTGATATTTCAGGACCCTTCTTTAGAAGATATGGCGCTCAAATACCCAGTTACCATAGAGGAACTGGGCAATGTCCATGGCGTTGGCGATGGGAAAGCGAAAAAATACGGCCAAGACTTTGTTGGACTTATTGCCCAATATGTTGAAGAGAATGATATTATTAGGCCAGACGATTTGGTAGTTAAAAGTACCGGAAGCAATTCCGCTTTAAAGCTGTATATCATTCAGAATATTGACCGTAAATTGCCTTTGGATGATATTGCTTCTGCCAAAGGTATGAACATGAAGGATTTTATTAAAGAAATGGAGGCCATCGTGTTTTCTGGGACGAAATTGAATATTAATTATTGGATTGATGATATTCTTGATGAAGATCAACAAGAAGAAATCCACGATTATTTTATGGAATCCAATACCGATAAAATTGATGTGGCCATAGACGAATTTGACGGCGACTATGATGATGAAGAGTTGCGTTTGTACCGCATTAAATTTATTAGTGATGTTGCTAATTAATTTTTCCCGGCTTCGAAAAAGCCGCAAACGGGCAAGTGGTCTTCAGTCATCGGTCTTCAGTCATCAGTCATCGGTCATCGGTCATCGGTCTTCAGTCATATGTCCTCTGTCCTCTGTCTTCCCGCCTTCTCTAAAGCTACGGACGGGCAGGCGGTCAGCCCAAGGCCTATAGGATTAATAAACATTTATTCTCCTTCCAATGGTTCCGCTTCATCAGTTAATCCGGCATTTGTCAAGCCCTCATCATAGCCGCCTTCTATAATTGAAAATTCTATCCGGTTCTTTTTAGAGCTAAGCGTCATGCTTTCAATACTTGCTTTAGTAATTTTAGAAACATCCGCGCTATCAATTTCAAAATCGATGCGTGTAATACTGCGGTGAGAACCATTTGAAGTTTCTGATTGCAGTTCCACCATATCCGATTGTAGTTCTAGTTTAAAATCATTGCCATTTACAAGCAATGTTGCGCCGTTAAAAGTATTGATCTGAAACGTGCCAATAATAATGGTTTTGAAGTAGTGGTATCCTGCCAGTTCGCTCAATCCGGCGTACATCACATTGGTTTTGGAGATGGCAAACGGCACCCCTTCTACATCATTGATAATGTCTTCCGTATAGGTATCCGTCTGCGACTCATCAATGGTTTTTGTAGCACCAAGAGTGGCACGGAGCTTCTTTAATGAGAATTTCATGGCTTTCAATTTTTGTAAAACTAACCTTATATGATAGAACTACCAAATTCCAAATTTTAAATAACAAATACCAAATTCTCAATTCATTGGCAGCGTGCATTCTTCGTAACTGGTAAACAATTAGTTAGCTTTGTGTAAAACCTAGCAATACCATGATTTTTATAGAAAACGAAGGCCAAACCAATCCGAAGTTAAACCTGGCTTTGGAAGAGTATATCTTACGGAATTTTAGCGCTGATAATGATTATTTGCTGTTCTATATTAATGAGCCATCTATCATCATTGGTCGCAACCAAAACACTTTAGAAGAAATTAACCAAAACTATGTGGAGGAAAAGAAGATTCATATTGTGAGACGTGTGTCAGGCGGCGGAGCTGTCTATCACGATTTTGGAAATCTGAATTTTAGCTTTATCACTGACCACGATGGAAAGAGCCTCAATAATTTCAAAAAATTTACCGCGCCAGTCATCAAAGTCTTGAATAATTTAGGCCTTAATGCTGAATTGAAAGGAAGGAACGATATACAGGTTGATGATAAGAAAATTTCTGGAACCGCACAGTTTTCTACAGGCAAACGGATGGTAAGTCACGGAACACTATTATTGGATACAGATTTGGGTGAAGTTGTCAATGCGCTCAACGTAAAAATGAGTAAAATTCAATCTAAAGGACATAAATCGGTGCGTAGCCGTGTGGCCAATATTTCCGAATTTTTAAAAGAGCCTCTAAAGATTGAAGAATTCCGACAATTGGTGTTGGAAGGACTTTATGAAGAAAGCGAACCCTTTGAAACCTATCATTTATCGGATGCAGAATGGCAAGGCGTCCATCAATTGAAAACGGAAAAATATGAGAATTGGGATTGGAACTATGGCCGATCACCAAAATTTAACATACAGCGCAGCAAGCGTTTTCCTGTGGGTGAAATAGATCTGCGAATTTTTGTTGAGAAAGGCTATATTAAAGATTTCAAAATCTTTGGAGATTTTTTTGGAAAAGAACCGGTAGAACGTATAGAACAATTGCTTACAGATGAACGTTATGAACGCACCACTGTTTCAGAAGTATTAAAGAATGTTGAGTTAAGTGACTACTTTGGGGAAATTTCGGAAGAAGATTTTATTGATTTGATTTATGGAGATGATGAGTGAATAGGGTTTGTAGTTTAAGGTCTGGAATTTGTTGATCAATTTTATGATTAGTATCGGGAGTTTAGTTCTAAAAAAAAGCCGTAATATAAATTACGACTTTATAAGCTGAAAATAAGTTGATCTTATTCAACAATAAACTTACCATTCATTAAGGCGTAATGGCCTGGAAAAGTACACATAAATGTATAAGTTCCTGCTGCCGGCGCTTCAAATTCTATCGTGACGCTTTCGCCTCCCCCTAGCATTTTAGTATACACAATAATCTTATCTGACATATCTTCAGGGATATAATCGTTATCTGCAGCAGCAGCAGCAGCCTGACCTACGGCAGCCATATCAGCATCTTGTGTAAGCAAAGCCCAGTTGTGGCCCATGACTGCTTTATCCATTTTACCTACATGCGTTAACGTAAGTTTTACTGTCTGACCCGCTTTAACCCGAATCTCGTCTTTATTGAATTTCATTTGATCGTTACCCTCAATGCTTACAACAGCCACCTTGGAGTCAGTTGCTTCTGCTGGAGCAGTTTTCTCCTCCATTTGGGTACTGATATTTAATTCTGGTTTTTCTTCTTTCTTGCTTTCGCCACAGCTAAATGCTACGGCAGCTAAACATACTACGACTAATTTTTTCATATTGTGTAAATTTTTAGATGTTCACTAATTACTGTAAAATTAAGGGCTATTTTCAGCACTGCAAAATCATTCACATCATTTTTTCAAAATATTTTAAAAGTGACACTGCATATGATTTCAGGATACGGTTTTTGTGATGAATGGGCATGAAATAGAATGATAACCAATCCGTTGCATCGTTTTTTACCTTTCTTTGGAAAGTACGACCCAACTTGATGAAATTAAAATGGCAGCACCCAGCCATATTCCAATCCATCTCATGAAAGCTATCACCTACAGATGGTAAATTGGAATTGGTAAATCATTTTTCCTAAGCAATTCGTATCTTTACAACTTCAAATTAAAAACAAAAACAATGCAAGACGGCTTATATGCGAAATTCATCACCAATAAAGGTGATATTTTGGTGAATTTAGAATACAAAAGAACCCCGGGTACAGTTGGCAATTTTGTGGCTTTGGCAGAAGGGAATTTAGAGAACTCTGTAAAACCACAAGGTAAACCTTATTATGATGGTTTGAAATTTCATCGTGTGATTCCTGATTTTATGGTTCAAGGCGGTTGTCCGCAAGGCACAGGAACAGGAGATCCAGGCTATAAATTTGACGATGAGTTTCATCAAGATTTGAGACATGCCGCTCCAGGCGTTTTGTCAATGGCCAATTCAGGTCCAGGATCTAATGGAAGTCAATTTTTTATCACTCATATTGCAACGCCATGGTTAGATGACAAACATACTGTTTTCGGGAATGTGGTTGAAGGACAGGATGTGGTTGATGCTATTGTTCAAGGTGATAAGATTGAGAAGGTGGAGATTGTCAGAAATGGGTCAGAAGCTGAAGATTTTAATGCCGTTGAGGCGTTCAGAACTTTTGAAGGTTCACGAGAACAACTTATTGCTGAAGCGCGCCAAGCGAACGACGCTGAACTCGATAAATTAGCTGCTGGTTTTGAACAAACAAAGAGCGGTTTGCGATATAAAATTCTTCAAAAAGGAAACGGGAAGTCTGCAGAAAAAGGCCAGATGGTTTCAGTACATTATAAAGGCCAATTGGCTGATGGTACGGTTTTCGATTCGTCCTACAAACGCAATCAACCTTTAGATTTTCAGGTAGGTGTTGGTCAGGTCATTTCTGGATGGGATGAAGGTATTTGCTTATTAAACATTGGTGATAAAGCGCGACTGGTCATTCCTAGTGATTTAGGATATGGCGCACAAGGTGCAGGTGGCGTGATTCCTCCAAACGCTATTTTGGTGTTTGATGTGGAATTGATGGCAGTCAAATAATTGCTATGATATGTAAAATGTAAAACGCAACTCAAAAGGTTGCGTTTTTTTATGCGGTTGTTCCATTGTTTCAAACAAATTTATTAAAACCAATTTATGGCGCAATAATGATGCTGTTTATGAAAAATGGACTTTGATATTTTATTTACTCGGAATACACCTCGCCGCGATGCGGTTTTAAAGCATCTCTCAAAGGCTTCATCTGCGCTTCAGGGACTACTAAAAAGGCAATGGCGTGGAACTCACTCAAAGCTTCAAAACCGGTTGGGATGTCCTGATAATTTTCAATTTCTATAAATTCTTTAAGATGGATAGCATGATGTTCAGCTATCTTTATACCGTCCGGACCTTTAAAGTCCCAAATCAATTTGAGTTTACGCATCAGCAACGGAAATTCCATTTTCGACAAAGTTCTTAAAATCTTTCATGTATCGCAACGTTTGTTTCTTGAATGTTCTTGGCATGACCCAAAGTTTTAAGTGCATCCTAAAATTTAAAGGAAAAAATTCATTGATGCTCGTCCATTGGGTTTGGTTTTCGGACGTTGCCTTAAAAAAGTTTTCTTGAATGTTGTCTGCGCCATCTGTTGTGTAGGTGGCATACCACTCATGAGGTAAATTTTTATGCGTTATGGTTTCAATGACTGATATGGGCCGTTTTCGGAGGGTATAGTGCATTTTCATTTTTGCACAAAATTCTCCAGGAGTTCCAGAAATGTGCTCAATAGTCGTCAAGCCGCGTTGCCAATGTTTCATGTTTTCTGAATTGGCGAATGTTTTCATACATTCGTCCAATGGCATCTCGATTACTATGTCAAGTGTATATTTCATAAATAACATAAAGATTTGTGTGGTATGGTCTTCGCAAAGATAAGGTTGACTGACAAAACAATTGATCTCTTAGAGTTTAAAAGCTTAAAAGAACTGCTCAGATGCTATAGGCGTAACATCTTCCATTATTAAACTATAAAACTGGATCTCAATGGGTCGCTTTTTTTTCTAAATCATCTTTTTAAATACTAAATTTAGAGATGCGCCGTTTGACAAAAGCAACTTGTTTAATACACTAATTATATTATTTTTGCAACCATTGCCAACCACATTTAATTAAAAAGATGAGGCTGTTCTTTCTAAACACGATAGGAATGCCATATCTTAATCTAAAGATATCAAAATAGCATCATGAAAGTATATGTCAGTTTACTAGTGCTTTTGCTCACTGCCTTTGCAAATGCACAAATGTCATCAAAAGATGTGTTGTTTACCGTTGATGGCGAGCCTATAAAGGCCGAAGAATTTATTAGGGTTTACAACAAAAATTTGGACCTGGTCAAGGATGAAAGCCAGAAGGATATTGATGGTTACCTTAATCTATTTATCAATTACCAGCTAAAGATCAAAGAAGCAAAACGTCTGGGATTGGATAATGATCCAAGTTATATTAAGGAGTTTTCTGGTTATAAAGACCAATTGGTTAAAAATTATTTGTCAGATTCAAAAGTTACCGAGGCCCTAATGAAAGAAGCCTATGATAGAATGGGTTATGACTTGAAAGCGTCACACATTTTGATCCGTATGGAGGAAAGTGAAACAGACACCTTAAAAGTGTATCAAGATTTGATGGACTTAAGAGACCGTGTTATAACAGAAGGGTTTGATCAAGTGAAAGCTGAGGTTCACGATGGTCAAAATGTTTTTGCTGAAAATTTGGGATATTTTTCAGCCTTCAAAATGGTTTATGAGTTCGAAAACGCAGCCTACAATACGAAAGTTGGAGATGTCTCAAAACCTTTCAGAACACGGTTTGGGTACCATATTGTGAACGTTGAGGATAAGCGTTCCTCATTAGGCGAGGTGACTGTGGCGCATATTATGGTAACCGCTAAAGAAAACGATAGTCTAATAGATCCTGAAAAGCGAATCAACGAACTCTATAAAAAGATTTCCCAAGGTGAGAATTTTGAATCTTTGGCAAAGCAGTTTTCTGATGATAAAAGTTCGGCCAACAATGGTGGCGAATTGGGCGCATTTTCAAGTGGGCAATTGAGTGCTCCAGAATTTGAGGCTGTTGCTTTTGGATTAAAGACTGTGGACGACATCTCAAAACCGTTCAAAACAAATTATGGTTGGCATATTGTGAAGTTATTGGATAAAAAAGGCATACCTCCATATGAAGACGTGAAGTATGATATTGAGAACAAAATAAAGCGCGACTCGCGTTCTAAACTTATTAACACCACATTGGCAAATGATTTGAGAACAACCTATCAGGTCACAATCAACCCCAAAGCTAAGGCTTATTTTGAGTCTATCCTTAACCCTGATTTTTTCTCAAGTGCTTGGCTATTGCCTAAAGATTTTAAAAATGAGCAGACTTTAGTGACTGTTCAAAATGAAACCATTACTTACGGAGACTTTGGAAATCACTTAATGAGTATCCAAAAAGTTTATGCCGGTAAAACAATGCCGTTTAAAACTATTATTGAAAAGGAGTACAACGGATTTGAGGAAGATGCTCTTTTAGCCTATCATGAAGAACATTTGGAATTTGAAAATGAAGAATTTGGACAGATTTTGAAAGAGTACAGAGATGGTCTCTTACTTTTTGACCTGATGGAAAAGGAAGTTTGGAATGCTGCCGCTTTAGACAGTGTAGGTCTGCAAAACCATTATAACACGCACAAAGATGATTATGTTTGGGAAGATCGTGTAGACGTGATCATTGCTACCTCGGCGAAAGAGGATGCTATCAAAACTGTTGAGAAACTCCTCAAAAAAGGAAAATCATCTGAGGCCATTAGCGAAGCATTGAACACAGATCAAGAACAAAAGGTGATCTTTACCAAAGGGATAAAACCATTGGATTATCAAGGGTTTCCCAAGGATGCGGTTGTAAAGAAAGGACTTTCTAAGGTGTATCAATACAATGATGCCTACCATATTATTAAAGTAGAAGCCATGCTACCCAAAACCAACAAAACCTTTGAGGAGGCAAAAGGTAAAGTTATCAGTGATTATCAAAACACTTTGGAAAAAAATTGGTTGAATGAACTGAATCAACGTTATGAAGTAAAGGTGATTGATGCTGTTCTTCAAGACGTTAAATTTCAAATTAAACAAGAAAATTGATTAAACACACGGTTTTTATAATATTGGGTTGTTGTTTTTTAGTCTCCTGTGATTTTTTCAAGCAGACTGATGACAGAACCCCAGTTGCTAGAGTAGGAGACTCTTATCTCTATGAAGAAGATGTTGAAGATTTAGTGGCAGAAGGAACTTCTGTAGAAGACAGCACGCTTTTGGTCAATGGGTTTATAACACGATGGGCCACACAACTCTTATTGGTTGATGGAGCCAAAAGAAATTTACCAGAAGATTTGCAAAATGATTTTAATAAATTGGTCAATCAGTATCAAAATGACCTGTTTACCAGAGCCTATGTAGAAGCCTTGGTGAAGCGAAGTATAGATACCACTGTGTCGTTGTCTGAAGCCCAAAATGTATATGATAACAACAAAGAATCCTTTAAGCTTAATGAGGAGTTGATAAAATTAAGATATATCAACCTGTCCCAAAATGCAATCAATAGGGACGAGATTGAAAAACGCTTTAAAAGATTTAATGAAAAGGACAAGCGTTATCTTGACTCTTTGGATATTCAATTCAAGTCGTTTTCCTTAAATGATTCCATTTGGATCAAGGCTTCCCAAGTGGTCCAAAAAATCCCGGTGGTCAATGCTGATAACAAAAAAGAACTGTTAAAAATATCTAATTTTATACAGCTCAAAGATTCATTAGACCTATATTTGATCCAAATTAATGAGGTTTTACAGCAAAACGAATATGCACCATTAGAATATGTGAAACCTACAGTGAATCAAATCATAATCAATCGAAGAAAATTAGAACTCATCAAACAATTTGAAAAAGATATTACAAGAGATGCCATCAAAAACAACCAATTTGAAATTTACAACTAAGCTTAAGTTCATCTTAACATTATTTGTCCTACTAACTTATACTTTTAGCCCTGCCCAAGAAATCATTATTGACAAGGTCATAGAAAAGGAAATTGTCAAGGATACCTCTACTCAAAAACGTGTAAAAATTGACGGTGTTGTCGCCGTTGTGGGAGATTATATTGTTTTAGACTCCGATCTTGATAAACAATTAGCCCAATTGGAAGCCTCTGGGGTTTCTAAATCTGACTTGCCTAATCGCTGCCAATTGTTCGGAAAGTTATTGGAAGATAAATTGTATGCCCATCACGCTATCCAGGACAGTATTGTGGTAAATGATATAGAGGTGCGGTCTCAAATAGATCAACAGTTCAGTTATATTTTAGAGCAAATGGATGGCAATATGGATAAAATGCTCAAATTTTATAATAAAGATTCTGAACAAAGTCTGCGTGACGAGATGTTTGAAATCAATAAAAGCCAGCAGTTAGCAAGCAAGATGAAGGAGAAAATTGTTGACGAAATTGAAGTAACTCCAGAAGAAGTAAGACAATATTTTAATGATATCCCTAAAGAGGAGCGTCCATATTTTGGAACAGAGTTAAAGGTTGCTCAAATTGTCATAATCCCCAAAATTGCTCAGGAAGAAAAGCAAAAGGTGATTGACAGACTTAAAGAATTTAAGGCAGACGTTGTAGAACGTGGCGCTAGTTTCACGTCTAAAGTGGTTTTGTATACTGATGATGTGGCCTCTCGAAAAACAGGAGGGTTGTACACCTTGAATAGAAAACGTCCACAGATGGTAAAAGAGTTTAGAGATGTGGCTTTCGCCATGCAGGAAGGTGAAATTTCAGACCCTTTTGAATCAGATTTTGGATACCATATTATTTATTTGGAAAAAATTAGAGGACAGGAATATGATGTACGTCATATTTTGCTGCGTCCAGAAGTCACCCAGAAAGCGATAACTGAGGCAAAGGAAACAATGGATTTGGTACGAAAGCGAATTGTTGACGGCGAAATTACATTCAAGCAAGCGGCAAGAGAATTTAGTGATGAAGACGAAACTCGTAATGACGGTGGCCAACTGATCAATCCGAGAACTCAAGACTACAGTTTTGAACTGACTAAAATGGATCCAGAGCTCTATACGCAAATTGAAAGTTTGAAAGATAATGAAGTCACCTTAGTGCTTCAAGATGAAGACCGCATCAATCCCATCAAATTTAAAATCATGACCGTGACTGATAGAATTAATGAGCATGAGGCTGATTTTGCTAAAGATTACCTCAAAATTAAAAATCTGACAGAACAGGATAAGCAATTTAAAGCCATCGAAAAATGGGTCAATGAGAAAATCACGGATACCTATATCAATATTAATGGCGAGTATAGAGAATGTGACTTTAACAGTAACTGGTTAAAAAAGGAATAAAGATATGTCAGATGTTGCTGCCGTAGAACTATTTGTAAAAAAATATAAAGCTTTAAAGAGTGAGGTTGCCAAAGTTATTGTAGGACAGGATGCCGTGGTTAACCAAATTCTGATTTCTATTTTTTCTGGCGGACATGCACTGTTGATTGGCGTTCCCGGATTAGCAAAAACCTTAATGGTCAATACCATCGCCCAAGCTTTGGGTCTCGATTTTAAGCGCATCCAATTCACACCAGATTTAATGCCAAGTGATATTCTTGGGAGTGAAATTTTGGATGAAAACAGACAGTTTAAATTTATAAAAGGTCCCATTTTTGGCAATATTATTTTGGCTGATGAGATCAATAGAACACCTCCAAAAACCCAAGCAGCCTTACTGGAAGCTATGCAAGAGCGTTCTGTAACAGTTGCAGGACAGCATTATCAGTTGAGTTTGCCTTATTTTGTATTGGCCACCCAAAATCCAATTGAGCAGGAAGGAACGTATCCTTTACCAGAAGCACAGTTGGACCGTTTTATGTTTGCCATCACCTTAGAATATCCTTCTTTTGCGGAAGAGGTGCAAGTGGTCAAAGCCACCACCTCCGATTTAAAACCGACCGTCAATCCACTGTTCTCAGCTCAGGAAATTATCGAGTTCCAAAACCTGATCCGTCGTATTCCAGTAGCAGATAATGTTATTGAGTATGCGGTAACTATGGTGAGTAAAACGCGTCCTAAAGAAGCATTAGCTTCAGCCTTGGTTAAAGAATTTGTTGACTGGGGAGCAGGTCCAAGAGCGTCACAAAATCTTATCCTAGCGGCCAAAACGCACGCCGTTATCAACGGTAAATTTTCACCAGATATTGAAAATGTCCAAGCAGTAGCGAGCGGTATTCTTCGTCACAGAATCATCAAGAATTATAAGGCAGAAGCTGAAGGTATTTCTGATGAGCAGATTATAAAGAGTTTGTTTTAAATCTTCCTTTAAATGGCTTTCTTGGTCTTCATCTATGGAAATGCTAGTACTATCGCAATAGAAATCTGAGATAAAATTAACACGGTATATCCTTCTATGTGATTTTTTTGAAGCTGCTATATTGTTAATTTAATATTTTATCAATTACTATTTTATCAAATTCCTTATTTGGAGCTCAATAAATCTGTATTCATTGAATTATCTTCAATGCTTTTTTGATTTCATTACATATTTTTAAAAGTCTTTGAAATTTTGTAATTTTGCATACCCTGAAACTTCAGGAATCGAATAAACATCAACCTTAAAATATAGTCTATGGCATTTGATATTGACATGATTAAAAAAGTTTACAAAACTATGCCTGAGCGTGTGGACAAAGCGCGCGAAATAGTTGGTAAGCCTTTAACTTTATCTGAAAAGATTTTATACGCCCATCTGTGGGATGGAGAACCGACAACAGCTTTTAAAAGAGGGAAGGATTATGTAGATTTTGCTCCAGACCGTATTGCGTGCCAAGATGCTACAGCTCAAATGGCCTTGCTTCAGTTTATGCAGGCAGGGAAACCTAAAGTTGCGGTACCTACAACGGTGCATTGTGACCATTTAATTCAAGCAAAACAAGGTGCAGTACCTGATTTAAAGCGAGCCAATGAAACTAGTAGTGAAGTTTTTGACTTTTTGGCATCGGTATCTAATAAATATGGTATCGGTTTCTGGAAGCCAGGAGCAGGGATTATTCACCAAGTAGTTTTAGAAAATTATGCATTTCCAGGCGGAATGATGATCGGGACCGATTCCCACACTGTTAACGCAGGTGGATTGGGCATGGTTGCCATTGGTGTTGGTGGTGCAGATGCTGTTGACGTGATGGCCGGAATGGCTTGGGAGTTGAAATTTCCTAAGCTTATAGGGGTGAGACTGACCGGAAGCCTTAGTGGCTGGACGGCTTCAAAAGATGTCATCTTAAAAGTGGCTGGTATTTTGACCGTTAAGGGTGGTACTGGTGCCATTGTAGAATATTTTGGACCTGGTGCGAAAAATTTATCGTGTACAGGTAAAGGTACCATTTGTAATATGGGTGCCGAAATTGGTGCAACCACTTCAACTTTTGGTTACGACGATTCTATGGAGCGCTTTTTAAGAGCTACAGACCGATCTGATATTGCTGATGAAGCCAATAAAATTCGTGAGTACTTAACTGGCGATGCTGAAGTATACGAGAATCCAGAGCAGTATTTTGATGAAGTTATTGAAATCAATTTAGATACGTTACGTCCGCATTTAAACGGTCCATTTACGCCAGATTTGGCAACTCCTGTTGGCGAGCTTGGAAAACTGGCCAGAGAAAAAGGATGGCCAATTAAGGTCGATTGGGGTTTGATAGGCTCATGTACCAACTCTTCTTATGAAGATTTAACGCGTGCTGCTTCCATTGCGAAACAGGCCGTAGATAAAAAAATAAAGCCAAAATCTGATTTCGGGATCAATCCAGGTTCAGAGCAAATCCGTTTCACAGCAGAACGTGATGGCATTTTAAAAGTATTTGAAGATTTAAATGCAACTATTTTCACTAATGCTTGCGGACCATGTATTGGGCAGTGGGATAGAAGTGATTTGAAAGGTGAAGAGAAAAACACGATTGTACATTCATTCAACCGTAATTTCTCAAAACGTGCTGATGGAAATCCAAATACGCATGCGTTTGTAGGATCGCCAGAAATGGTGGCCGCAATTGCCATTTCAGGTCGTTTGGATTTTGATCCTATGAATGATACGTTGATCAATGAAGATGGACAAGAGGTAAAATTGGATATCCCACAAGGTATTGAATTGCCTCCAAGAGGTTTTGACGTAGAAGATGCAGGATACGTTGAGCCGGTTAAAGATGGCAGCCATATCGATGTGTCTGTTAGTCCAACTTCAGAACGTTTACAATTATTGACACCATTTAAACCTTTAGGAGACACTATTAAGGGTGCAAAACTACTGATCAAAGCTTTCGGGAAATGTACTACAGACCATATCTCAATGGCTGGACCGTGGTTACGTTACAGAGGACATTTAGATAATATTTCTAACAATATGCTTATTGGAGCCGTCAATGCTTTTGGTAAGAAAACTAATTTTGTCAAAAACCAATTGACTGGCGAGTATGGTGGTGTTCCTGATGTAGCGAGAGCTTACAAAGCAAAAGGCATCCCTACGCTTGTTGTGGGCGACCATAATTACGGCGAGGGCTCTTCACGTGAGCACGCTGCGATGGAACCGAGACATTTGGGCGTTGCTGCTGTATTGGTGAAATCATTCGCGCGTATCCATGAAACAAACCTCAAAAAGCAAGGGATGTTAGGGTTGACATTTAACACTGAAAGTGATTATGATTTAATCCAAGAAGATGATACCATCAATTTCTTAGATCTGGATCAATTTGCGCCAGACAAACCGTTGACTATCGAGTTTGTACATGCTGATGGTAGCAAAAATGTGATCATCGCAAACCATACTTACAATCAAGCACAAATTGATTGGTATAATGAAGGGTCTGCGTTGAATTTGATTAAAAGACAAAACGCGTCCTAATTGTAGAACGTAACTAATTTAATAAAACTCCCGATAGCTATCGGGAGTTTTTTATGTTTAAGCAAATGAAAATCTCAAAAAGTCAACGCAATAATATTATTTTCCTGGTGATTATTTTGATTATGGTTATCCCGCAAACCCGTCAGCCTATTCAAATTTTATTACAGAAAGGTTTGGCGATGTTCAGTCCGTCAGTTGTTGATGAAGAAAACCGGATCTTATTGACTGATTATGACTGGCAGCTTGTAGATGAAAATGGAATGGCTTACAATTTCAATGATGCCAAAGGTAAAGTGGTCTTTATCAATTTTTGGGCTACTTGGTGTCCGCCATGTATCGCTGAAATGCCGAGTATGGAAAAATTATATCAAGATTATAAAGAAGATGTGGTCTTTCTGTTTGTTTCCAACGAAAAGCAGGAGGTCATTTCTAAGTTCAAGGAAAAGAATGATTATGAGTTTTTAGTACATGCTGCTCTAACTCCAAATCCTGAACTTTTGGAAACCTCTTCAATACCGAGAACCTTTGTCATCGATCAACAAGGCAACATCGTTATTGATAAATCTGGCGCTGCAGATTGGAACAGTGCTAAAGTAAGAGCACTTTTAGACCACTTGCTAAACCTTGAATAGGACTTTAAAGAATGCTTTAATAAACGCCATTGAAAAGAGCGATTTCATAATGGCCAAGTCTTCTGAAAATGAGGTTTCTTCATCTAAAAATCGGAACATCGTTTTAATTGAGTTCTTGGAATAGAACTGTTCAAAGATCCAAACACCTTTTTCGTTTTCGTCATTAAGGACTGTCAAAAAAATCTTATCATAAAACTTGAATTTCATTTGAAATAAATCATGTGAAGGTTTTTTTCCAGCCTTGATATTCTCAACTAATTTAAACACATTCTTTTCAGTGTGTTTAAAAGAATACCCTGTAGATCCTTTAACCCAACCACCACCAGTGCCAATCTTCGTAACGTTGTTAGTGTGGTAATTCCAAAATGGGAAATCGGTCATAGGGATGTTGCCTACTTCAGTGTCTACTAGTTGATAATTGGATACCTTGAATTCCTTCTGCAGATACTCTTTAATGACAGTATCATAAACCTTGGTTTCTACGGTAAATGGCGTAAAAAAGGTAAACTCCACTAGCGCTTTGGTTGCCGAAAATGGCAAGACATAAATAAAGCTTGTGGAATCTTTATATTGAAACCTGTAGTCCATCATGGTGAAAACTTCAGGTTGAAAGCAAGGTGTCTCAGTCTCGATGACCACACCTTTAAAATGCTGATGTATAAGTGTGTATTTGGATTGTTCAGTATAGAATTCTTTAGGGATTCTGCTATCAAACACATGTGTTGCAGTATAACTTTGGTTATCGCCAATGACTGTTAAACCACTATGTTCTTCAATTGTTTGGATGGTGTCTAAAATGAAAGTGAAATTAGATTTTGACAGCAGCTGATTTTTCGCATAGGTGTAAAAATCAATGGACCTAATGGTTTTATAATGATAGTCGTGGAGCGGAAGAAGCAACGACACCTCATCAGATTCGAACTTTGCAGTGTGCCACACCTGTTCTACAATAGAGTCCCATTTTCCTGCGCCTACTTCCCAGAAACTCCAGGTTTTATCGTTTGATGTTTTATGGGAAGGGTCAATAAGTCCTATCTTATGGCTGTCAAAAAACGGATCGTTTGAAAGTTCCAATGCCAGCTGCAACCCAGCAAGACCATTTCCAATGATGAGATAATCAAAAGAGGTATTATCCTGCATAGTTGAAAACGGCCTAAGTAATTATTTTTTAAAGTATTTGAAAGGGACTACGAGCATGCCAAAGCATTCGCCATCATCTTTTCCTAAGTGTTTGTGGTGCATTTTGTGAGCGCGGCGCACACCTTTGGCGTACCAATTGTTGGCGTTTCGGAAGATTTTAAAGCGTTGGTGAATAAAGATGTCATGAACAGTAAAATAGGCAATACCATAGGCTAAGATGCCGAGCCCAATAGGCAGACAATACCAAATATTTTCATAGCTCCATAAGTAGAAACAAGTGATACTTACAATGGCATAAAAAATAAAAAAGGCATCATTGCGCTCAAACCTAACTTTTGTGGTCTTTTTTATGGTGATCTCTATGCAAATTCCATAAAACGCCGTGCATAATGTATTTATGAGTAAACCAAGCCATAAATTCCATAATAGAAAATACGCTTACAAAAATGAGTATCCAAAGAAAAATTCGCATCTACAAATTTACATTAAATTGAGTTGATATTTGACGTAGCTCCGGGTCAAAAGTTCAAACTTCTTGTAGTTAGGTACTCTTATGCGAGTTGACTTAATATCCAGGGCAGGTGTATTTTTTAATTTCTTGAGAAGTTGGTTATAATAGCGATAGGCCATAAAAACGCCAAACTTAGCTTCAATTGGAAGTTCCTTAATGCCTTTAAGACCTAGTGCGAAGTCATTTTCAATATCAGTAATGATTGCATTTTTAGAAGCTTCATCCAGTTGGTTCAAATTTGTGTTAGGAAAATAAGTCCTGCTCAAATCATCATGATCAGCTTTTAAATCCCTCAAAAAGTTCACTTTTTGAAACGCGGAACCCAGACTCATAGCGCCACCTTTTAAGGCTTCATATTTTTTGCGATCCCCTTTTACAAAAACTTTAAGGCACATCAATCCAACCACATCGGCTGAACCGTAGATGTACATTTTATAGTCTGCCTCAGTTAAATAATCAGTTTTATGCAAATCTAAACGCATACTTTTCATAAAGGAAGTGACAAGGTGTTTGTCAATATCATATTTATGATAGGTTTCCTGAAAAGCATTGAGAATAGGATTCAAACTAATTTTGTGCTCAAGCGCAAGTTCTAAATCTTCTTCAAAACGATCAAAGAGGGTTCTCTTGTCGTAATCATGGAAAGAATCAACAATTTCATCTGCAAAACGCACAAACCCATAGATGTTGTAAACATCCTGTCTGATGCTATTGGCCAACATTTTGGTAGCAAGAGAAAATGAAGTACTGTAAGAGTTTGTTACGGCCTTACTGCATTTATGGGAAACGATGTCAAATAGCGCTTTCATATGTTTTAATGGTGTGATGTTTTTTAATAAGTTCAGAAACCAATTTTCCAGAAATCAATGATGGCGGAACTCCCGGACCTGGTACTGTAAGTTGTCCAGTAAAATAAAGGTTATTTACCTTTTTGCTCTTCAATTTAGGTCTTAAAAAGGCAGTTTGCAAGAGGGTGTTTGCCATTCCGTATGCATTGCCTTTATAAGAATTGTAATCGTCAATAAAGTCCTTTACACAAAAAGACTCCTTAAATATAATATTATTTTTGACGTTTTGTGAGGTTAAATTCTCAAATCTGTCCATTATTTTGTCAAAATAGAGCGCTCTAAGTTCTGGAGTATCTTCCAACCCTGGTGCAAGCGGAATTAAGAAAATGCCTGCTTCTTGCCCTTCTGGTGCAACACTCGTATCAGTTAACGACGGGAAACTAGCATAAAACAATGGGTCTTTTGGCCATTTTGGCGTGTCATAAATTTCTTTAGCGTGCGCCTCAAAATCGACGTCAAAGAATAACGTATGATGATTGACATTTTCCAGCTTTTTATCAAACCCCACATAAAACAGTAGGGAAGAAGGTGCAAACACTTTCTTTTCCCAATATGCTTCAGAATATTGACGGTGTACTTTGTCTAGCAATGTCTCTGAATGGTGATAATCTGCACCACTCAAAACGATGTCGCAGTGGTACGTTTCTCCGTTGGAGACTATGCCGGTAGCCTTATTATCTGTAACATTAATTTTTTCAACGGACTGTTCTGTTTTTATGGTCACTCCCAAACTTTTGGCAAGTTCTTCCATGGCCAAAATAACTTCGTACATGCCTTTTTTTGGATGAAAGGTGCCAATTCCAAAATCGGCATAATTCATAAAACTATAGAAAGACGGCGTATTATCAGGTTTTGCACCCAAGAATAACACCGGAAATTCTAAAATTTTAGCCAATCGATCATTCTTGAATTCCTTGCGGACGTCCTTTTTAATGGTACTAAAAAATTGATCAATTTTTTAATAGTAACAGGAGTCATCAACTCAAAGGGTGAGACTCCTGGCCTATACACTAAATCTTTAATGGCAACATCATAATTATGTTGCGCATTGGCAATAAATTTTTTGAGCTTTTGGGAGCTTCCTTGTTCTTCTTTTTCAAATGTTTCGCAAATTTTTCCCAAAGTATCTTCAATTGTAATGAAATCGTCTTTTGCAAAATAAACGCTATAGGCCGGGTTTAGTTTTTCCAACTGATAATATTCAGAAGGATGTTTTCCAAAATCGCCAAAAAAGCGTTCAAATACATCAGGCATCCAGTACCAAGTTGGTCCTATGTCAAATGTAAAGCCATTCTTTTTTAAGCTGTCTGGCGCGACCGCCAATAGTCTTGTTTTTTTCAAAAATGGTGACATCATAGCCGTCTTTTGCGAGATAGCATGCTGCAGATAATGCAGAGAAACCGGAACCGATAATAGTAATACGTAATTTCATTTTTTAGATTGTTTAACAAAAGTAAACAAAAGTTAAACAAGAAACAATTTTAAAGCACTAAATAGTCGCCATTAAACTGTCTATTGATTTAAATGTTTTGATTGATTTTGGTAAAGATTGGCTGTCAATATGTTGGGTCATATAACCAAGTACCCACAATTCGTGATTGTTGTTTGTCAGAAGCTTGGATTCAAACTCAGCGAGGTAATTTGAAAGTTCCTCTTTTTCAGGTCTGATAGTAAAATAAGATATAAACGTAACTTTTTCGTAATAGGCTAAAATGTCTGTTAGGCTGTCAATGGGAACGCTTGATCCCAAAAAGATGCAACGTTCCCCTTTAGAAACCATTTCAAAATTTACAAACATCAAGCCGAGTTCATGAATTTCATTATCCGGAAGAAAAAGAACAAAAGCATTATTGTGCTTTATTTTATTTTGAGCTTGCAAACTCTCAGTGTTGACCAACAGTTTTTGTCTGATAAGGGAGGACAAAAAATGTTCATGCGCCGGAGTGATCGTGTTTGTTTGCCAGAGCATTCCAACTTCGGAAAGTAAAGGCAAAAAGACTTGATAGAACAACTCTTTGAATGATTTGTCTTTGATAAGGCCATTATAGGTTTCATAAAAGAGCTCTTGGTCAAAATCCAACATCGCCATTTTAAAGGTATTGATGGCGTGATTTTTCAGGTGGCCTTTACTGGCAAGTTCTCTGACCTCTTGGTGTATTTCCTGAGTGGTCAATGAGGCAATCTTCGAAATTTTTTGGCCATTATTGTTTAAGAAGCTAATGTTCAATAACTTCTGAAGATGGCTTAAATTGTAAAATCTTATATTGGTATCTGTGCGCTCAGGTTCGAGCAATTGGTATCTTTTTTCCCAAATTCTGATCGTGTGGGCCTTGATTCCCGTGAGATTTTCTAAATCCTTTATACTGAAAATGGTCTTAATGTTGTTCATTCTTTATTAAAAAATATGAAACAAAATTAAACTATTTTATGATATAATATCAAGGAATTTCTTAATAATGTAAATATAATGGAGATGGTTTCAAAAAAAATCAGAAATCTTCTCTTGACTAATTTCATTCGATCGAGCCGTTCACGAGAATCCCGAACTGTCGGGAGAACTTCCACGTTAAACTAGTTTTTGTTTATGTGCGCACGAGAATCCCGAATTGTCGGGAGAACTTCCACGTTAAACTAGTTTTTGTATATGTGCGCACGAGAATCCCGAACTGTCGGGAGAACTTCCAGGTTAAACTAGTTTTTGTTTATGTGCGCAGGAGAATCCCGAATTGTCGGGAGAACTTCCACGTTAAACTAGTTTTTGTTTATGTGCGCACGAGAATCCCGAACTGTCGGGAGAACTTCCACGTTAACCTAGTTTTTGTTTATGTGCGCACGAGAAGACTCGAACTTCCACGACCTAATGGTCACCAGCCCCTCAAGCTGGCACGTCTACCAATTCCGCCACGTGCGCATTAAAATTTTAATCAAAGGATGTAAAAATTCAGCATTTGCTTAACTTTTCGCGCCTTGGTTGGTATCCAAAAACTCATCCTAAAAGAACTTTAGCGGTGCAAATATAAAAAATCAATTATTTTAAAGCAGCTATTTTTAATTTACTTTTAAGGAGTCTCTATTTTAATTTTGATTTAGGCCAATTGCGAACAAGGAGCTCGACATCTTCCATCTTTTATCTTTCAATATAGAACTAGCGTTGGCTTTTTTTGGAAATTAAGAGGGATACGCTATGAAACTTGTTCTTGATAGCGCTACAAATAAATTCTTATGAAGTCATTTGCCAAATGAGGATTTCTTAGATTTTAATGCATCAAAATAGACGCTAGAAGCTAGACAATAGATAGCCGACACTAGACACTAGAGGAAATCAATGCGCATCTCTATCTTTATAATAAATTAAAATAACTTATATGAAATCAGTTTGGAATGGCACCGTTAGTTTTGGTCTCGTATCGATTCCCATAAAAATGTACTCCGCTTCAGAAAGTAGGAATATAGACTTGGATATGCTCGATAAGCATGACCATGCAAGAATACGCTATAAACGCGTCAATGAAGATACCGGCGAGGAAGTGGTATGGAAGGATATCGTTAAAGGCTTTAAGAAGGATGATGCTTATATTATTCTTGAAAAGGAAGATTTCGAGAATGCCAATGTCAAGAAAAGTAAAACGATTGATATTGAGGAATTTGTTGAGGAAACTGAAGTGGCTGATATGCTCTTTAAAAGCCCTTATTACCTCGAGCCCCAAAAGGAAGGTGGAAAAGCTTACAATCTGTTGCGGGATGCTTTGAAGAAAACGGGCAAACTGGGCGTAGCTACTTTTGTGATGCGCCAAAAGGAAAATCTGTCGCTTATTGGCGTCTATAAAAATGTGATTGTTTTACATGTGATTCGGTTTGCTGAAGAAATTCGAGATCCGAAAGAGGTGAAGATTCCCTCAACAAAACCATCTAAAAAAGAGATTTCAATGGCAGAAGACTTGATTGAGAATTATACTGAAAAATTCGATTTCAAAAAATATAAAGATGTTTATAATAAGCAATTGCTTAAGATTATTGACTCCAAAGCCACAGGGAAAAAATTCAAAGTCGAAAAAACAGAGAGCGAACCTACGGCGGCAAAAGACTTAATGGCCAAATTAAAAGCCAGTTTGGATCAACGCAAAAAGAAAGCTTCTTAATATGGGGTTGGAAGAGTACCGTAAGAAACGAAGTTTTCAAGACACGCCAGAACCAAAGGACATCCTTGATGATGATAACAAATTCCGTTTTGTCATTCAAAGGCATCGCGCAAGCCACTTGCATTATGACCTCCGTTTGGAGATGGAAGGTGTCCTCAAAAGTTGGGCTGTACCCAAAGGACCGTCCATGAACCCTAAAGACAAGCGGTTGGCAGTCCATACAGAAGATCATCCCGTTGCCTATCTTACTTTTGAAGGCGTTATCCCTAAGGGTAACTATGGCGCAGGTAAAATGACTGTTTGGGATACCGGATATTATCAAAACTTATATCCTGAGCAGAATTTATCTTCAGATTACGCAGATGGCAAATTGAAAATCACCATTCATGGAAAAAAAGTCAAAGGAATTTTCACCTTGGTGCGATCGTCTTCAATGAACAAAAAAGACCAATGGTTACTTATTAAGCACGACGATCAATTTGCAACCAATCTCAATTATGATGCTGAGGATTTTAATTTGGAAGCGTTTTCCAATAACGATCATCATAATGCTTCACCACTAAATTTGAAATCCTTCGTAAAGCCCATGTTGGCATCTCCTGGCACCAAGATTTTTAATGATAAAAACTGGATTTATGAATTAAAATATGATGGCTATCGCGCCTTGGCCAATATTGAATCGGGTGGTGTAGAACTGTATTCCAGAAACGGAATTTCGCTCAATGATAAATTCAAAAGCGTTTATATGGACTTGGCAGATTTAGAGCATACTGCCATCCTAGATGGAGAAATTGTGGTGTTGGATGCCAACGGGTTACCACAATTTAATGCTTTGCAAAACTATGATGAGGCTACCACCAAAGGCATCTTAGTCTATTATATTTTTGATTTGTTGCATCTTAACGGCCACGATACTCTGGAGCTCCCATTGTTGGATAGGAAACAATTATTGAAAGAATTGATTCCAGATACGCCGCATCTTCAATACTGTGATCATGTGGAAGCTATGGGAATTACCGTTTACGATCAGGCCATTAGCATGGGAATGGAAGGTGTGATTGCCAAAAAGGCCAGTTCCAAATATGACACAAATGCGCGCTCTTCAGAGTGGTTGAAATTCAAGAAAATTGAAAATACTGAAACCATCATCTGTGGGTATACACTTTCTACAACCAAATCCCGAAAATTTGCCTCCCTGATCTTGGGCATGGTAGAAGACGGTGTTTTGGTATATGTGGGCACTTGTGGGTCTGGATTTTCAGAACAGCAAATCACCGCACTATACCATAAGTTTGAGGTGCTAAAAACAGTGGAACCTGCTTTTGAGATCCGTCAACATCTTAAAGGAAGGGAAGCTGTCTGGCTAATTCCTAAATTGGTGTGTGAAGTGAAATTTTCAGAATGGACTCCAGCCAGCGTGATGCGACATCCTGTGTTTTTAAGACTACGAGAAGATAAGGCGCTTGAGTTTGAAACCTCAGGACCAACCTCAAAGTCAGCCATAAGACAAAAATCTCCTGATGCTGAATTTTCATTAGAGGTGGATCAAATTCAAGTGTCAATCACCAATCCTGATAAACTCTATTGGCCCAATCCAAAGCTGACCAAGTTTGACCTCTTGGATTATTATATTAAAATGTCTGAGTACATTCTGCCCTACCTAAAAGACCGTCCAGAAAGTTTGCACCGGCATCCCAACGGCATTTTGGGAGATTCTTTTTATCAAAAGGATCATGAAAATTTACCAAAATGGATAGAAACGGTTGCCATTCAATCAAAATCTTCAGAAAAGGAAATCAATTACCTATTGTGTCAAAATCAGGCGAGTTTGCTTTACATGAATAATTTGGGATGTATAGAATTGCACCCCTGGCATTCGACCATCTATCAACTGGACAAGCCTGATTATGCCATTATTGATTTGGATCCGTCGGCAGAGAATACGTTTGAACAGGTTATAGAAACGGCCCTAATTGCTAAAGACATTTTGGATAGTGCAAAAATAAAAGGGTTTTGTAAAACTTCGGGGGCATCAGGACTCCATATTTACATACCTATGGGAGGTTTATACACGTATGAAGAGGCAAGGGATTTTACAAAACTACTGTGTGTTTATATCAACGAAGCGCTGCCAAACCTAACCACGTTGGAGCGCTCTCTTAAAAAACGGGGCCCCAAGATCTATCTCGATTATTTACAAAACCGAAAGGGACAAACCATCGCTTCAGCTTATAGTGTGAGACCAGAAAAGTACGCCACGGTATCCACACCATTACGTTGGTCAGAAGTCAAGTCCGGATTGGAAGTGACAGACTTCACCATTCAAACGGTGCCCAATCGGGTGCTTACCCAAGACGATCTATTTAAAGGAATTTTGGGCGCAGGAATTAATATGGAGAAAGCGATAGATCTCTTAATGGAAAATTAAGAAATGTGCTCTTTTTGAGTTCGAATTTTGATTTTTTGGATTCGATGTCTGATCAAATGTTGGTTAATTTTATTTTAAACTTTTAAAATACATATAAAATGGGCACTCAAGACAAAAATCACAAAAAGGAAACTCCGAAGAAATCAGATGAGCAAAACGCTCCTAAAAAAGCACCTGCTGCTGCTGGCAAAACGGCGAATGCTCCTAAGAAAAAGTAGAACGCCGTGTACTCCTTAAAAACTCTTGTGCCATGATGTGGTGCAAGAGTTTTTTTTGTTTTTGAACCAAAAAATAATCAAGACTCAATTCAATTGCCTGCATTGTTTGAAGCTATTTAGCGCCGCTGGTGGAATCGTTAAGAGCAATCATTTATTCAAATGAGAAAATGTATGTGATTATTTGAGTTTATTTTTGTTCAGAACTAAAAATCAAATAATTATGAAAATTCACCACCAATTAGCAGTCGTCTTGATAATGACTTTGACAATGTCATGTGATTTTGGTAAAAACAATTCTCCAGATCACAGTACCGAGGGTAGGACTGTACCTGAAAATAAAGAGATCACCAATACAACCAATTATAGAGAAACTGGAAATTTCGATACCATGGATGAAACTACCGTAGGGAATGGGATTTCGGATAGTTTAAATGAGAATTGGAATTTGGATGATCCGGAGCGACAAGAAAATTTGTATTCCCGCTTTCGTATGTCGCAAGATCAAATCCAACGTTATGAAAAGGCATTGAAAGAGTGGAAGGACGTTGAAAAAGGCGAGGCCTACAAACTGCTTTCTGCCAATGAGAAAATTAAAGAAGAGGATCGGATTTTAAAGGAGATCCTTGATGCCTCCCAGTATGATCAATATCAGCAATGGTCTGATGCCAATGATCTAAGAAATTAAGTAATTTTGATATAAAGAAACTCTTACTCAGGTAGGAGTTTTTTTTTGCTTTGTTGTTTACAAATCGGTATTGCGCTATTTATTAATGGAAAAACGATAACTATACAGCTATAAAATTTAGAGATTTGTAAGACTATTCAAAGTTAAATGCTTTTAAAAATACTCGTTATGAATGATTTGCGCAGTTTTGAGATACGGGAGGGCCATACCAAAAATGCTCGATATTTTAAGGGTTCGATTGAGAAACAAAAACTTACAAACACTTTGGATTATTATGGATTTCGGATCAAATGCATCCATGATTTTACGATCAATCTGCGAACAGAAAAAGAGTCTTCACTGTATTTGTGCGTCAATTTGGCTGATAAGTCTTCTTTACAGATGACCTGCGGTACCAGCGTGACTTCTGTCCCTTCATTTGCGAGTGCGTTGGTTCCTTTTAAAAATACTGAAACCATTTCTTTTGACTGCAAGTCTCATAAGGACTACGATTTTTTATTATTAAAAATAGAGAAATCTGATTTGGACCAAGATCAAACAGAATTGTTGGAACGATTACAGCATGAGGGCGCCCTGATAGCTTCATCTAATATCCCTAAAATTTTGACGCCAAATCTTGGGATGTGCGAGGTGTCAAGAAAATTAAAAGACATAGATAAAACATTATGTGAAAATAAATTTATTGCTAGAGGGTATAGCAATATTCTCATTGGGTTGAAATTGAAAGAGCTGCTTAATGGGGAACATTTTCAAACTAAAATGGCTTATCTGCGCAATTTTGAAATTCAACAGTTGGAGTTGCTAACTGAAAAAATCAAGGTCAATCCGCAACAGCAATACGCCATTAAGGAATTATGCAAACAAACAGGCTTGTCAGTTTCTAAGCTTCAAATGGGGTTTAAGGAAATGCACAATTGTACGGTGGCCATTTTTATAAGGAACGTACGCTTAGAAAAGGCCTTGGAAATGCTACGGAATACAGATTTGAATGTTTCGGAAATAGTTTATTCTGTTGGGCTTACCAGCAGAAGTTATTTTTGCCGGGTATTTAAAAAACGTTTCAAGTGCTCACCCAAATCATATCAGCAGCAATTGAAAGTGCCAAATACGCTCGCCTCTTAAAGTCAAATAGTTGACAATTGTGATTTGTTCTTCTTAAATTTTGTAGAAGAATTTCTTTTTTTTATCTGTGATATTTCTAAATATATGCTGTAATCGTCTCTACTGGTCGGCGTGCAGTTGGCTAAGGTCTATCAATACTCCCGATGCATCATCTGCCGTTGGTTATATATACTTTTATCCATTTCAAAAGTAGTGTTACATATATCGTCAATTGGCATGTCTTGATTTAAAAAATCCGAATACTTGTCCGCTGCAACAATGATGGGTTTTGGATCTTTTAAATGGTAATGGGAAGAACCATTGGAATGGGTAAGAATACTACAAGACATAAAACCATCCTCTAAAATATTATAAATTCCTGCAAAGCAAAATACATCATGGCTCTTTAATTGGTTGTGAAATGTCTTCACTTTATGGTTTTCAAATTCGGCAGTAAAAAACCCTGTCGCTACAATCAAACAACGTCTATATGTTAAGGCTTCAAAAAGCCATGAGGTTTCTGGGATTAACTCATATTCAATTTCGAGGGTGTTGTGGAAGGACTGAAAACTTTTCCAACTATCTATAAAACCTCTAGGCAGGATGCCCCATATTCCATATTGGATCCGGTCTGGTGCCTGTGCGGTAATGACGCATACCGAAGATTCTTTAAAACCATTTATGATAGAGGTTGGCTCATAGAGATAATCATAGTCAAATTTTGAGTTGAGCTGGATTTCTATGTCTTTAAGAGATGCGGTATTTGAGATACGTGACAGCATATTGCGAATTAAACCATTAGTACAAACAAGTGCTTGCTTTAAAAAAATTATTTTTAACCTTGCACGTCTTAACTTACGATAGAAATATAATAGCGGTTTTAAATCTTTGAGTTCAACAGTGTTTTTGTCTAACACTGCATGTTGAAGTTTAAACTGATTTTATAACAATAACAATCCAAAAAAACAAACACCTGCAACTATCTCCATTTCAAAAGTGTCTTTCTTATTTTTTTCGAGTAATTTTTTAAGGAATAAGATACAAGTGTCCTGTGCAAATAGTCTAATTTGAATTTTATAATTTTAAATTAAACTATAAATGAGCAAACAGCAAGACACACAAGACGATGACAATCATAGTGGCTATAACAAGGATAATTTAGCAGGGAGGTTTAACGATGAGCTTGAAGGACGATGGTCAGCCATTCAACAGGACTACCGTAAACAATATCCAAACATTACTGAAGAAGACGTGACCTATAGAACAGGTGAATTTGATTTGATGACCGAAAAAATAGCCAAGAGAACAAATAGAAGTCGGGATCAGATTGCAGATGAAATTAAGAATTGGAAACCCTAAGACAAATTGAGTACTACATTTTTAAAAATATACATATACTAAATAAGGCATGGTAAATTTAAATTAATAGACATGTCATCTTCAATAAACAAATAACAAAGCTAAAACGAACAATCATGACAGACAAAACAGACAAACGCAAAAACAAAGAATTTGATCCAGAAAAAAACAAAGAGGTTGAAAATGGACCCTTAAAGTCAAAACATGTAAATCAATATGGCGAGAAGCACGATAAGAAAGACAGAAACATGTCTAAGCGAGTGGATGGTGAGGAGGATAAAGAAGATAACACCTAACATAGGTCAGTGTTTTATAATTAAATAACACTACAATTCAATTTCCTGTTATATACGCAGTTGTCTTTTTGAAGAAAGTTTGTAGGAACTTATTAAGGCGTTGAGAAGCTCAAATTAAAAAATCAGTCCTCAGTGCTTTAGTTGAAATCTTCTGTTGCAGACTAGTCATCAAAATTTATAATAAAGAGATGCATTGGGGTTAACATATTATCTATTAGAGCCTTATTCAGCTGTTTAGTTTAATTAACTTTATATCGTTCATGCCTGAGATCAGGTTGGGAGCACAAATTAACTTAAATAGAAAATTATGGCAGAAATAAAAATCGAAAAAAACGTCCTGTTTGGCCTTGGGTCGTCTTAATCTTAATCGTTTTGGCAATTATAGTGTATTTTATCTACGAAAATCGAGATAACGATGACTATAATGACGACCTAAATGATGGTACTACTACTGAACAGATGGACGATTCCATCGACCTACAGTCGGACAGCACTTATGATCCCAACCAAAATTACAGTAGCACTTTTGATGAGTTTTCTGCTTTTGAAGAATCCATCTCAGATTCTACACGGATAGCCGTAGATTCATCTTATACCAAAAAGGCGTTTTCAAATTTGGCCAAAGCGGTCGTAGCGAAGGCTGACGAGAGCGCTTTGCAGAATTCAGAAGCTTTAAATTATTTGAGAGATTATTCAACACTCAGCGCCAACATGTCGAGTACGACACAAGGCATGGAAGCATCTAAGAATTTTAAAACTCCCAGTGAGGAGATTGTTACTGTATTAGGAGCTATACAATCTAAAAAGTACCCAGCACTCCAATCACAAGTGTCAGATTTGAAACAAATCGCTGCTAAGGTTGACGGTTCCAAGAGAATGGATGGGCAACAAGCATTTATGAATTCCTTTTTAAACAAGGCTAAAGATGTATTACAAGCAATGAACAACTAAAATATAAAAATCATGACAGAACAGAATAAACACCTCTATTATATTGATGACCTTTCTGATTACAAAATTTCTGATGGCTACCCAGACATTAGAGGATGGGATGTTAAGGACATCGACAATCGGGTTATTGGTAAAGTGGATAATCTATTGGTCAATAAAGAGGCCGAACGCGTGGTCTATCTTGATGTTGAAGTAGACGAAAGCATTATTGACGCCAAATATGATCCCTATGGTAGACCCGCCCAGACTGACATCCGAGAGTTTGTAAATAAGGAAGGTCAAAATCACATTATAATACCTATCGGATTGGTTGATTTAAACCAGGATTCCAATTATGTTTACACGGATACGATTAATCACCGCACCTTTGCTGAAACAAAAAGGTACCGAAAAGGTGATACAATTGATAGAAGCTATGAAGACCAAGTGTTAGGTTCTTACGGACGTCGACAAACCTCAGATGAAGAGCAAAAAAAATCTAGTGCTTCTGAACATGAACTTCGATTGAGGGAAATTATACGTGAGGAAATTAGAAAATACCATCATGATTCTAATAAAAACACAACCTATAGTAATTCAGAAGCCTATCATCAATCAGAAGGCGTATCAGAAGATGTAGAGGACTCAGAAATTATGACAGATCAAGAAATGGAATTGAGAAGAAGAAGAGACAATGAGGCGTCTTCTAATGACGTTGATTTTTACGAGCGCAGAGAATTTGATGACAAACATTTTAAAAAGCGCACGCCAGGCTTGTAATTTTCAACAGTTAAAATACGTAATGCCTTTGAAAAAAGAGAACTTATTATTTGTAAGTTCTCTTTTTTTATAAAAATTATCATGTCATCAATTGATGTTTCAAACATCGCAAACGGCACTAATTTAAATTTTTTTGAAACTAAATTCAACGCTGATTTCATAGTGTTCCGTCTTTATGGTTTTAGCCGTACGCCTGATAACAACGTTTTATCAAAATTTTCATTACTATCGCTACTGCCTTTGTGCAAAACAGAGATATCGCCTGTTGACTCCAAGACAACGGCATATACTTGTTCAAAATTCAACACGTTGGCTTCCCGTAGTTTATAAAACAGCTGTTTTTCTTCAATTCTGGCAGATTTCATATTGTCATATAGGATTGTGCTACCGTCCATGAGCAATAATGGTGCGTTTGAAATTACCTTACTTAAGGTCTTAAATCTTCGTTGTAAATAAGAAAAAATAAAGGTTAAGAACAGTAGACCTGCAATTGCGACCGAGCCATGAACTACAGATGTGCTTGAGGTAAGAGTAGATGATATGATACTGCCTATGGCAATTGTGAAGGCAAAATCATACGCTGTAAATTTTGCAAATGCCCTCAGACCAACCAATCGCGTTAAAACAATAATCAATACAAATAAAAGAAAACATGCTATTAGGGTTTCAAGTATGGGGTCGCTGTTGTTGTATATCCAATCCATATTTTTTTTTATAAGTTAGTGTGGCCATAATTAGATTTCTACATTGTTGACACTATTGTGGCGCGCTTGACTAAAAATACATAAAATCAAATAGTTGTAGTCTTTTAAGCTTGGATATTTAATAAATACTGTGGTAGACAACTTTTGGTTGTAGGCTTTTAATTAAATATTCCAATTGACAGTTTTAGAGTACTATGTGCGCTAGATTGACGATTTGGAGCTACACATAAAAGATTGGCAATATAATAATGAGCGCATTAATGAATTGGGATATAGTGAAAAAGAGCTCCTCTTATACCAAATTCCCACAACAGAAAAGATCTTCATTTCGAAGGCGGAGTTATTCAAAATAGTTTAGGCCCGTAATTAAGGCTGTAAAAGTAAACCAGCAAATAGATTTGACAAAAACAAAGAAGTTAAACAATTAGTGAGCTAACCGTGAGATGCTCATAATTCTTCGAAGTTTTTAATTAGATCTGGTTTATGGTTTTCATCAATTTTAATTGAACTGAGCTACTTCAATATCACAACCAAAATTTGGCACTTCACTTTTGCATGTCTAGTAATAATTTAATCGTTTGTGGAAAACTCAAAAAGACATTTGGTTCTTTAATAATTCCCGTTTAGCTTTAGTAAGATTCAACATCCGTATCGTTCAGCGTTTTGAGAAATGCAATGATTGCCTTCTGCTCTGATTCGGTCAAATTAAGCTCGTCGAAAGGTAAAGTTTGATGTTCGAGCTCAAAACCCATTCCGCCACCGCCACCAAGATTGTAGAAATTGAGCACTTCTTCTAAAGTTTCATAAACACCATTATGCATATAAGGAGCCGTTAAGGCACTGTTGCGAACCGTAACGGTTTTAAACATCCCTTTGTGCAATGGCGATCCATATTTCCAGTAGAAACCTAAATCATCATCCAAGCTCTTGTTAGTTGCGGTTTCTGGCACGCCAATGACTTCTTTTTCAGTCTCTCCAAAGAATGGAGGAACCGTTCCGTTAGTAAGTGGAATAAAGTGGCAAGTAGCACAAAGCGCCTTTCCCATAAATAAATTATAGCCCAACTTTTCTTCATCTGTGTAAGTGTCAACTTCGGCTCTCATATTTTGATCAAATTTGGAATTGAAGCCATTAAGCTCAGAAACATACGAGGAAATGGCTTTGATAACATCTGTGTTCCTTGTAGAGATACTTCCAAAAGCGTCTTTAAAAAGTTTGTTGTAAGTTGAATCCTTTAAAATCTCCGAAGAAAATTCATGAACGTTTGTGTTGAATTCATCTTTGTTGGTAAACACTGAAGATATTTGGTCTAAAATTGTCTCCGAGCGTCCATCCCAAAAAAAGCTTTGCTGAAAAGCAGAATTGATAAGGGTTGGTGTATTACGACCCAGTGGTTTGCCATTGTTATCACTATTAGCTGCCATGCCATCAGCGTAAGCCTTATCTGGATTATGGCAGGTTGCACAGGCCATTAAACCGTTCGCAGATAGATTAGTGTCAAAGAATAGTTTTTTTCCTAGTTCGATTTGTTTGTCGGTCGGGTTTTTATTCACATTGGGCATAAAGAAATTTGAGTTAAATGCATTTTTTTCAAAAAACGTAGGAGCATCAAAATTGAATGGTTCGGTATCTACGGGTTCCCATAAATCAGACGTTTTGCGAATGTCGACCCAATTGCGCATGATCGGGTTGAAATATTCCCGTGTAAATGTATATCTATCAAATGTGTCGAAGTCTGGGTTATCCTCAATGAACTTTACGGCTTTTTCAATATGATTCTGAAAATCTGTGTCCAGTTTGGAATTCTTGTCCTTTATAATATATTGGATGCTGTGTTGATAGATTTCGTATAAACTTTCAAGGGATATGGCAGTTTCTGAAATGCCCAAATGGCTCACTGGCGTGTCAAAACCGGCAATTGCCAAACTGACGATCCTAAATAGTTGTTGATGCGTAGCGATGAAAAAACGCTGTGGATTTAGTTCCCTCTTTTCGATATTGCTTTGTAGATTTATCAAAAGCCCTTTCGTGATATAAAGCTCCTCCTCATAATCTGCTTTACTTGTTTCACCTTCGTAGATGCTTTCCTCTATTTTTTGGAAGCCAACCGGCTTAAGCACCTTGTTATTATCCTCTTTAAAAATCGGTAGGGCAGGGCCATTAGCTCTATGTCCTACATCAGGATTGAGGTAGGTAGCATAAGGTTCTGCTTTCTTAAAGGCAATACGAGCTTCCTTAAATAAGTTTTTGGCGTTTTTTCCATCAAAGCCTTCAACTTTTAAGCTGTCAAGATATTGGATGGATTTGGTAATGTTTTCTAGATAATAATTTTGGGCATAGGTCCACTCAGAAATAGGAACTAGTTCTTCTTTTTCCTTTTTACAGGAAAGAAATAATGCAAAACTAAATAGGACTAATAGGGGGGAAGAGAAGTGCTTCATATCTGTTGGTTTTATCTATAAAAAGAATCTCCATTTATAAAAAATGGAGATGTCTCTATTGAAATTATAATTATTAATTATCTAGGCAATCCTTTTAGTAAGACTATTTGCGACGCTTGTTTGTCTTCGCGACCACCTGTATCTCCATTTGAAGCTGGTGTACCTTTTATGAAATTATGACCATCCAATTCGCCGAAGGAATCACTTACCCAATAATGAGGCTGTAAAGCCAATATAAAGGTTCCAGGAATTCCTACTTTATCAGAAATATCTATCAATGCACCATATTCGCCTTGATCACCATCCATCGGACCTACACTATTATCTTCAGCTAAATCCTGACGCACGATAAACTCCAAAACTTTATTAGGATTTTTTCCATTGATATCAGTTTGATAGATATAGGCTGTATGTCCTTTGCTGAAGGAGTTGGGGTCTTCTTGGATATAGATGAAATTTTCAGTCACACAAATGTTATCAGGACTTTGAAGATCGGGTAAGTTCCCGTCCATATTGTTTGTGTTTGTGTTTCCACTTACGATCTGTTTCACTGTTCCTTGTAATGGATTTTCTGGATCTAATTTGAGGTTATAAACTGTTCCCCAATCATTATAAGTCCCGGTGCCTGGACCTTTACCAGTAACAGCGAAAAAGATATTACGGCCATTGGCATCGCTTCCTTTTTGATAATCAACATCTTCAACACGCATAAATTGAGAGGCATTGATAGCAGTACATGCGGTATCCATTTCACTTTGGGTCATACTGGCTCCATCGACAATTTCTACGAATTCAACAGCGTAAGTCTGACCAAAATCCAAGCTGCCTTCATTATAAGTTGTACTGGCAGATACATCTTGTAAACCGCCTGCACCATCTGAAATTTGCTTAAAGCGCATCACATAAATTTTACCGTTATTAAAGTCGGCATCACCTTGTGTTGAATAGTACATCGTCACCTGACCTTGTGAACCGCTTGAATCATCATCACCACCAATGATAAGTGTTTTGCCTGAATAGGCATCTTTTGGAAGTGGCACAGCATTCTCCCAAGAGAACTCTCCTAAAGCATCTAACCCAAAATCGGCATTTGGCGTTGGTGTGGTGACTCTTGGGTCAATTCCTTTAACATCATAATGAAACCTTTCAGATGCAGACAAAAAGATATCTTTAGAACCTCCATGCACCGCCGCTTCAAACATGGTACCTGAACATTGTCTTGAAAAGTCAGAAACACCTGAGTTCAATAAGTAATCTCCAGTAGTTGGTATTAAATTTTTATCTAGAAAAATACGGGACACTGAATAACTGTCTTCGTTATTCACCACATAAATATAGCCACCTTGATTGTCACTGAGAAATCCAGCACCATCAGCAGATCCGGCCAACTGGAAATTGCCGCCTATAACATCTGGAGTACTTATTAATGAGTATGCTTTTACAAAATTAAATTGTGGAGACATCGCCACTAACGGAGGCGTGCTTGATTTGTCTGCAAATATTGTAGGTTCTGGAACGAAATCTTGACCGTCTTGACCGTCTTGGCCATCAGTTCCATCGACACCATCAATACCATTGATCCCGTCTGTGCCATCTTCACAGGCATTGAATGTTAAGCCAACTGCTAGAGCAATGAGGGCGCTTAATAAGATTTTTTTAGTAGTTTTCATGTAAACTTATTTTGGTTTTTAATTGATTCAAAAGTAGGTTTAGACTTCAAATAACCTGTTAGGAAATTAAGGTGGTTTGATTACCATAAGTTTAAGGTACTGTTAAGGTGTTAACTCAACCTTAACGAACAATGGATATAAGGAGATTTTGAGTGTTTTATCAAGTATCAAAGATTTGAAGGTCACTAAATTTTTACAGAAAAATTCAATAAAACCATAGTTCAGCCGGTTACTTGGATACAAATCTTCTTTATTCCGACCAAGGGATTAAAGTTTTAGAGTACGCTATTTCTTCTAAATGGCATTAAAATCATTAATGGTTACATAGATGTTTCAACTGGAAGTGTTTGTTTCATTTGAGCAAAAATTGAAATTATTAAGGATCATCCTTTTAACTAGTAACACCTATTTTTATAACAGATAAAATGTAGAATGAATTTTTAACTTTAATAACACATTATGAATAAGACAAGCAAATTTTTAGCATTTATGGGTATACTCGCTTCATTAACCACTTATTTGGCTTTCAAGGTTACTCGTAATACATCTGTAAGGGATGAAAATTCTTCAGGTCCGCCACGGAATCCTAACCACAATTCCTTAAGAAATGAAAAGTCAAATTCATTTGAGAACCGCAGGAATGAAGAAAACACCAAAAGTCCATCAGATGACAAGACACAATTGATGTATAAGGATTTAGGTATGACAGAAGATCAAAGCCGACGATTTGAGAGAGACTACCAGGCTATTATGGGCGATTGGGAAAAGACCAATCCAGGTATTGACATGGATAATCAACAAAAAGAGGATAGTCATGTTGCCGCTTTGAAGGCAGTACTCAATGAAGCACAATTTGCAATGTACCGTGAAGGCCCGTACAAAAAGCGCTCTTAATTTATGCTTGTGATTTTTAGGACTTGATTTTCATCTTAAAGACGTGTTTTAACGGATTTAAGAAGAATTTTCAATTGGCTAATATGACGACGCTCGTTTTCTAAACATTGGAAAAACACAAATATTTCGACGAAAATTCAATGGCTGTCATAGATGCCATTGCAAACTCTATTGCCATTGGGATGAAGCCAGCTGATCCTGAAACTAAAATCATTGTTACAATTCCTGCCCATAATGAAGAAAAGGTTATTGTTACATGTCTTGAATCTTTGTTCAATCAATATTCGGTCTTTAATCAAAACTTGGTGGCTCGGTTAAAGGCTACTTTTGTACCGGAAGAATGGGATTTTGCTCCAAACCATGCCGATAATTCAGGGCCTAGTTTGGCAGTCAGGGCTGATGTTTACGAGGCCGTAGGAGGTATGCGGCCCTTAGGATTTTGTGAAGATATTGCGTTTTACGATTCCATAATATACGGAGGTTTTAAAGTTAGACATTGTCCAGAAACAATTGTGACCACGTCAAGTAGACAAGACCCTAGAGCGCCTTGGGGGTTTGGAGCGGAATTAAAAACATGGAATGATGAGTCCTCAATTATTTTTGAGGTTGAAGGCCTTAAAGCACTTCTGGAAAGACTAAAAATCTATAATCTGGTGGAAGCGTTATATTTGACCAAGACCCAGAAATTTTTGGAGAGGGCCAGCTTTAAAAGCGGTTTGGATAAAGATCAACTAACGGATTATTTTTTAAAATATCCCACTTTCAATGCAATGAACCTTAAAATTGAAAAGGACCTCGATGAACTAGCATCGTGGCGCGAAAGGTTTCCTAAACAAAATGTGTGTCTGGCAGTACAGGACCTAGAGGATTTTTTGACCAATTAATTGTTGGCTTTTCTCCAGACTTGCTACCTATATAAATCATGCCGTTCGTTAGACAATTCTTCATAACCACCCAACATTTTAGCTTTTTCTGCAAAATTATCGTGAACTTCATCGCCACTTAATGGATACTCTGGCACGAAGGGCGTCCAATGTACAAGCAATAGTTTTCCATCCGGAGACAGATGCTCGTCAATATTTTTAAATAAGACTGATAAGTCCATGGGGTTTAAATAGTATCCAATTTCACAACATGTAATGAGATCAAACATACCAGCGGGGAAATCTTTGGTAATATCAGCGACCTTAAATTCTATATTGTCAAGATTTGAACAAGATGCTTTGGCTTCATTTATAGCGGTCATACTAATATCAATGGCCAATACCTGGTCAGAAATTTGAGACAACATTGCTGTTTGTATACCTATGGAACATCCGAGTTCTAAGCAATTTCTATAGCAGTCACCCTTTAATGCTTTTATGGATCTTTTATATTTCGACTGCTCATAGGTACTATCTCGAAAATTCCAAGGATCAATTTTAGTCGTATATAAGGCTTCGAAGTATTCAGTGTCCAAGGTTTCCAGATGTTGTCTTTTGGTCAAAAAGAAGTATTCCGTAGGTGTATTGAAAGGTTCCAGCAAGTTTTGAGTTAACACAAAGCCACACGGTTGACTTTAGTGAATTGATAGTGCAGGGTATTCCTTATTCTTGTTGCCTATATAAATAGAACCCACCTTCTTTGTCATAGCTACAAAAAATCAACAATTTTCCATCTGGTGAAATACCTATCCCACGAGGTTCAGCCCCTTGAACTTCTGGTAAATCCAAAGTCCACATCTCTTGCTTTTCGCTATTTCGGTAATGGAAGGAGGAAGGTGAGATCCCGTTAGATCGCACTGCAAAATAGAGGGCATGATCACGAACTTGTAGCGCACTGGAGCCCGCGTTTAAACTTCTAATAGGGGCTGCTTTTTTATAGATATCCCCATCCTCGCTATGGTATACTTGGGTTAGTGCGCTACCGGGTTCTGGGAAGTACAGGGTGCGTCCATCGAAACTCATATCAAAAGTCCGGGAAAGATTACGATCTTTCAATTCTATAGTTTTTATAAGATCAAATCGATGGCCATTTTGTTTCAAAATAAAATTCGAATCTTCTCCAAATAAAGACATGGCAAAAATAGTCCCGTTTTTAGCCGCTCTTGGGCTGGTGATGGCTCTGTTGCCCTTAGGTACTTCCCATACGGCAATGCCCTGTCCAGTTTTAGCGTCTATTTTGATGAGGTGTCGATTGATGCCAACCAGAATATTGCCGTCCAGATCTTTTCCTATACCGTTTACGGGGTGCAGCGGATACTGCTTTCCGTCGATTTCAACCTCGGTAAGTGGAGAGAATTTTGCAGAATCTCCGCTAGGATCTCTAATAAGCAATCCGCGGTTATAGTCGGCCAACCAAACATTATGCTCATCGTCCCATAGCGCCCCATAACCAGCAGCGGAATTTTCAATTTGTTCTATAAATTTGTAATTGGGAGGTGCCACCTCGGCAAGATCGGTTAGCTCTTCATCAGATTTGAGCAGTTTTAATTTTGAAATTCCTGAACTTATGCCAAGACTGCCATCACTGGCCAAAACGCGATGGTAGAAGATTTCTTCTTCACCAATCTTTGAATCTGTCAGCAATTCAAACCAGTCTTTTTCCTCAAACTTTAGTATTGAATTACGCCCTATATTTTGCTGAAAGATAATTTTCGAAAATTCGGGATTTGAAGCTATTTGATAGGTATAGGTCACAAAATCGCCATCTGGGTCAATTGCAGGAGTCCATTTCACGGTACCTAGGACCTTTAGATCCCGAACGCCATAGGTATTTTTTGGATGGTGAGTAGTGATATTCGGTTTTTTTGGCGGTTGGTTTTGGGACGGATATAGTTGCCCTCGCAAACTGTCATTTTTTGCTGAAACGCTGATATACACGCCTCCTACGGCGAGAAGATCTTCTAATTTTTCGGTTATTGTTAGTGTTCCTGAAAAATGTCTTTTTCCATTTTTGATTTTGCCAGTATATAATTTTTTTAGAAGGGTTCCGGTTTCACCATTTCTGCCTTGAAATAACGCAACTTCAACGTGTCGATCCTTATGGGTTTTTGGAAGGGCAAAACGTCCTGAAATCTTTAATTCTTTTTCTACAAGTACTGCTGAAAATTCGCCGTTTTCTGAGGTGTTTTCTCCTTCGTGAATAGAATGGAAGTAGCCTTTTCCTTCCTTAAATTTTTCATGATCATTGCGTAAAATATATCCATTTACTCCAAAAATTACCGAAGGTAGCTGGCGGATATCGAAAACTTCCATATCTGAAGCTTTTTTCTCTTTGATGGCGTATGTTGTATAGACTATTTCACGGCTTTCGTAAAAAATGTCCATAATAGTAATAGTGTTGGTTGGTGGTAGCTCCTGTGTTAGCCAAGAACGAGCTCCAGAGCCTGCAGCTCCGGTATTGAGTAGTTGTAGTTTGCCACGCTTTCCAGGATAAAAAGCGTGTTGGTGACCACTAATGTAAGTATGTACCTTGTAACGTTCAAGAAGCGCCCGTAATTTTTCAGGATTTTCGAGAACATCTCCTTTAGAATCGCGTTCTTGGGCCACACTGTAAAGCGGCATATGTCCCATCACAAAACGAAATTTGGCCTTTTTTGCAGCAGGTAGTTGAAATTGTTTTTCCATCCACTCTAAATTTTCTTCAGTAATTTTAGCAGACGAGGCTTCCCAAGAAACGATAAAAACACCGTTTATGACAAACGAATAGTAATTGGGGAAACGGCTGTCATCAACGAAATTTAGTTTCGGCTTGTTTTCACTTTTATTCCAATAGGCATTGGCAAAATCATGCTCTACTTTATAGGAGCGCGGGCCATCGTGGTTGCCTAATGTAAAAGCGAAAGGAATACCGTTTTTTATAAGTGGGGCGGCAATATGCTTTGTAAATCCATCCCACATTTTTTGCAAATGGTCAGTGTCTGAAATTCCCATCCCAGCCACAAGGTCACCACCGGAAATAACCAAATCGGGTTTCCAAATGCGGGGCATTCTATTAATAATGCTATCCACCTGCCATTCGTAATCGACGGCACCAAGTCCCGAATTAAGATCAGAAATCACCCCAATCCGCAAGTCTCCGCGTTTAGGCACTTCCGGAATGTCGTGAATGGGAACCAATCGAACGGCATCGCTAATAAATTGATTTCCTTTAGTGCTTCTAATTTCAAGTGAATCTTCAGGTGTTAATTGATAGTCACCTAAAATTCTCCATTTGCCTAAATTGTCAAGATCAGATTGATCAACTTTTAGCGTATCGGTTGTGCCGGATTGATGTAAAATGTACTGCACTTCCATTGAATTTTCAGCAGTATCCAAAGCAAACCAAGCTCCCAACTGATATTTTCTAGGGCTGATGCCTCTAAAGCGATAACTTGCCTTATTGATGGGGTTCGACACCGCCACTCTTGATGCCGATTTTCCGTAATAATTAAATAAATTGCTGTCTTTCCATATCCCGGTTTCGGCATATGCGACATCATCGGTGTCAAAATAAATGGGTTTCTCAGGTTTTGATGACACTTTTTCTGAAATGATGATAGCACCCGCATTTTTCCGCAGGTCGTTACGATCACCGCCAGAAACATGAGACGGCACGTTTACCACTTCATTGGCAGCAATCATAGTAGAAGATCCGCCTCCATCTAAATTGACAGCTGCTATCGTCCCTAAACTTTGCATAATTTCGGCCAGTTCAATAAGGGTGGTTCCTACACTGGCCTCCTGCCGACCGTCCACTACCAAAATCACGATCGTATGGTCATCTCTATATCCAATGGCCGTCCTGGGATGGCGGGCAGTATGGTCTTTAGCAAAACCCTCCGCAGTGGTGTTGACCTGTATTTCACCATTTTTTAGTAATACAGGTCCGCCTCCGACCGCTTGGGAAGCCAGCCATTTTTCAGAAGAACCATCGTCGTTGCTTACGTTGAATTTAAAAGCGAAATCTCCATCTGGGGCTGGCGTTGTCCAGGTCACTTCTGGTTTTCCGTTTTTGAGCCCAAAAGCACCGCGTGGCGTATTATGGGTTCCTTTTGATACTACCTCTCCGTCTTCAATGATTAAACTCACTGAGGAATTACTGGCAAAATAGCCGCCATTTATTGCAAATATGGCATTGTTTTTCTGGTAGGTTTCCGCAGTGGTCTCCCTGAAGATATCACTTCCTATAGAACGAAATTTTAAATTCTTATCCCGAAGGTCTATTTCGGCATACATAGCCCTGAGAGGTTTCCCGTCCGGTAAATTTCCATAAGTGTCATATATTTTTATTGAAGACGGCAGTTCGGTATTAAGATCTATTCGAGGGTTCCAGTGCAAGTTGATGTCTTGACCATGAACACTACCAAACCAAAGAAAACTTAAAAAAATGAAGATGATTTTTAAAAAGTTCATAGTATAAATGGATAGCTTTATTTGGCACATAGTGGCTAATTTATAAATAGTTTTTATACTTGAATGTAAAAACCTTGTTCTCGTGGTTGCTTCAAATATGACCCCAATCTTCTGACGAACATGGATTATATAATAGTGCTTGGCAGTTTCAACGCTATTACGTCTTCAACTTGATTGCGTTTAAAGATATAGAGATTTTTCGAAAAGATAAGGGAAGCCATTTATTTCGAAGATTTGAGACAGGCGATGAGTGGTGGAGTTCAAAGACTTTAATTTATAGCCTTTTTAAATTTGAAGGTCTTTTAACTCTATATTTGATTTTAATTTATACGATTGGATAAAACTTTTAGCAAATTTATTTTTGCTTATTTTTGAAATTAAACAGTGATTGGGCAATGAGTTTGAGCGCCAAGTATTTTCTAAAATTAATGCCATATAGAGCGGTTTTTTTATCTTTAAGTGTTTTAAAAAAGCATAATACAAATTTTAAATTGTCAATATTGAACTATCATTTTAACTCCAGTTTAAATTAACCAATGATTATTTATGAAGAAAGAAATTTTAATGAAAGGAAAATTGCACATCAAGCTTCTTACATTTGCTCTGTTTGCAATAAGTACTATTGTCTATGGGCAAACTAACCCGTATGTGTTTAAAGGAAATGTAACAGATAATGCAACCGAACAGCCCATAGCAGGTGCGTCTGTATTTATTGAAAACACCAATGTTGGTAGTGTTACTGATTTTGATGGAAACTATAGTTTCGCAGCTTCATTAAAAGCTGGTGATTATACCATAGTAGTAAGTTATTTAGGTTTTTCAACGAAAAAAGTCAAGGTTACGACCTCAGGTGATGTGATTGAAACCAATGTCAGTCTTAATGAAGATTTGTTAAGTTTAGATGAGGTTGTGATTACAGGAAATACCGTTGGTGTAAATAAGCGCACTTTGGGAAATGCCATTTCAACGGTAAGCGCTGAAGATTTAGTCAACAATGGAGCAACTTCTGTAGATCAGGCCATTTCGGGCAAAATTACAGGTGCTTTAGTCCAACAAAATTCTGGAGATCCAGCTGGTGGTATCAGTATTCGTCTGAGAGGACCGAGCACAGTATTAGGTAATTCCGATCCACTTTACATTGTTGACGGCATTATTATTAGTAATTCGAGTGCTGAACTTGTTGATTTAGGTGGTAATACCCAGAACCGATTAGCTGATATTAATCCAAACGATGTTGAACGCATAGAAATTATAAAAGGTGCAGCAGCAGCGGCCATTTATGGCTCTCGAGCGAGTAATGGTGTTGTACAGATTTTTACGAAAAAAGGAAAAAGTGGGGATCCAAGATTCTCTTTTTCAACGAACGTGAAAGTAAATGAATTACGAAAAAAGATTGATTATAATACTACTGAGTTAGCTTGGGTAAATGCAGGTGATCGCAATAATCTAGAGACAGTTCCGGTGGAGCGTTATGATTTACAAGAAAGTTTTTTTGGCACAGGCTACGGAACTGAAAATTACTTTTCAGTAAGTGGTGGCACTGATAAAACAACATATTACTTATCTGCATCGCAATTGGATAATGAAGGAATTATCGTCAACTCAGATTTCAAAAGAATTGGCTTTAAGGCCAATATTTCTCAAAAAGCTTTTGATTGGTTAACTATAAAGGGTGGTTTCAATTACATCAGAAGTAATAGTGATGATATTCCAAATGGTGGTATTAGCAATCCATACGGTGCAATAACGGGTTTTTTGTTTAGTCAGAACTCGGTGAATCCAAATCCTGATGAGTCGGGCGTCTATCCTGTGACATCTTTGTTAGTGCCAAGAACCAATCCATTAGAGGCGGTAAATCGTTTCAAATTTGGACAAAAAACCAATCGGTTCATTACAAGTATAGCCTTGGACGCAAACATTACTGAAAAACTATCAGCGAGCTACACCCTTGGAATAGATTATTACAACCAATCTGCAACTGCTTTTATACCAATCAAAAACACTTCACCCAATCCTAATGGTTATGCAAGACGTTCTGATATTAATAATTTCCAATATAACAGTGACCTGAATTTAAGTTATAAAACAGCATTGTCTAAGGTCATAAATTCTACTACTACTTTGGGTGGATCATGGCAATATGAAGAATTTGATCGCATTGGGATTACTGCTGATGGCCTTCCTCCAATAGTTGAAACTGCAGAGAGTGGAAGTATTTTGGCACAAGGAGAGAGCAGATCTCAAATATCTTACTGGGGCTCATTTGTACAACAATCTTTTAGCTATAAAGACAAACTGTATGTAAATGGCGCTGTACGTATGGATGGTGCATCTACCTTTGGTAAAGATGAGCGCAATCAATTGTATGCAAAAGCCAGCTTATCCTACATCATGTCAGAAGAGGATTATTGGATAAATACTTTTGGAGATACCTTTAATGTATTTAAAATAAGAGGGTCTTGGGGACAGGCAGGTAACCTAACTGCGTTATCGGCATTTCAAAGATTTACAGTGTTAAGCCCGGGTGCTATCAACGGATCCACGAGTTTAATTCCTAGCACACAACAAGGCGATTTAAATATCGCACCAGAGCGCCAGGAGGAAATAGAATTTGGTTTTGATGCCGGTTTTTTAAGTAATAGATTAGGATTGGAATTTACATACTATAAACAACGTGTATCCGAATTATTGTTACCTAGAGAATTGTCACCATCCACTGGTTTCAGTTCAAGAATTGAAAATATCGGAAACTTAGAAAATGAGGGGATAGAAATATTGTTGAGAGGAACTCCTATAAAAACTCCTAGTTTTTCTTGGGATGTAACTGCGACGTATTCTAGAAATGAAAACGTGGTTACCAAAGTTGCTGGGGGTGGACAATTTGCACTGGGCGGTAGTTTCTCTACAAACTATGTCATAGAAGGTGAGGCACTAGGCGTTTTCTATCGTCAGTACTATGCACGAAACCCCGATGGAACCCTGTTATTGGATGCTAATGGATATCCTCAAACAGAAAAAGGAAATACCTCCACTGGTGAAATAGGTAGAGATGGCAATGGCCAACCTGTAGGATCAGCACTCAGTAAGGTGATAGGAGATCCTAACCCAGAATGGTTTGGTTCCTTAATTAATGAATTTGCATTTAAAGATTTCGAATTGAGAATACAATTTGATGCCGTTCAGGGTTATGATATTTTCAACTGGAACAGACGTTTGATGGATAATAGACTTTTTGGAGGAGGCTATAACTACGGTCAAGAATTGGCGGGTAATAGACTAAAAAATCTGGGGCAAGCACAAGCCAATATTTTTGAAGAGTTTGTTGAAGACGCATCTTTTGTTAAGTTAAGAGAATTGGCAATAAGTTACAATTTAAGATCTCCATTTAAGAATATCAACAATATTGAGATCAGTCTTGTAGGCAGAAACTTAGTTTCATGGGACAGTTATTCGGGTTGGGACCCGGAAATTAATACGGCTGGTCAAAGTAATGGTGTTAGAGGTTTTGATTTTGCTGGGGTTCCCATCCCAAAAACATATCAATTAGGTATTAATGTTAGTTTCTAAAAAAAAGAAAATGAAGAATAGATATAAAAAAAATAGCATATTTGCTTTAAGCATGATTTTAACCCTTTTGGTAAGTTCATGTGAGACAGATTTTGATAATCCTAATGCGGCAACTGCTGAACAGACCTTTTCTTCAAGAGAAGGCATTTTATCAGCTGCTGTAGGAATGCAACAGTTATATGCCACTTCAGGGCTTAGATGGATTATTGAAACCCCGGCAATTACAACGCGTGAAGCTGGTATTACCACAACATTTCAAAATATGATTGAATTGGAAGAAGGTGGCTCTAGTTTGCCTAATTTCAATTCGAATGTACAAGGGTTGTGGTCTAATATGTTGAGGGTTATGAAGATTTCAGAAGACATTCAGGCCAATATTGATAATGTTGAGTTGGCACCAGGAACAAAAAGCGGTTTGCTCGCTTATGCTAAGCTTTTCAAAGCGATGGCAATAGGTAGCTTGGCACAAAACTATGAGCAGGTAATCATTCAGACCAGTAATAATAATGATGCTTTATTTGTTACAAGAAATGAAGGTTTTTTAGCAGCGATTGCGCTATTGAATGAGGGTAAAGCGGCACTAAACGCAACACCAGTTTCAATGGAATTTACCAATGAAATCACTTTAGGAAACATTGATGTGCTTAATTCTATAAATGCATATTTAGCGCGATACAATCTTTTTGCTAATAATTATGAAGCTGCAATTGCAAATGCCAATAATGTGAGCACTACTTCAACGTCAGTTTTTGCTTACGATAGCCAAAATTTAAATCCAGTTTACAACCGTGTATTTTTGAATGGGATTTCGAATTTTAAACCGAGAGATAATTTCGGTTTACCAAACTCAGAATTTACATTTGATCCTGCAGATGGTCGCGTTGCATTTTATCTTTCAAGCTCGCCCAACGTCAATCAGAATGGATTGCCCGTTGAAGATTTACTCGGTTTTTTTGATATGAATACAGAATCAATTCCACTATATATTCCTGATGAGATGAAGCTTATTATCGCTGAAGCAAATTTGAGAAAAGCAAATCCAGATATCCCCGCCGCTATAATGGCTCTGAATGATGTTCTAACAGATACAGATGATGTGTTTGGGATAAACGCTAATGTGGCTGCGTATTCAGGTCCAAATACGATAAACGATATTTTAAAGGAAATATATAAAAATCGCAGAGCAGAACTGTTCTTATCTGGCTTGAGTTTAGAAGACAGTCGCCGTTTTAGCAGACCACAACCAAGTGGTTCAGCGTCAAACTTTTCTGAAGAGAGAAATAGAAACTTTTATCCTTATCCTGACTTAGAACGTAATAGCAATCCTAATGTTCCAGCAGATCCATCTATTTAAATTCAGTTGAGTTATATTAAAAAGGCCTACATTCAAGTGACGAATGATAGGCCTTTTTCTTTAAAATCATAATAAAAGAAACACTTTGTATCACGCGTATTCTGAAAAGTGTTTATCAAAATCATTAAGTTTTTCAAGAGGATTCGGCTCCTCAATTTTCAATCGAAATTGAGGTCATGTGCCACATCCGATAGCAATTATAACATCTATCATGAAAGAAACTACTATAAAAACATCCTGGGAAATTAATGCTGAGCGTTGGATAAAAGTTATGGATAATCAAGAGATTGCGTCTCGGATATTTACCAATGAAGCAGTTGTTAATCTTTTAAAGAATTCTAAAGCAAATAAAATATTGGATATTGGGTGTGGCGAAGGTTGGCTGACCAGAGCCATCACTAATATGGGAAAAACCGGCATAGGCATTGATGCCACCGCTATACTATTGGAAAACGCGAAAGAGAAAGGAAAAGAGACCTATTATCATTTGAGTTATAAGGATCTTTCAGAAGGTAAAAAACTTGCCGAAGCTCCTTTTGAAGCCATCGTTTTTAATTTCTGCATTTACCAAAATGAAGAGCTGATTCCACTTTTGAAAAAATTAAGAGAGAGCTTGACTATCACTGGCGAAATTATCATTCAAACAATGCATCCTTTTTTCTTGATCCAAAATAGCTTGCCATATACCTCGCAATGGATTCCAGATTCATGGAAAGGTTTATCGGGGAATTTTTCAGATGGTCATGCATGGTACGCGCGTACTTTTGAAGGTTGGCTTGATGATTTCCAAAAAGCTGGGTTAATTTTAAATGAAATCATTGAAGTGACCAATCAAGATTTGACACCTGTTTCAGTAATTTTTAAAACACAAGTAAAATGAAAATATATAAAATTATAGGGCTGATGTCGGGTACTTCATTAGACGGACTAGATTTAGCCTACTGCCATATTTGGGAAGAGAATAGGTCTTATAAATTTGACATAAAAGCATCTAAACATATTCCCTACGCCAAAGAAATGGAGTTAAAACTCAAAGATGCCATTTTTCTTACGGCCGATGAATTATTGCAGTATCACAATAGCTATGGTACTTGGCTGGGTAAGCAAGCAAAAATTTTTATAGATGAAGAGCAATTAGAGGTGGACTATATTTCAAGTCATGGGCATACCACACACCACCAACCTCAAAAGGGAGTCACATTTCAAATTGGTTCCGGTCAGCATTTAGCGAATGAATCAGGTCTATCGGTAATCTGCGATTTTAGGTCTAACGACGTGGCTTTGGGAGGACAAGGCGCGCCTTTAGTGCCTATTGGCGATGCGTTATTTTTTGAATCGTATGATTTTTGCCTCAATTTAGGAGGCATCAGTAATATGTCATTTGAAGTTGAGGGAAAAAGAATCGCTTACGATATTGGGCTTGCAAATATGGGTTTAAATTATAGCACTCGAAAAGCTGGTTTTAATTACGATGATGGTGGCAAGATTTCACGCAAGGGTAAGATCAATCCAACTATGTTAGATGCCTTAAACAGTTTGGATTATTATGATTTACCTTTTCCTAAATCCATAGGATATGAGTGGTTCGTTGAAAAGGTTGTTCCTATAATTGAAGCAACAAATGATTCAATCGAAAATATTCTCCATACTTCGGTAATGCATGTAGCCGAAAAAGTTGCTAAAGAGATTTTGAGAAATTCAAAAAAAACAGAACATACGGTTTTAGTAACAGGAGGTGGAGCGCTTAATCATTTTCTCATTGAAACCTTACAAGCCAAATTGGGTGACACTGTACTGCTTGTTATTCCATCCAAAAAAATTATCGACTATAAAGAAGCTCTAATTTTTGCTTTAATGGGTGTACTAAGAATCACCCATCAAATTAATGTCTTAGCGGCAGTTACTGGTGCCGCTAGAGATTCATCAAGTGGAGTTGTTTATTTGCCTTCTTAAAGTTTTTATATTTTAAAGCTATCCTCTGTTTTGACATACGTCAATTGGAAAATTACTAATTGCGCATGGGTGACACCATAATTCTTTGAGTGTTATTCAGAAATGGCTTCTTGTTCCTTTGGCTAAAATGATAAATGACATAAGATCATTAATGTAAAAAATAAAATTCGCGATGATATATGTTAGGATGACGATAAATTTTAAATCGGCATGTATTCAGGATAATAGAGAGAATGAATATTCCGAATTATTGTGAAACCTAAAATAATAAAAAATTAAGATGGGCACTTTGAATCATATTAAAACTGATACTTTAATTAGTAAAAAATAAGGTTGCTAAAAAGTTCTTAGTAAAAAATAAGTAAAAGTGTATTGACTTTTCACTAAAGGGCCTCTATAGGTGGTGTCATCATATGCCACTCCTGATTTTGGCAATATCAAAGGCTTGTTTCAAAAAAATTATATACACCGCTATCAGTAACTGTTTTTTGCTCTTCCCCCTTGCTACGAGCCACTGTTAATTTCTCCTATGTGCCTAGTTATATTTGCATGCGTGTGTATAGGCCGTTGCTGAGTCTGCGACTATATGGGAAATCCATGGAAATTTTACAGCAGAGTTTTGTGATTTTTAATGTCCTTGTGTGAGAAACCTTTGTGCCGACAGGCAGGCGCATCGACTCTAAACATAAATTGTTTGCTACACCCTGAAATCACTAAACCAACTAAAGAGATAGTTTAAACTAAATATTTAGTTATATTTGACTTCAACATTAAAATTTAATATTATGAAATTCAAAACTATTTTGAGCACAATTTTTATTGTTTCAATTATTTTTGGAAATAGTGGATGCAAAGAAAAAAACGAAAATAAAGCTAAACTTGCTGATGGAGAAAAAATAGAAACAGTTGATAATGAAAAGATCGAAATAATTTCTGTATTCAACTATGATAATCCAAAAGAATTATCTGAATATAATGCACTGAATTTAGATGCAACTCATCCAAATTTATTAAACCCTCAAATTTCTTCATCTGATTATGATTCAGTGATTAAATCTTGGACTGAGTTACACCAAAGAATTGGTGCCTATTTATCTGAAAATGGATTTAATTGGGAAGTTGAAGACAAAACAATTAGTATAGTTCATAAAATCTATTTTAAATCCAACGGCGAAATTGAAAACTATTTCTTTAAGGTTTTGAACGAGAATGTTACCAAAGAAAAAAAGAAACAGTTTGCTAATCTGATTTCAGAATTTCCCAAGGACATCCGAATAGAATTTGAAAATGACGGGAGCTTTGCCCAATGCGGAAAAACAAAGTATATAAACGACTAAATACTTTTGCAATTAAAACACCGTGGTAAAAACAAGTAACTTAACGCATTATATTTTTTGGAGCTCAGTCCATCTGCCTGCAGCATCACGTCATCACTTCAGAGCTCAGATCTCACTTAACTTAATCATTAAAATATCCAGAGCTCAATCAAACCTGCAACTATGATCAACCTTTCAGGATCTTCTCAATTCTAGCTAACAAAACGCCTCCAATATTAACCCTACGTTAACCTTCTATGTCCTACAAGGTTTTTTAAAACAATACCTATAGTTTTGTTTTTAGAAAAAGTACTTACTAAATGATTAGTTTGATACGGTAAATAAACAATACTTAAAAGATTGAAAATGAAAAAAAAATTACCCTTGTACTATTTGATTGCCCTATTTCTCTGTGTAACATCAAATTATGCACAAACAACCCTAGGGTTTGAAGATTTCGATGGCAACGCTCTAAACCTTAACTCCACAACCAATGTAGCCGAATATGGAATGGCGGGAGGAATAGGGGGCGATGTGTTTGGCCGTGTAGATGGTCAGTCAGGCGGCATAGGAATGCCGTTTGATGTAGCAGATGATACCGCAGTAGATGTAAGCGGCGCAAGAATGGGAGGTAACTTTTCTGGCGATACCTCGGGTCTTGCTGGACAAAACTCTACAGCTTTTTTTGCGTTAAATGATGCAGATGGCGTGCCAGGAGCACCAAATAACGCCACATGGACTTTTAGTGGTTGGGGCGCGGCGACACTAAGCTCTATAGAAGTAAATTTGGCAGCTATTGGTGATTTTGAAGCGAGTTCTAAGGATGGTTTTTTGATTGAAGCCTCTGTAGACGGTGGTGCATTTCAAGAATTGTTTAGAGCTGCAACCAATGAAAGCGCTTCAAAAACTTACCGTGCATTGGACGGAGGTTTTGTACCAGACTTAAATGATCCCTTAGAATTGTTTATAGATGGCAATCCAACCTCCGCTGGTTTTTTAGACAAATGCGATCCTGTAACTGGGGCTTTTGACATTTATAGTTCTAATCTATTAAATGGGATAACGGCAGCTTCGGTTACCATTCGTTTAAGCTGGAGCGGTTCACCTAGTGGGTCTGAACCGATGGGAGTGGATGACATTACCATTAAAGGGGAAGTTAGTGATGTACTGCCATTACTCTTAAGTGAAGTGACAGTAACTCCAACCGCTGGCGAGTTTATAGAAATATATAACCCAAACGGAACAACAGTAAAGTTAACAGACGTTTATATAACCGATGCAACATTTGCAGGAAGTAGCACCTACTACTACAACATTGTTACAGGAGCTAACGCCGGTGGTGGTGGTTTTGGAGACTTTTTAGCACGTTTCCCTAATGGCGCAACTATAGCTGCAGGAGAATACCAAACGCTGGCCATTAATGGTTCAGAGGATTACAGAACTACTTATGGAACAGATCCAACATACGAGCTGTATGAAGATGGTAGTGTGTCAGATGGTATTCCAGACATGCTTGAAGGACTGCCAGGATCTATTAACGACCAGGGTGGTTTGACCAATAGTGGCGAAGTAGCCATTCTTTTTTATTGGGATGGTAAAAGCGATTTGGTAACAGACCTTGACTATGTAATTTGGGGAGATACTGCGGAAGCGGTAGACAAAACAGGAGTGCGTATAGATGGCCCAGATGCGGATGCTTTATCGAGCACCTATGCAAACGATACACCAATTGCAAATCAAGTGGTGGTATCAACGTCCGCACACGGTACTGGAGATTCGTACCAAAGACAGGATTCAACTGAAGGCTCCGAAGTTTCTGGATCTGGAAACGGTATTAATGGAGATGATGAATCATCTGAAGACCTAAGTAGCACTTGGTGTACGTCTCCGTCAACTGCTGGAGTGGTTAATGATTGTGGAGTGGTCATTCCGGTCACAGTCCTTATTAGTGAAGTACAAGGAAGTACTGGTAAAAGTCCATTAGAAAACACTACTGTATTTGTAGACGCTATTGTAACTGGAGATTTCCAAGCAGATAATCAGTTGCGTGGATTCTTTATTCAGGAAGAAGATGCAGATGTAGATTCAGACATGATGACCTCTGAAGGCATCTTTGTATTTTGTCAGTCTTGTACGGTAAATGTAGCTGTGGGTGATCGTGTGGAGGTTTCAGGAAAAGTGGTCGAGTTCTCGGGAACAACACAAATAGATGTAACTGGAAGCGGAAGTGTGAACATTATGAGTAATGCGAATACACTACCATCACCAACACTATTAACACTACCTGCGCCTGCAGGCACGGATATGGAAGCTACTTATGAAAGTGTGGAAAATATGCTCATCACATACGCAACAGACCTTGTCGTGAGTGAGTACTTTAATCTAGCGCGTTATGGCGAATTAGTGTTGAATGCAAACAGCAGGGCCAGACAATTTACAGATGCCAATGAGCCAGATGTTGATGGCTATGCGGCTTATGTTTTACAATTAGAGTCATCACGCATTATCTTGGATGATGATAACAATATCCAGAATAGCAACATTAATGGTCCAACGGACGAGCCATATTTTTGGCCACGTCCAGGACTGAGCAACACTAACTTTATTCGTGGTGGTGACAAAATTAGCAACCTCACAGGAATTATGCATTGGTCTTTTGCAGGGCAAAATGGTACAGACGCTTGGAGAATCAGACCTGTGATAGATGAGTTTTCGTACGACTTTACAAGCATAAACCCAAGAACTGCTGCACCGGAAGAAGTAGGGGGGAGCCTGAAAGTTGCTAGCTTCAATGTACTAAACTACTTTACGACCTTAAATGAAAGAGGAGCGAATTCTACCGCAGAATTAAATCGCCAGCGCGAGAAAATCGCTGCTGCTATTTGTGGATTGAATGCGGATATTGTAGGCCTTATTGAAATAGAAAACAATGGCACCGAAGCCATTAACGATTTGTTGAACGGTACCAACGGTATTAATGCAGTGTGTGGAACAACTTATGCTGCGTTGGATACCGGAGTTATTGGGACAGACCAGATCGCCGTCGCTTTTATTTACAATACGGCAACCGTGAGTTTAGAAGGTACATTTGCCATTCTAGATGCTTCTGTAGACCCACGTTTTAATGATAATAGAAACCGTCCTGCCTTGGCACAAACGTTTAGACAAATTTCTACAGATGGTGTTCTTACTGTAGCTGTGAATCATTTGAAGTCAAAAGGTTCTTCATGTGCTGGTGCTGGCGATCCAGATTTAAATGATGGTGCAGCCAACTGTAACATTACAAGAGCAGAAGCTGCTGCTGCATTAGTGGATTGGTTGGCTACAGACCCTACTTCAAGCAATGATCCAGATTATTTGATTATTGGTGATTTGAATTCGTACAAAAACGAAGACCCAATCGATAATATCTTATTAGGAAGCGATGATACCGACGGTTCTGCCGATGATTACACTAATCTCATTGAAGACTACCAAGGAGTAGATGGCTATAGCTATGTATTTGATGGACAGTTAGGATATTTAGATTATGCGTTAGCTACAAGTAGCTTGACAGATCAAATAACTGGAACAACTGTTTGGCACGTAAATGCAGATGAAATAAGCCTTTTCGATTATAATGGAGATATCCAAGATCCAGGCGAGGCTGCATTCCAAAGAGAATCTAGTGCGCTTCCTATTTACGAGGCAAATGCCTTTAGAGCTTCAGATCACGATCCGGTGTTGGTAGGTATCGAATTAGTAGGCTCTACCTTGGCTATTGAAGACGTGTCTTTTGGTAACAGTGTTATGTTGTTTCCTAACCCTGCCGATGGGTCTGTTACACTTTCAATCCGAAATAATACTGGATTACAGCGAGCAACTATCACAGATTTAAGCGGAAAAACTATCCAAGTCATCAATCTTTCTGATATGAGGACTGAAAAGCAGTTTGATATTTCTCGACTGGCTCCAGGATTATACTTCATCACTATTGAAGGGGAACAGCAGGCTGTTACTAAGCGTTTCATAAAGCAATAAGAAATTTCTTATATATTGAAAAGCCGCTCTTTAACAAGAGCGGCTTTTTTTATGTGTTCATATGCCTTTTTACTGTTTACCTCAAGTTATCGCTACCCACAACATTAGGAATGAAGAATGTTAATGATGCTTTAAATTGGAATATCATAGCACTTGTAGGATACTAAAAACAAAAAACCTCGCTAATTTTAAATTAGCAAGGTTAGTAATAATTGTGTTTCCACTTTGTGACCCGACTGGGGCTCGAACCTATAGTTTGGTTCACAGTCACAGCAAGGGTTATGCTAATTTTCACAATCTATGTTGACGATTTGTGAACTTTTATGATTACGTATGTCAAAGTAACTTTCGTGCTGCAAATATAACCAATCTGTTTTGGTAATTTCTATAGTATTCAATTATTTATCTCGTTACATTTTTTTAAGAAAGTAATTTGGAAATTAAAAATTTCAAATAATGAAATTTGTTTAAGCATAATTATTATATATATTTATTATAAATAGTTAAAATTCCTACTTTCGCTCTCTCAAACAGAATTACCTTTGCTAAAATCGAGTTATAATTAATAGTGGAGTAATAAAAGGATTGTCATTTCAGAAAAATAGAACACCCAAGTCTGATTGATTATTTAAGTGACCAAAACTCTTCCATTTTGCATTGTCAATGATTATTGTCATAGAGTTTGGTACAAGTTTAATGATTATAGGTTTTAGCCTTTGGGGTGAAGAGTAACCAAAATGATTGAGAATTGAATAACAATATTTTCGAAAAGCTTAGTAGTCCAAAATCATTTACACAACTTAAAAAGAATAGCAAGAAATTGAAAGGCAGGTAGGCATAATCGGATATCTTTAGCCATTTTAAAAGAAGCGGTATTGAAAGATTCCAATGTTTTTTGAACAATTAATTTTCAATCAGATTATTTTGATAAATTTACTGAGCATATAAAACTTTCTCTGACCAAATGAACCTAATCACTGATGAAATTCCTAATCTGCAATTGTCAATATTAAGTCCGATGGATTTTATTATATCTAAAGACAAAGAATAATATCAGTTTTGTTTTATCTCCAATTTTTTCTCGTAATATAGAAAAGGCTTTAGTTATATGGCCTTCCACTGTTTTAATGGAGATATTCATATACTCCGCAATTTCAATATTGGTTAGCCCCTCTTTGTTGCTCAACAAAAAAGTTTCCTTGCATTTGGGAGGCAAATTCTCAATCCCTTTGGTAACAAGCGCAATTTTTCGCTCCAGTAATTCGAGGTTTCCATCATCGACCACTTCATCAATTGCTTCCATATAGGCGCTCTCTAATGTCGATAGCGCTCTCGTTTTATGATACTGATTTATAAATTCATTATAAGTAATCTTATATAAAAAGCTTTTAATGGAGTAATCCGGAATCAATCGTTTTCTATATTCCCAAGTTTTCAAGAACACCGTTTGAACAATATCTTCGGCCAATGCATGATCACTATTCAAACTTAACGCATAGGCAAAAAGAGGCCGATGGTAAGTCTTTACCAAATGCACATACGCTTTTTCATCTCCTTTTTGAAGATGATTTATAAATTCTGCGTTATTTTTATATAAAGATTCCACTACCAAAAAACATTAAATCTTACCAAATGTTATGTAAATGTGATAAAAAAATTAATAAAAATTAAAAAAAGTTAATAAAAAAGCAAGGGTAATTAAAATCCAGCTTGTAATATATAAAATGAATCACCAGAAATGATAACTCCAAAAATCGAAAAACTCATAGTAAAGTACATAACCAAATCGGCAAAAGCTGATGATTTGGATACACTTTCTAAATGGATTGAGAATCCTGAAAACAGAAATGTATTTAAAGATTATGTACAAACACACTATGCAATAACCTACATAATGAATGAACCAGATTCCAAAAAAGCGTTGGAGCGACTCCTGCGCACAATAAGAAAAGAAAAGTCGGTGGTTTACAAATTTAAAAACCAACCTATTTTCAAATACGCAGCTGCTGCAATCCTAGTCATTGCATTAGCCTCAACCTACATATTAAAAGACACATTATTCAATAACCAAATAGAAAACAACACGCCTATCATAGTCAATAACCAAATCGAACCAGGTATTGACAAAGCAACATTGACATTAGAGGACGGTACACAAGTAATTTTGGAAAAAGGCGCTTCCTACCAAACCCAAAACGCCAATAGTAATGGCGAAGAAATAATTTATAACAATAACCCTTCACGAGAATTAGTCTATAATTATCTAACAATCCCTAGGGGAGGGCAATTTCAAATGACCCTTTCAGATGGTACCAAGGTATGGTTGAATTCAGAAACCCAGCTAAAATACCCGGTAAGTTTTACTGACGGTGAAAGCCGTCAGGTAGAACTTGTATATGGTGAAGCTTATTTTGAAGTGACCCATAGTACAGAACACAAAGGCTCAAATTTCAAAGTGATGAATAACAATCAAGAAGTTGAGGTATTGGGTACAAAGTTCAACATCAAAGCCTATAAAGATGAAGCTAACATATACACCACTTTGGTAGAAGGCAAAGTTTCTGTAAGCACCTCAACACAAAACCAATTATTGGCACCCAATCAACAATCAAACTTAAATATTACAAACAATAATTTATCAATAGCAAATATTGATGTCAAAGGTGAAATAGCATGGATTAATGGCGAATTCATAATACAGCGCAAATCTCTCAAAGAGATTATGCAAACATTATCACGTTGGTACGATATGGATGTCACCTTTGAACATAAAGAATTAGGAGAAGTAAGGTTTGTCGGCATATTGCGCAAAAATCAAAATATCATAGATATCCTAAATACCATTAAAGGTTTTGGTGTCATCAAAGATTACGAAATTAATAATAAAAAAGTTTTGCTTAAATAGATACTAAATGAAAGAAAACCGAAGATTTTAAGAAATAGCTGTAAATAATGCGGAACTGCATTTGTCGAAGACAAAAAGAGCGTCTAGCATAAGATTTAGCAGCGATTTGGTGAAGCCAAAATTCCCTATAAATCCTCTTGATTTTTTTGATTGATCAAGCAAAAAATGAATATAGAGAAATAGAGTAGTAATTCATAAAACTCAATTTTAATTAACACCAAAAATATGAAGCAAATATTACATTAAAAATCGGTGTCTATAAATATAGACAAAAAATAAGGGAACAAAGTTTAAACCCGGAAAAGTTCTAAAACCATGTCCCCTTGAGATCATTATCAATTAATTAAATGTTTAACTAACTAATAACAAACAAATTTATGAAAATTAAATTAATTAATGCCCGTCCAGTCCCAATGAGAATTGGGATTTCAAAACGGCTCCTATTAATGATCATGAGAACATTCATTTTCTTACTCTGTACGACGGTTTTTAGTTTCAATGCCGAATTGAGTATGGCACAGGAAAAAGTGACCATTAAGGTAGATAAAGAAGCTACCGTTGATGAAGTGTTCGAATTGATCATGAACCAAACTAAATTCAGTTTCTTATATCCCGAAAATCTGTTTAAGGATATGCCTAAAGTACAGTTAAAAAAAGGGACTATTAGTGCGGATAAGCTCATAAACCAAAGTATAGAGTCTGGCAAGTTTAATGTGATTCTTACCGAAAACAACACCATCCTCATCAAGGAAGCCAAAACCCAACAACAAATCCAAGTATCCGGTAAAGTAACCGACGAAGCTGGCCTGCCCGTTGCAGGTGTAACTGTATTAATAAAAGGAACAACCAAAGGTGTGGCCACAGATTTTGACGGTTCTTATACCATTACAGTACCCAACCCAGAAAACATTCTGATATTCTCTGCTTTAGGCTTCGCGACACTAGAAATCACAGTCGGTAATCAATCCTTAATTAATGTGGCCTTAAAAGAAGTTGCAAGCGCCCTTGATGAGGTTCTAGTAGTAGGATATGGTACAACAATAAAAAAAGATTTAACAGGCTCTGTAGGTTCAGTAAAAGCTGAAGATATACAAAAAATAAAATCACAATCTATTGAAAACACTTTGGCTGGACAAATTTCTGGAGTGTTTGTTTCTCCGGGCACTGGTGAACCTGGCTCTGGAGGTACTGTTATTATTCGAGGTTTAAGTCAAATTCTTGGGGACAATCAACCATTATATGTAGTAGATGGTGTTCCTATTGTTGTAAACCCGCGGGTGACTAATGTTGGAGGTGAATATCCAATAACTTTTTCAGGGACACGACAAAATCCAATGCTAAGTATTGACCCAAATAATATTGAGCGTGTTGATGTACTTAAAGATGCCTCTGCAGCTGCAATTTATGGTTCTAGAGCAGCAAATGGAGTTGTTCTTATTACCACTAAAAGAGGTAAAATAGGGCAGGCGCCAAGAATGTCCTTTTCGGTAAATACAACCTTACAAACGACTTCTAATTCGAGAGATTGGGCATCCGCATCTGAATGGAAAGGTTTTATGACAACACTAGCACAGTATGATTTGGATACCACAACATTACCTGATTTTTTAATTCCTATTGTATTAAGTAGTCAATATAACATCGTAAATGATCCAGATAATTATTTTAGAGATGCCAATACAGATTGGGAAGATTTAATTACAAATAATAATGCTATATGGAATCAATACAGACTAAGTGTTAATGGAGGTAGCGATAAAGTGACTTATGCACTTTCTAGTTCAATAAATGAGCAAGAAGGTGTATTGATTAACAATAAATTTACACGTTATAATTTTGCTTCAAGCATTGATGCACAAGTAACAGAAAATATAAAAATTGGAGGTTCCGTAAACTATAACTATTCGGTAAATAAAACTTCAGGTATTTTAAATTTAAATGATGCTGGTTTCCGTCCGGATTACCCTGTTTATGATAATGCAGGAGAATTTACTTTTATAACTGGATTTTATTCTGATGATTTTAATCCATTAGGAGGCCTTGGAAGAAACAAAAAAAAGACAATT
>NZ_LZRN01000020.1 GCF_001678675.1 Gelidibacter algens
AACCAGAGTTTATAGCTCTGGTTTTTTTATGGAATAAAATGGCGCTTGATTTATTAAAACCAAGTGGCCCAAGGAATTTTTACTAAAACGCTAATGAGTGCCAAAGTGTAAAAAATTGCCAACATTTTGAATTTTGGTATAGATGTCAATTTCTTTTTATGTTTAGAGTACCCAACGGTAATTAAAACGATGGCTATAATCATCATTAACGGATGTTCTACAATGTTTGATCTGAGGAGATCATTCCCCATCACATTTTTCATTCCCATTTCTGAAATTAAACTCACATAATCGGCAGCAAAAAACAGGACAATCCCTATAAGCAACTGGATGTGCATTACGATGAGTGTAAATAAAGATATCCTAAAATCTATTGGATGAAATTCCTTTTTTCCAAAGTATTTGAACAAGGCATTTAGGGAGGCAATTACAATCATTAAAAGAGCCAAATAAGCCCAATAGGAATGTAGCATTTTTACGGTTTCGTACATGATATTTTTTTGAAAGGTTGAACACAAAAATAGTGATTTTAAATCTTCATTCAGAAGCATTATTCTGAAATTTGAATCCAACGTTTGCTTTCATTGCCAAATTCATCCACAATGGTGATAACGTGTTTGCCCTGTTTTGGCTGCATCGCAAACTCATGTATATCTTTGGTACTTCCCAAATAACGCTCATCCAAATACCAAAATACCAAAGTGGCAGGTTTGGAATGTGCCACTTTTAAAATCAAATCATTGGTCTGCCCATCAAAATCCTTTGGTAAGAAAATAGTATTGTTCTCCTTAGGATAAATAAACTCCATAACGGTTGCATTCTCTCCTAAGCAATCCTCACGAAAGGGCGGCAACGCTTTATAAAATGGGTTCTGTGCTTTATAATAATATTCCATGAGTGGAGGGAGCACAAACCACGATTTATGGATCATAGCATTCAAATCTTCACATGAAGAATTGACTTGAAACTGTTCATTTCTATCCAAATGCACCAAAATGTGAAAAGGACAAGGCTCTGTTTTGAGACCAGAACGCTGTATAAATTTTTGAACCCTATGGTCACAATTTGGACCCGCTCTATAACCGGATTGGACACAAATATCAACCTCCTGCATTTCATCAAAAGGTTTGGTAAACCAATCGCTATTAGGTAAAATGTCAAACACATCAAACAAAATGGGCGCTGCCGTTTGCACCCCCACCAAACCCGGTCTTCCCTCGCCGTCAGCATTCCCTACCCAAACACCAACCACATAATCTTTGGTAGTGCCGATAGCCCAAGCATCCCTAAATCCGAAACTCGTTCCCGTTTTCCATGCAATTTGCTTGGAGCTGTCATAAAACTCCCAATTCTCATTGCCTTCGGGTCTGTTGACTTCTTTGAGACTTTCATAAGTCAGATAAATAGACGCCGCATCAAATAAGGTTTTTTCAGATGTTTTTTTTCCGAAATCAATCGTTTCTGATGCTAAAAATGTAGGTTCAGAAAATTCGTTGGTGTAATATTCGCTAGAGGTTTCGTTGAAATGATTTAAAGTGGATGACAACGCAGCGTAACTTTTGCATAAATCCCACAGATTGCTTTCTGCCCCACCAAGAATAAGTGTCAAACCGTAATGATTGGCATTGTATGTCAAATCTTTTAATTGTAACGCTTTCAAATAATGGTGAAAACGGTCCAAGCCAAACTCTTGAAGCATCCGCACTGACGGTACATTTAAAGAACGTGACAAGGCACGGCTTGCAGGCACTGCACCATCATACTGTTTGTTAAAGTTTTCTGGATTATAGCTTCCAAATTGGGTAGGCACATCCGCGACCAAAGTGTTAGGCAATATATCTCCTGCATCCAACATGGCTGCATACAAAAAGGGTTTTAAAATACTTCCTGTGCTTCTCGGTTTATCAATAACATCCACATCTTTTTCATGGGCTTTATCTGTTGGTGTATTGCCCACATACGCTAAAACTTTTCGCGTTTTGACATCCAAGACCAATACTGCGGCGTTGTAAATTTCGTTTTGTTTTAGATTGTTATAGTGATTATAAACAATTCTATTGACCTGTTCTTGGATAGGTTTTCTGATGCTCGTCTGAACCCGCTTTCCAAAATGGGTTGTGGCCACTTTTTGAAGCAAATGCGGCGCGATTTGCGGTAACTCATAAGGTTTTTGAGGCAGCAACTCAGCAATAGACAATTGGTAAGTTAAGGTGTCAATAATTTCTTCTTGCATCAACTTTTCCAATAACCTATTCCGTTTTTCTAACAACCGCTCCTGATTTTTACCGGGATAAATCAAACTTGGGGCATTTGGCAACACGGCTAATGTGGCACTTTCTGCCCAAGATAATTGTGTAGCATCTCTATTAAAATAGCGCCATGATGCCGCATCAAGCCCCACAACATTTCCTCCAAAGGGTGCGTTACTCGCGTAATAGGAGAGAATTTTTTCTTTGGATGCCCTAAACTCCAATCGGGTGGCTAGAATAAGTTCCTTGATTTTCTCAAAATATGTTCTGGATTGTCCCTTTCTGGATAATCTGATTACTTGCTGTGTGATGGTACTACCGCCTCTTTTAACACCATCAGAACTCAAATTTTCTTTTAAGGCTTTAAAAATCGAAACAGGATTGAATCCCGGGTGTTGATAAAAGTGGGCATCTTCAAATTGAAGGATACAGATTTTAAACTTTTCAGGAACGGTATCATTTTGCGGAAATCGCCATTGTCCATCTTTGGCAATCATTGCCCCCAAAAGTTCGTTATTAGCGCTTGTAATTACCGTTGCCGTGGGATCTTTAAATAATTGTTTTGGCAGGCACAAATAGTATAATAGCAGCACTATAAAAATGACGGCTGCTTTAAATTTATGGTGTTTTATGTAGGTTAGGATTTTGTTCATGGTTAAAGACCTAACAGGTTTCAAAAACCTGTTAGGTCTAAGTTTAAATTTTTATATGTGTTAATATAATAACCCTTCCGTCTTTAAACTCTTACTAGAGTTTAAATCCACCTTCCCTTCAAAAAGGGAAGGAATTCATGTTTAGCTTTAATATAAATTGTCATCCACATCTAAAATTCTCATCCTTTTCTAATGAGGAGTGGATTCATCCCGTTTTTTACGGGATGAAGACGAGGTGGTTTTTATAATTTGAAATTCCCGCCTTACTTCTCAACAACAATCCATTTCCCCTTACTTCGCACCAAAAACCCATGATCATACATCGCTTCTGCCTGGATTCCTGGCAAATAATAGGTGCCTAAATAAGACGCATTCAACATGACCGTAAATGTTTTGGTGTCCTGTTTTCCTTTTTGCGGTAAATCAAAATAAAAACTCACCCGATCGTCACGAATATCTGTATATCTTGCCTGACTTATAGTAGTGTCTCCAAAAGCGGTGAAACGTGTGTTGACGATCTCCCATCCTGACGGGAAAATTTGCGTCAACGCCACGTCATTCACCTCCTGATTTTTGAGATTGCTTACCTTCACCACAGCCACAAAATCCTGACCTTGGTTCAACTTCCCGATGTCGATCACATTTCCTTTTAAGTCTTTATAAACCACGGAAACACTCAACCCACGTTGTTCTGAGATTTCTTCACCAAGAGGGAGTTTTCCGGAATTCAATACGCGTACATAAACTACATTAGACAGATTATTTTTAAAACTGAGAGCATTACTACCTTCTTTTACGGACAATTCGCGTTGGGCGATGGCGCTTTTAGTATCAATAGTTTCTGTTTTTCCATTGAATGTGTACTGTACTTTTAACGCTTTCCCGCCATTGGCCTCGACCATTTTTGCCATAGCCAATAAACTATAGGCTGTGGTTTGGGTGCTCATCCATTTAGTGCTCGAGAGGTCTTTGGCAATATCTTGTGCCAACTCACGCATTTTCGGGTTTTTGGTCAAGACCATAGTTTCCAAAGCCATCGCACGATTTCTATCAACCGATCCATAGGTGTAATAATTATATTTTGGAGGTACAAAATTGATGTTGGCCGTACTCGAAATCTTAGCACTTGCTTCCTTTTGACCTGCCAAAGCATACGCTGCTGCCAAGCGCCATTTGGCTTCATTGGAGATTTCAGTAAACTCACGCAAACGATTCATGGCTGCCAAATCTGGGCTGCCCGCCAAAGCTAAAGTATACAGACGGTAGGCTTGGGCCAAATCAGTATTTGCGGTTCTATAACTTGGTCGCCAATCACTTGACGCTTTTTTTTGGTAGCGTAACCAATTATTTTTAAAGGTCAACGGTAGTACAAACCCTTTTTTCTCAGCTTCCAACATAAAATGCCCCGCATAACTGGTGCTCCAATCGTCTACACTATTTTCTCCCATCCAATAACTCATGCCCCCAGAGGCGATTTGGAAATTACCCAAACGCTTGATACCATTTTCTATATTCTTCTGAATTTCCTGTTTTTTCTGATAGGTCAAATCGAAAATATCAGTCAGATACAATTGTGGGAATACCGCCGATGTAGTTTGTTCCAAACACCCATGAGGATATTGGACTAAGAACTGTAGACGTCTTGAAAAATCCATAGGCGGCAATGTTGAAAACTCGACCGTGGCGCTATTGGTTCCTGTTTCCCCAAAGGTCGAAAAGTCCATGGTTTTACTGGCATTGGCCTCTAAAGTTTCATCAAGTGCCTTTGAGGTGATCGGATTAGGATTATAAACATCAATTTCTACTTTGTAAGTTGATTTCTCACCGTTACGAGTGGCTATAACTTCAACGGTATTAAAACCTTTTGCCTTACTGACATCCAATTCAAAATAGGCCATTTGCTCATCTGGTCTTGCAAAAGTCAACGATTTGGATTTGTCTCCTACGACAGCAATGCCATCGCTCAGTTTCAAGCTGATAGTCACATTTTTTATCTTAGTCTCCATAGCAAACACTGTTACAGGAAGCGTCACTTTTTCGCCTGGACTCAATTTTCTCGGTAAAGTTGCCAAAACCATTAGTGGTTTTTTGACCTGTACAGATTTGTCGGTACTGCCATAGGCTTCGGTTTTTGCATCACCAGCTACCACCATAGCTCTTACAGCACCAATATAATTTGGCATTTTTATTTTATGCGATTTTCGTTCGCCTACTCCCAAATTAAAAGGGCCAAGATATTTGACGACGGGTTTGAAACGGTTGGCTTTTTTATTTTTACCTGCCATAGCATTGGCATCACCACCAATGGCAAATACCTGATCGATACTCCCGCTGTACGCCCCAATGACATCATCAAAAACATCCCAAGTTTTCACGCCTAAAGCTTCACGAGCATAAAACTCGTCCCATGCGTTTGGCGTTTTAAAACGTGTTAAATCCAACAGACCTTCCTCCACAATCGCGATGGTGTAGGTCATTGATTTCTTGTTTTTTTCGCTCACTTCCATTTCAAATTCCTGTTCTGGTTGGAGCACATTTGGCATTTTAATTTCAGGATTCAATTTAGTGGCTGGGTTTTCAACCATCAACGGAATCACGCCATACAAGCGCAAAGGCAAATCATTGGCGGTTGTGGAGTGCGGCTGCAATAATGAAATATTGATAAATACATTGGGCGCCATCTCGGCCGTAATCGGGATATTGACCGTTGTTTCCCCCTGTGTTGTAAGCACCCATTTATAGGACAGAACCTCCGAACCATTTTCTATACTGATCAGCGCTCTACCTTCAGTACCTGACGGGAATGTAATTTTGGCCAACTGCCCAACATTATAGTTTTCTTTATCTGCCGAAAACACCAACATTTTAGCAGCTTCCTTATCAGTATCAGGCGAATTTTGATTCCAATTCTTATAAAAATAAGCAGTCCTACCTGTAGCATGCCCGCTTATTGGATCCACAATTCTTATCAAATAACGACCGCGTTCATTTTCAGGAATGTTGAGGACGAATTTTCCTTTCCCATTGGCATCTGTCGTGACTTTTTTGTCCAAATAAGGTTTGTGGTAGGTGCTCGATACATAACTGGACAAATTATCTTCAGATGAATTCCACCACCAACGCCATTCAATTTTATAGACTTTGACTTCGAGGTTTTCACGTTTTACTGGATTGCCTTTGGCATCCACAGTAACCACATCAAATGTTTGATTTTCATCTGTAAAAAAGGAACCATAGCGATTACCTTCTGGCGATTTCAATCCGACAAAAGAACTGTAAGGGGCATAGGTTTTTGTAAACGCATCCAATGAAAAATCGCCACCATTTTCAAAAGCACGCACCAAAAATTGAACGTTCAATAAACCCGGAGCATTTTTACCAACGCTTAATGAAGTGTTGATTTTAGCGATGCCTTCTTCATTTAAATTGCCTTCAAACACGTTCATTTCTTCTGAAGAAAATGAACGTGTAGGATCTACAAATTCATAATCCTTATAATTTTTGAATCCGGCATAAGACGTACTGAATTTAGCTTTAATCTCTGCTTTTAAATTTTTGGCCGGTGCGCCATGAAGCCATTTGACATCCAATGTGCCGTTAAGAGGTTCATTACTGGACAACACCTCATCTTCAAAATCTATTTTTATTTTTAAACGGTTAGGTTTGACGGTTTCTACACGCAGCCCTTTATAAAACGAAGCGCCACCAACGGAAACCTTGGCATTGTAGTTTCCTGTTTTGCCTTCACTTTGGGTAGGTACGGTAAATCGGTAAAAATTATTACTATTTTCAGTGCTGATATTCTTGTAGATCAGTTGGCCGCTGGGATCAGTAATTTCCATTTTAACAGGATGACCTTTTGGCAATTTGTTGTCATTGTCATTTAGCATAAACGTTAAAAACAGTGAGTCTCCAGGACGCCAAACGCCACGCTCGCCATAGATGTAGCCTTTGAGTCCACGTTGTAAGCTATTGCCGGACACATCAAATTTGCTCAATGACAACGAGTTGCCATCTTCCAATTTAAGATAGGTGGTGTTTTTGCCTTTGGTGACCACAGCAAAAGACGCAAAATTATTGCTTTCAAACTTAATTAAACCTTCACTGTCCGTGGTGGCTCTTCCAATTTCCTGCTGTTGAAAATTGAACAAACGCACCATGGCTCCTGCTTCTGGACTGGTATCTAAAATATTGGAAACTGCAAAATAATAGGTAGTATTGGCACCTTGTTTTGCAATGACTCCCAAATTGGATGCTATTAAATTTTGAGCAACCACACGGTTTTCATTGTAATAGGCTTCATGACAGGGGTTGTTGCGCTCATTCCAGTTGTAATTGGAATTCTGGTAGCTGTAAATTAAATTGTCCCAATATTCCTCTTCACGCAAATCTTCATCTTCAGTGCTGCTCTCATTATAATTGTCTTGATAATAATTATCATAGTAATAATCGTCATAATAATCGCCATCTCCCTCACTTTCGACATTGGTATAATTATCACAATTAATTACTGAGTATTCTTTTTTAATGCTCAACTCTACCCGATAGATCGCACCAGCGTCAGCATTGAAAAACTTAGACAAGTCAATACTGTAGGCTTTCCATTTGCCATCATTTTCAACGGCATCATTTTGTAGCGTTATGGTTTGTTTGGCAATTCTTCGTCCTACGCGCTTGATGGCCGATTCATTAGTGGTCTGTAAGTCGTTATCTTGAAGAAATTGTAATACGTTATCTTCGAAAATCTTGATGATCCTAACGTCCACCGCTTTTAGATTAACGGCTTCAAAATTGAATTTTAATTCGTTCGAATTAGGCAAAATCGTCCCGTTGCTAATTAAGCGGACTTGTGGTTTTAATTCTTCAAAAGAGATGGTTTCCGAAAATGGTTTTTTAAGTTTAAATCCGTCTGTATTGGCAATCCCCTGAAAAACATCAATCAACACATCGCCTACCAACTTCGACTCTGGATAGACTTTTAAAACATTGCCATCTACAATAAACTTCGGGTTTTTCGATTTTTCAATGGTCACCAATCCGTCGAAATTTTGTTGCTTTTTTAAAGGGTCAGAAAAATTGATCGACAAAAATTGTTCTGGTGTTTGGACCACCTCAACATTGACAATCGTAAAATTATTGATGCCAGGAATAAGCATTTTATTTTCGCCTGTATTATTTGCATTAATAGCTTTTCCGTTCCATTTGATCAAGATTTCACTGTCTTCAATCAACCGATTGATACTATCAACCTTAAACTCAAAACTCCTAGATCTTTCTGCAAATTCATTCCACTGCAATTTGAGCTTCTTTCCATTTTGCCATGCTTCCACAAGCTGTTTGGCATCTTTAATCTCAATAACATCTGCCGATTTTAGAGTCGCTTTCAAATACTGCCATTTTTTGCTGTAGGATTGTAGATTATTGGTGGCGACGTTAAAGTTGGGTGCTATGGTCTTAAACTGGAATGTGTAGGTTGCAAATGCTTTAGGCTGGTCGTTGTAAATCTCGTCCAGCTTAACCGTAACAGTATACTCTGTATCTGGCTTTAAGGTTTCGTCTGGTTTAAAAACTAGCGTATGTGCATTTTCAACCACTAATTTACCTTGAACGTTGGGCTCAATTTTAATAATCTTATCCATTATTTCCTTACCCATGGTCCAACCTTCCACATCAGCGGTCAGACTGATCATAATGGGATCAGCAATAGATACACGACCAGCAGTGGTGAAGCTGATATAATCACGGAATTTAAAAAGATTGTCAGTTTCTCCGTTTGAAACAACTTCTTTTTTACAGGAAATCGCCAGAACTATTAGGCATGCGAACGCAAATACATTTTTAAAAGACATGAATTGATGGTATTAAATGCAATGTATAGATTAAGGTAGTCCTCAGTATTGGACTATCTTCAAAAAATTAGTCTTTGTAAATTCCGATAGTTAAATTTCCAGAAGCATCCATAGAGGCTCTATACATTCCGGCAGTATTGAATTCCATAACCATGTGTCCATCTTTATCTACAGCAATAATACCTCCATCACCACCCAACGCAGGGACCTTTTTTTGAATGACTTCTTTAGCAGCTTCTTGCAGACTCATGCCTTTATATTCCATTAATGCTGAAATATCATACGCTACCATGGCACGGATAAAATACTCTCCCCAACCTGTACTGCTCACGGCACACGTGGCGTTATTGGCGTAAGTGCCAGCACCAATAATTGGGGCATCGCCTATACGTCCCCAACGTTTATTGGTCATCCCACCTGTTGAAGTTCCTCCGGCAAGATTCCCGTTTTTATCTAAGGCTACACAACCTACGGTTCCAAATTTTGAATCTTTAATGGTAGGATCATAAAACGCAGATTTATCAATGGCTGTTTTGCTGTCTTCAGCCGCTTTAACCTTTTGCAAGCTCTGGAAACGTTTTTCAGTATAAAAATAAGATGGATCTACAAGTTCCAAACCTTGCTCTTTTGCAAATTGTTCTGCCCCTTCGCCAGACAACATCACATGTGGTGAATTTTCCATAACGGCCCTTGCCAAATTGATAGGGTTTTTTACTGTTTTTGTTCCCGCGGAAGCCCCAGCATTCAATGTTTCACCATCCATGATGGAAGCATCGTGCTCATTGGCACCTTCGTGTGTAAACACCGCCCCTTTACCTGCATTGAACAAAGGTGAATTTTCCAAAACATTGATGGTCTTTTCAACCGCATCTAAACTTGTGCCGCCATTTTTAAGAATCTCATGGCCCACTTTTATGGCTTCCTCCAACTTAGCTTTATATGCTGCCTCATCTTCTGCCGACATGTTTTTCTTTAGAATGGTACCGGCTCCTCCGTGAATGACAATAGCAAATTCATTTATCTTTTTAGATGTCGTGTCATTATTACGTGTCGCTTCTAAGTTTACATTTTGTTCTGAATTAGAAGTTTTTTGATCCTCCTTACAGCCTAAAAATAAAAGCATCAAGAATGGGAAATAGATAAGGTTTTTCATAGTATACAAATTGAAAATCAGCCTTAAAGTTAGCATTATTTTAAGAAGCTCAGGGTTTACGAAGCGACATTTTATTGCTATCTTCGCAATTATCATTAATTAATTAAAAAACACATACATGCAAGCAGTTGCTACCGATTTTGGAATTGAAAAAGCCCTAAAGGAATTAGGCGTAAAAGATATAAACGAAGGCACTTCAACTGGCTCAAAAAACTTTTCTAACGGAGAAGTTATTGAAAGCTATTCTCCTGTAGATGGAAAACTGATTGGAAAAGTAAAAACAACTACCAAAGAAGATTATGATAAGGTCTTGGATGCTGCAACATCAGCTTTTCAGACGTGGAGAACAATGCCAGCACCACAACGCGGTGAAATTGTACGTCAGTTTGGTGATAAATTAAGAGAAAAGAAAGAAGCTCTTGGTAAATTGGTGTCCTATGAAATGGGAAAATCATATCAAGAAGGTTTGGGTGAAGTTCAGGAAATGATTGATATCTGCGATTTTGCCGTGGGTCTTTCTCGCCAACTTCACGGATTAACCATGCACTCTGAACGTCCTGGACACAGAATGTATGAGCAATATCACCCTTTAGGAGTGGTAGGAATTATATCGGCCTTTAACTTTCCAGTAGCCGTTTGGGCTTGGAACACAGCTTTAGCCTGGGTTTGCGGAGATGTTTGCATTTGGAAACCAAGTGAAAAAACACCAATGTGCGGGATTGCCTGTCAAAATATTGCGGCCGAAGTTTTTAAAGCGAATGACTTGCCTGAAGGTATTTCTAATTTGATTATTGGTGATCATCGTGTTGGTGAGATGATGACGAAAGACACACGTATTCCGTTAATTTCTGCTACAGGTTCTACCAGAATGGGTAAAATTGTAGCTCAGGAAGTTGCAGGTCGTTTAGGAAAATCGTTATTGGAATTGGGTGGAAACAACGCTATTATAGTTACTCCAGATGCTGATATTAAAATGACCGTAATTGGTGCTGTATTTGGCGCCGTTGGTACTGCAGGGCAACGTTGTACCTCAACACGTAGATTGATCATCCATGAAAGCATGTATGACAAGGTCAAGGATGCCGTTGTGGCTGCTTACAACCAATTAAAAATTGGAAATCCGTTGGATGAAAATAATCATGTAGGCCCTGTAATTGATAAAGATGCAGTCAAAATGTACCAAGATGCGCTAGAAAGAGTAGTTGATGAAGGCGGAAAAGTCATTGTTGGAGGCGAGGTACTTTCTGGCGAAGGCTTTGAAAGTGGATGCTACGTAAGACCAGCAATCGCTGAGGCGCAACCAGACTATAAAATCGTGCAACACGAAACGTTTGCTCCTGTACTCTATTTGTTGAAATATTCAGGTGACGTACATAACGCTCTAGAAATTCAAAATGGAGTAAAACAAGGCTTGTCTTCAGCAATTATGACCAATAACTTACGTGAGGCCGAAGCTTTCTTATCTGTACAAGGATCTGACTGTGGGATTGCTAATGTGAATATCGGTACTTCAGGTGCTGAAATTGGCGGTGCCTTTGGAGGAGAAAAAGAAACAGGTGGCGGACGCGAGTCAGGATCAGATGCATGGAAAGTGTATATGAGACGTCAAACCAATACCATTAATTACACTGCAGATTTACCTTTGGCACAAGGGATCAAGTTTGATTTGTAAACATTAAATAAATGAAATTTTTCAAAGCCACTTTCGGAAGGAAGTGGCTTTTTTAATTGGTCTCTTCTATTCTACTTCTTTAATCAAATACACATACACCGGAAAGTGGTCACTAAACCCTCCCGTAAATCCGCCATCTGAAAAACTTCTAAACGGATAGCCTTTATAACGGCCGCGTGCTGTGGTCAAATAATATTTATTGTAAATAAAAGCCTTGTAAAACCTAAAGGAGGAATAGTCCTTTTCTAACAAAGGTTGGGTCATTAATATTTGATCAAACAAACTCCACGCATCCCGATAGGCTGTTGTGCCCAAACCACTTTTATGAAAATTCTCATATGGATTGTAAATGTCTTTCAATTGGAGTTCTTCTTTTTCTGACTTGGCATTCAAGACGTGCTTGACACTTGCATTGCTAGGGTCATCATTCAAGTCGCCCATCGTTATGATCTTGGCATAGGGATCGATAATCTGTAAGGAATCGATGAGCCGCTTATTGAGCTTTGCAGCCCCTATACGTTTGCTTCGGCTGCGCTCTTCACCACCACTTCGCGAAGGCCAATGGTTCACGATAATATGGATCAAATCCCCATCCAATTTCCCACTCACCAATAATTGATCTCTGGTATACACACGGTCTTTGGTGAGGTCATCGTAAATTTTTAAGGTATGGATGCTGGTGCTGATGGGTTGAAACAGTGCTTTTTGATAAATCATCCCCACATCAATACCACGCATATCTGGAGATTCATAATGAATGATGCCATAGTCTTTTCGTAATAAAAGGGAATCATTTACCAAATCAACCAAAACACCTCTGTTTTCAATTTCGCAAACACCCAATATAGCAGGGGTATTATGGGCGCCATCCACACCAATATCTGCAATAACCCGCGCCATATTCCGTATCTTTTTATTATAAACTTCTTGTCTGCCTGTGTTCAACTCCATCATAGGACTAGATTCATCATATTTTGTGGGGTCATTGATAGTGTCAAACAAGTTTTCCAAATTGTAGAAAGCAACAGTATGAATCTTAAATCTTTTTGACTCCTGAGACCACAGGTTAATTGCCAACATTAAAAAACTTGTAGTTATAAGTAATTTCTGGGATCTCATTTCTTACAAATTATGTTTTTTTACGCTTACATAAATCTTAAGTCAAATGTAAATATTTATTATAAATAATGTACATTTGATAAGGCTAATTACCTCATTTATAGATAAAAACAGCGTTGTTGTAAAATTGGGAGTATTAATTTTATATCCTAAGATGGTGTATAAAAACAACAATCAAAATAAAATAAAATCATATTTTGTACATATATTTGTACTTCATAAAACACAAAATTATGCAAATCACAACTGTTTCAGATTTTAGAAAAAATATTAAAACTCACTTGGATCGAGTAGCAAAAAACTTTGAAACTTTGATTATAAATCGTGGCAAAGATTCAGGAATTGTAGTGATGTCACTAGAGGAATACAATTCCCTAATGGCAACTAACCACGAATTGTCTTCTCGAAAAAATGAATTGAGATTAGATTCCGCAATTGAAAAAATTAAAACCGGAGTAACTTTCAATAAAGAGCTAATCGAAAATTAATATGAAATATGTTTTTGTTGACGAGTCTTGGGAGGATTACTTGTATTGGCAAAAAGCTGACAAAAAAAAGGTAAAGAGAATAAATGAACTTCTGAAAGACATAGCTAGAAACCCTTTCGATGGCATAGGAAAACCTGAACCTTTAAAGCATAAGTATTCTGGATTTTGGTCAAGGCGAATTGATAGTGAACATAGACTGATTTATCAATATAGAGAGGGACAAATATTAATTGCAAAATGCAGATTTCATTACGACTGAAATAGTATTGTTACTAATAACCTAGAGCAGACCTAAGTAGTATAAAGCAATCCCTTCCAAAATACATGTCTAACTAACCGCTTGAAGTGACAAATGACAAAAAGTTTTACTATTCTATTATTTGGAATTTTCACTGTCATTACAGCATCCGCTCGGCAAACTGTTGTAAAAGGAAGCGTTATTGATGGCACCACCATGGTTCCAATTCCCAATGTCACCGTTACCATTGAAGAAACTTTACAAACTGCTCAAACAGATGCTGAAGGTAAATTTAGTTTTACTTCAAATGTTCCATTGGGAGAACACATTTTAAAAATCGAAAAAAGTGGCTATGTCACCAAAAGGTTCCCAATTATTATAAATGAAGGGCAAACTTTGGATATCAGTGATATGATGTTGGATATCAATGTTGCTGATTCAGTCGACCTATACACAATTACTTTATCAGACGATGAATTGAATGATGAGACCAGTGGTGGTGCAGATAATATTTCTGGACTGCTACAATCCTCCCAAGATATATTTCAACGCACTGCAGCCTTTGAATTTAGCTCCTCCTTTTTTAGTATCAGAGGTTTAAGTTCAGAAAATGGTACGGTCTTGATCAACGGTATTGAAATGAACAAGTTTTATAGTGGCAGGCCACAATGGAGCAATTGGGGAGGCATGAACGATGTTGTCAGGAACCAAGAATTGGCCTCCAACTTAGCACCCTCACAATATACGTTTGGAGGCGCCTTGGGATCAAGCAATATCAACACTAGAGCCTCAACATTTAAGAAAGGCGGACGTATTACCTATTCATCTTCTGACAGAAGTTATACCAACCGGGTTATTGCAAGTTATGCGACAGGCCTTATGAAAGGCGGTTGGGCAGTATCTGCCGCTGTTGGCAAGCGTTGGGGAGAAGAAGGTTTTCAAGATGCGACCTTCTATGATTCCAATTCATTATTTGCCTCCGTAAAAAAGAAAATCAATGACCATCAGAGTATTAACCTTACCGCCATTTACGCACCTAATCGCCGAGGAAAATCCTCTCCCAACACTCAGGAGATTTACGATTTAAAAGGTATCACATACAATGAATATTGGGGTTATCAAGATGGTGAAAAACGCAACTCACGTGTGAAGGAAGTAAATGAGCCCATTTTTATAATGAATCATGATTGGGATCTCAACAAAAAAACCACTCTAAATACCAACGTGGCTTACCAATTTGGCAAAACCGGAAACAGCCGTTTGGATTATCCTGGTGGTGCAAATCCGAGTGCTGCATATTACCAAAGATTGCCTAGTTATGCCTTGGCAGATGCCAATGGACCTGACTATGCTGCCGCATATCAATTGGAGCAACAGTTTTTAAAGGATGGACAAATTGATTGGAACAGAATCTACGATGCCAATATTACAAATAACAGCGCTGGTGAAAATGCGGCTTATGTATTGTATGAAGACCGTAATGATGATTCGCAAATAACGGCAAATACTATTTTCACCTATGATATGACCAACAATATTACATTAAACGGGTCTATCAATTACAGCCATTTAACATCTGAAAATTTTGCTGAAGTCATCGATTTATTGGGCTCCAACGGAGCATTAAATGTGGATGCATTTGATACTGTTCAATATGATTTGAAAAACCCCAATAGAATTGTTGGGGAAGGAGAGCGATTTAGATACAATTACAATGTGTACGCCAACCTTCTTTCCTCATTTGCACAGGCTCAATTCAAATATAAGAAATTGGACTTCTTCGCCGCATTAAGCGTTACAAACACCACCTATCAGCGGGAAGGACTTTATCAACATGAAGCCTACGCTGATAATTCTTACGGAAAAGGAGAACGATTGAGCTTTACCGGTTTGGGCGGAAAAGGTGGATTTACTTATAAAATAACCGGAAAACATGTTTTGGATTTTAATGCTGTATATCTTACAAAAGCCCCGTCGCTTAGAAATACCTATTCCAACTCCAGAGAGAACCAAAGTGTCGTTAAAAATATTACCGAAGAAAAAATACAGTCTGCAGATGCAAGTTATATCTTCCGCTCATCTATCGTGAAAGCAAAACTCACTGGCTATTATGCAAAAATTGAAGATGCCAATGAAATTTCCTTTTATTATGCAGATGGCTTGAGCAGTTTTGAAATCTCAGAAAATCAAACCTCTGCCTTTGTTCAGGAAATCCTGCAGGGTGTTGATAAAAAACATTTTGGTGCTGAATTGGGACTCGAAGCGCAATTAACACCAACCATAAAGTTAAAAGGTGCTGCATCTGTAGGTCAATTTACCTATGCCAATAATCCAGATTTATACCTGACTTCATCAAGCTTTACCAACCCCAACGGCATCGATTATGGACCGGCTAATCTAAAAAATTATAAACTTGCCAACGGTCCTCAGACTGCTTATTCAGCAGGCTTTGAATATCGCGATCCCGAATATTGGTGGTTCGGTGCCACTGCAAACTTTTTTGACAATACCTATGTAGATGTTAGCCCATTGATTAGAACACGTAATTTCTATTCCGATGCTGACGGATTGCCATTCAATGACTATGATCCAGAGATTGCCCGACAACTCTTAAAACAAGAAAAATTTGATAAGTACATGATCGTGAATCTTGTGGGAGGTAAATCATGGAAAATTGACAACTATTTTGTGGGCTTTTTTGCAAGTGTCAGCAACATTTTGGATGTGATCCATAAGACCGGTGGTTTTGAACAGGGTAGAAATGCCAATTACAGAGCGTTAAAAGAAGATTCCAGCAATGACATCCCAGTATTTGGAGCTAAGTACTGGTATGGCCGAGGAACAACCTACTTTCTAAACGTTTACGTCAGATTCTAATAACATAGAAAAGTTAGAATTATGGTTACCATTAATTGAGAACTCAAAAAATAATGCCATGATCAAAATAAGTAAAGGTTTCGCATTTTTCACAATTATAGCTTTCAGTATGGCGATAAGTTCCTGTGTACAAGACGATGATTTTTCGGTTCCTGAAGGTTTGGGAACTGAAGAAAATAAAGCTTTGGAAGCGCTATTGTCCAGCGGCGCTATTGAGATTTCTATGGTTGATTTAAAAACAAAATACACCAGTAACAACAATGGACCTGTACTTATAGATACGGATGTATACATCAAAGCCTATGTGAGCTCTTCGGATAAAAATGGCAACTTTTTTAAGGAATTATTCCTTCAAAATGCAGCAGAAAATCCCTCGGCAGGTATAAAAGTCATCGTGAACCAAGTAGAGAGTTATAATCAATATAATATGGGCAGAGAAGTTTATATCAAACTAAATGGTTTATATGTTGGTGAGGAAAGAGTGGGCAATGGTGTTGTAACCATTGGCGGAAGTACAGAAACCAACCAATTTGGAACTACTGTTGAGCGGCTTACTGAAAATCAACGTGCCCAAAATATGTTCCGTTCTGAAAACACTTTAGATCTGGTGCCATTGAAGCTCAACTTATCACAAGTTAACAGTACCCATATCGGAATTTATACAGAATTCAGCGGTGTTGAATTTTCTAATAACCTTGAAGGCAAACGGTACTTTGATCCTGCACAGGATTTTGACACCCTAAGACTCATGCAAAGCTGCACAGGAAGTATCGGGTATTCCAATTTCAATTTGGAAACCAGTTCTTTTGCGGCCTTTAAGGATCATTTGCTTCCAATAGGAAATGGGACGGTTAGAGGTGTGATTGCGAGAACATTTGATGGCAGCAAATTGGTTGTAGCCTTGAACGATATTAGTGATATTACAATGACAGGTCCCAGATGTTCACCTGTATCTATTGAAGATTTTTCAATTATTTTAAATGAAGATTTTGAATCGATGCCAACAAATAAGGTTATCAGTGGCAACGGCTGGACATCTTATGCCGAAGTGGGGACATTAAATTGGAAAATTGCAACCACGACTGATATTGGAAATCCTGGTCCAGGCAACAAAATAGCGGCAATGAAAGCCTACAATTCTGGAACGCCCGTAAATATCGCATGGTTGATTACACCGCCCATAAATTTGAATGCACTTGATAAGGCCTATGCCAATTTCATATCCTCAAATAGTTCTGAAGATGGGAGTGAATTAGAGCTGTTGATTTCTTCCAATTGGGATGGAACGGCTGATCAAGTGACTTCGGCAACGTGGAAGGTTTTGCCAGCAACGATCGTATCAGACGATGTGTTTTATCAGGATTGGGTTGATTCCGGACTTATTGATTTAAGCCCTTATTCAGGCACCATCTATATTGCATTCAAATATATTGGTGGAGACAACAGCGGTAATACCAACCCCATTAACGGAACAATTGATGGCACCTTTGAAGTAGATAATTTCAAAATTCTAGACCGTGATTAAACCTTTGAGTATAATTGAACTTTAAATTTGCTGACACAGCTTCGTTTTTTTATACTTTTACCGCATGAACATGACCATTTTTGACCACCTATTTTTCAATAGTTTTAACCATTATAAAAAAGGCGCCAATAAAAGCAAAGCTAATAAGATCGCTATTTTTTACATTACACTTGTGCAAGCGTCCTTACTTCTTGTTTTGGGAGTATTTTTTGCGGAGTTCTTCAGCCAAATGCACGTGGCAACCATGACCGCAACCAAAGCCTGGGTATTATTTGTCATAGCTTCTTTGATGCTTTACTTCAAAAATTGGATGCAGTACAGTGGTAAGAAGCGAAAAGTCTTGAATGCCAATCAAAAAAAGACTCACGCCTATGGAATTTTCACATTATGGTTGATTCCGGTAGTAGCAGTATTTTTAGCATTGTTGTTTTTAAAAGTCTTTTAGGTTTAAATTGAGGTTTGAATTAGTTTAAAGCGCTTTCTTTCTCACTTGGATGTACACCGGAAAATGATCGCTGTAACCTCCTTTATATTTTTTTCCAGCATAGGTTCTAAAGGGCTGACCTTTGTGCTTTCCATTAAGTTGTGTCAAGAATTTATCGTCAAAAATATCTGCTTTAAAAAATTTGAGGTTCCCTTTCTGAGATTCTAAAAAATTGGGAGTCATCAAAATTTGATCAAATAAGATCCATTTAAAATTATGGTTGGCGCTACCTCTCGTATAGGAGAGAAGAGTTTCCATCGGAGTATAAAGTTTCTGTTGGTTCTTAAGAAATTGAATACTGTCATTTTTTGGATTATCGTTAAAATCTCCCATAATGATAATTTTCGCATCCCTTTCCGTCGTAAGTATTTGATCAATAATTGCGGACACCTTTTGTGCAGCAAACATGCGCTTATGGCCTGTTGTATCAGATCCTTCATGTCTCGAAGGCCAATGGTTGACCAACACATGAATTTTTTCGCCGTTTAGATAGCCACTCACTTTAAGGATATCCCTAGTATAATCCTTTACACCCAGTTCACTCTCCACATGAAGTGCAATATTTTCCGAATGTTCCAACGTAAAACTATCTTTATTATATAAAAGGGCAACGTCAATACCGCGCTCGTCTGGGGAGTCATATCTCACAAACCCATAACCATATTCTTTTAGATTTGGACTTTGAACCAAATCTGTTAATACCGAATCATTTTCTACCTCAGCCAAACCTATAAGTGAAGGTGGCTTTTGAAGTTCCTCAAATCCTATTCTAGAAATTACCAGACCGGTTTTGTAAATTTTATTGTCATAACGCTCTTTATTCCAGCCTTTAGTTGAAGCTCCCAAAAAGTCATTGTTATTGACAAATTGATCATCTACATAATCAAATAGGTTTTCAGTGTTATAAAATGCAATGGTATGTACGTCTGGATTTGGGGTTTGAGGACTCACTTTAGTAATTTAAGTTTTAAAAATACTAAATGATAGCCAATCAATTATGTAACTTTGTGTTTTAATCATATGTATGTTAGAGAAGAAAGATATTAATTTAGAAAAAACCGTTTTAATTGGTGTCGTCACCAAGCAACAAGATGAAGAAAAATCTAAAGAATATTTAGATGAACTCGAATTCTTAACCTATACAGCTGGGGGTGAAGTAGTCAAACGCTTTACACAAAAAATGGAAATGCCAAATCCTAAAACTTTTATAGGGACAGGGAAAATGCAGGAAGTCCAAAATTTTATTAAGGAAAATGATATTGGAACCGCCATTTTTGATGACGAATTATCAGCAGCACAAGAACGCAATATCAGTAAACTGTTAGAGTGTAAAGTATTGGATAGAACCAATCTTATCCTCGATATTTTTGCACAACGTGCACAAACAAGTTATGCCAGAACACAAGTTGAATTGGCACAGTGTGAATATTTATTACCACGTCTAAAAGGGATGTGGACTCACTTGGAACGTCAAAAAGGGGGTATCGGGATGCGCGGACCTGGAGAAACTGAAATTGAAACTGACAGACGTATTGTTAGGGACCGAATTTCACTATTAAAGGATAAGATTAAAACCATTGATAGACAAATGTCTGTACAACGCGGCAACAGAGGCCAAATGGTACGAGTTGCTTTGGTGGGTTATACCAACGTTGGCAAATCTACACTCATGAACGTGATCAGTAAAAGTGATGTGTTTGCAGAGGATAAATTGTTTGCCACATTGGATACCACGGTCAGAAAGGTCGTCATTGGCAACCTTCCGTTTTTGGTGAGTGACACGGTTGGTTTCATCAGAAAATTACCTACGCAATTGGTAGAATCCTTTAAAAGCACCTTGGATGAAGTGCGAGAAGCTGATTTGTTATTGCATGTGGTGGATATTTCACATCCTCACTTTGAGGATCAAATTGCCTCAGTCAATAAAATTCTGGGAGAAATTGGCAGTGCCGATAAACCAACCATCATGGTCTTCAACAAAATAGATGCTTATGAAGCGGTGCCATTTGATAAGGATGATTTGATTGCGGTTAAAACCAAAGCCAATTATACCCTTGAAGAATGGAAAAAGACCTGGATGAACCAACTTGGAAATGATGCCATCTTTATTTCAGCCTTAAACAAAGAAAACTTAGAGTCCTTTAAAAAACGGGTTTATGATGAAGTGAGAGACATCCATGTCACTCGTTTTCCTTATAATAATTTGCTATATCCAGATTATGAAGGTGAAGAAGAAGAAGAGTAAATTCAACGTATTATAAACAAAAAATAGCTACCCAACAGGTAGCTTTTTTTTTTATAAAATTACAAGTGGTCTTAAAATTTATAGGTCAAACCAAGCGTGTAATAGGTTTGCAAATCGTTATCCACATTATCGAAAGTAGGTTCGGTTTCTGCTGGCACAGCCATCGGGTTATATTGTCCAAACGCATAGTTTAAAGCTTCCTGTTTATTGTTTCTCAATGCAAAATCAAAGCCTACACCAATATTCTTCCAAAGGGTGTAGCTAAATGCGTTGGTCCATGTCCAGTTTGACAAATCTGATCCTTGGTAACTAAAAAACGCAGAAAGGTTGGATTTAAAAGAAACGGCTCCTATTTGTCTGGTATAGTCTGCCACCACTTTTGCACCTAAAGAAGATTCAAACACCGCATCATTTTCAGCAAAAACAAAGTTGTAGTTTAAAGGATGGATTACGACAATTAAATTATCAAGTGGTGTCCATGTAAAACCTACACCCAAATCTAGATAACCTGGATCGTTGAAATTGTTTAAAAGCGTAGTTCTATATTCTCCCAAAGCGGAAGCCGCCCATTTATCGTTTAATTTCCGCCCATACAATGACGACATATTGAACACGTCTGTAGTTGGTCTAAAACTGTCATCGTCATTGGGGTTATCTTTATCATCAAATTTCACCCAAGCAAGATTAACCGTTAAAGAGTTTCTCCAAAAATAGTTGTCTTCCAATTTATTGGCAAAAGCATTAAGGTTAATACCTATATTACCAGAACTGTTGTTTGGTGCTCCTTGAGAGTACCAATTATTAAAATTGGAAAAACTACCACCAATAACTCCAAAAGCACCTCTTTTCCAACCTGGGAGTGCATCTATTTGCGCCTGTAAAGCGTTCGCCTCTTTTTGCGCCGCATCAGCTACAGCTTGTTTATCCTTCTTTTGAGTTTGCAATTCTTCTTTGGTTTGAGCAAAACCAAATGAAATACTCATCATCAAACCTAGAGTAATCAGTATGCTTTTTGTCATTCTTCAATTTATTAAGTTAGTACATCTTTCAGGTTACAACTATAAATCTAAGCCTATCTATACTAAAATAGTATTCTGATCTATTTTCTTTTATACAAGGGTACTGAAGAGCAGGCTTCCCCGTACATGATGGACTTTGCGATGGGTTTCAGTTTTTGCGACAGCATGATATAAGCATTTGCCGGTACTGGTTTATTTGCGCAACCTTTAATGATCAGCGGCTGATCTACAAAAGAATCTGTGTCTAAATTTTGAATAACATCTTGATAGATTGAAGTTTCCAATTGTTCCAAACTGCCTATGACGATGGTCTTCGCATAGGGTTGTAAATGCATGGTGAGCAACATAAAAGCCCAAGCGGGCACAATGGCATCTGAAGTGCAGGTCAACGCCACATAATGGTCTTGATATTGCGTCCAGTCATGCTGTTTGACATACTCTCTGAAATCTTTTTCACGCAGCACCAATTCTTGAAACAACCAATCTTTAATATCGATAACGCTCCGGTTCCCCTTAGGGTAGTAATCTTCAAGATCTACCACCACCAATTTACTACTGGCTACTCTGTTGATAATTTCATCTTCCATAATATAAAATTAAGTTATAAATTAGTGAAACGCCTTGAATTACAGACGTGTTGACCGGTTAATTATTGATACCCTTCCGCCTGTAACTGAAACAGCTGCGCATATAAGGCATCGTTTGCCATTAATTGCTCGTGTGTCCCAATTTCCAAAACTTTGCCTTCTTCCAACACCAAGATACGATCGGCTTGGCGGACCGTACTGAATCTGTGAGATATGATAATACTTGTTTTACCTTGTGTCAACCCTATAAAGCGTTTAAATACGTCACTTTCAGCCTTGGCGTCCAATGCTGAGGTGGGCTCATCCAAAATCATGACTTCAGCATCTTTCATATAGGCTCTTGCCAGCGCTACTTTTTGCCATTGCCCGCCGGAGAGTTCTTGTCCTTTGTAAAAACGCTTCCCTAGTTGTTGGTCATAACCTTTTTTTAATTCAGAAATGACCTCATTGGCCAAACTTAATTGTGCCGCATTTTCAATTTTTTCCTGATTCTCCAATTGCGCAATATCACCGATGGCAATATTTTCTCTAACGGTAAATTCATAACGGAAAAAGTCTTGAAAAATCACCCCAAAAAATTTCTGGTAGTCGTCTTGTTTAAATCTATTAATATTGACGCCATCTATCAATATTTCTCCAGATGTTGGCTCATAAAATCGCAACATCAGTTTGGTAAGTGTTGTTTTTCCCGCTCCGTTTTGTCCAACAAAAGCTATTTTTTCGCCAACAGCAATTTTAAAGCTGAGCCCTTTTAGAATTTCGTGTTCAGAATCTGGATAAGAGAAATGGACATTCTTAAATTCAAAACCCAATTGCATCTTTTCAGGTAAATGCTGATCTTCACTATGAGTAGGTGTGATAGAGATATCTATAAATTCAAAATAATCTTTAAGATAAAGTGCGCTCTCTGTGATTCTTGTAAATTTTGAAAAGAACTCCTGAAGATTTCGAGTCAACCTGTTAAAGGATCCTGACAAAAACGTCAATTCTCCAAGCGTGATCACTCCAAAAATGACGCGATAAATAATAAAAATATACGCTCCGTAATAACTCAAAGTACCCAAAACATTAAATACAAATCCTAAAGCAGAACGTTTAACCGTCAGTTTTTTATTAAGTTCAAAGTATTCTTGGGATAGATTTTTGAAGCGATCTACGATAAAATCAGTCAGCCCGAAAAGTTTAATTTCCTTAGCGGTAATGTTGTTTGCACCGATAAACCTGAGATAATCCAACTCGCGTCTTTCGGCAGTCCAACCTCGAGCCAAAGAATATTGTTGCTGACTGAACCAAATTTCGTTTATAAAGGATGGAATAATACTTAGCACCAGCAAAATAATCAAATAGGGTTCAAAGTAGATTAAACCTGCAACCAATGTAGCGATGGAAATCAAACTCTGTACTTCGCCCAACGCGTTAGACATGAGCCCGACACGACCTGAGGTTTGCATTCTGGCACGTTCTAATTTATCATAGAATTCAGAGTCTTCTAGAAGACTGATATCTATCTGATTGGTTTTTTTAATAATGGTAACCGACGATTCTATAGAATACGCATCGCCCAAAAGACTATCTGTTAGTGAAATGGCACGGCTCATTAAATCTGAAAGGACGATGAGGCCAAATTCGATCCCTACATAGGTCCACAATTGCGTCAAATCTGAAGTGTCTATTTTACTTTGAAGGATAATCTCATCGATGATAAGTTTTCCTACCCACAAAATGATCACCGGTAAAACGGCCCCAATTAAACGGCAAAAGGAAGATAAAAGAAATAATTTTTTATTGGTTTTCCAGATTTCCTTGAAGAAACGCGGAATGAATACCAAGGCACTAAAAGACTTTCTCAGACTCGTTTTGTCTTTGTCTTTTAATGATTTAGGATTGGGTCTTGGCATGTTTTGGATATGTGTTCTTACAAATTGGGTTTAAGATTTTGGGTATCAATTAAAAATAACTTCAGAGAGACGAATAGGGATGAATCCCGTAAATCGAAAGTTCATCCCAAAAGCTATAAAAATCTATCACCAACTTACCGACTGAAGACTGCTTACTGAAGACTAATTAAAGCATTCCCAATTCAAGCTTAGCTTCTTCACTCATCAACTCTTGGGTCCAAGGTGGATCAAAGGTGATTTCCACAACAGCAGATTTTACCTCGTTCAAGGATTTTACTTTTTCCTCAACCTCCAATGGCAATGTTTCTGCTACAGGACAGTTTGGGGTGGTTAACGTCATGAGGATCTTGACATCAGTATCTTCATTGACAAATACATCGTAGATCAATCCAAGTTCATAAATGTCTACCGGTATTTCTGGATCGTAAATAGTTTTTAAAACTCTTACTATTTTTTCGCCTAAGGCGTTGGTATCTATTGTGCTTTCCATGGTTTTTTGTTTAATGTTTAAGACTCAAAGTTCTTGGTTCCGTAGAATATGAAACTTTGAATTTTGAATCTCTTATTGTTAATTCAACTGAGTTTGATATGCAATAGCATACATTTTTAATTGTTTAATCATGCTCACCAATCCGTTGGCACGTGTTGGAGACAAGTGTTCTTTAAGTCCGATTTCATCTATAAAATCAGTATCTGCAGCAATAATATCTTTTGGATGCTGGTTAGAAAACACACGGATTAATATCGCAATGATCCCTTTGGTGATAATCGCATCACTATCTGCCGTAAACACGACTTTATCATCGTCCATTTCAGCATGTACCCAAACTTTACTTTGGCAACCTTTGATAACATTATCTTGCGTCTTATATGCGTCTTCAATTAAAGGCAAGGTTTTACCCAAATCAATCATATATTGATAGCGTTCTTCCCAATCTTCAAACATTGAAAACTCGTCAATAAGGTCCTCTTGTATCGCTTTTATAGTCATTCTAAAATTTTATACAAAGTTACAATTTATCTCTTCAATTCAAGCATTTACATCATGGAGATCAATATGTTGTTAATATTGGATTACTCTGATTTTAAGTACTTGCACTCTATTAGCAACCCATCATTTTTATCAAGTAATTGTAGCTTTTCTTCTTTTAAGGTATACCTGCTGACATCTTTTAATGCCTCTAAAAATAAGGTTTCAGTCTCAAAATCTTTGCACATCATTTCAGTGGAAGACAGTCCAGAAATATCAACAATATGATTGCTTACCTCAATTTTTGCCGTAAACCGGTTGCAACTCGTGTTGCCATTGATAACATTTTGGGAGAGGTCAATTTTAATAAACGGATTTCGGCCAAAACTGTCTGTCTCTTTTATTCGCGTCACCAACCAAGAGCCGTGATCTAGATTTAAAGGGATTTTTGATTTTTCTATGATTTCGAGCAGCTTGTATTTCAACGAAGACCCATCAACAGGAGGTTTTTCGACCTCAACGGTTTCTACCTTAATTCGATAATAAAAACCCTCTTCATAGTCAAAATCTTCAATCTGGTCATAGAAAACAGTCCATTCCTTTTGTCCTTCTTCTTTAACTTGAAGACACTTATTAGGAGCTTCACCAACACAATCTGTTTCGTTACCTGAAACGAGCCATGTTGCTTCTTTCGGACTTTTGGAGCATGAAAAAAACAAAAATACAACTGACAGCACTACTAAGACTTTTAATTTCATAAAGTGAATCTTTGAAATAGAAAAGTTTAGGATAACATCATTTTGGCCTTTTTAACGCCTGAAACTAAAGTATCAATTTCCTGTTTGGTATTGTAAAATGCAAAAGAAGCCCTTACGGTGCCAGGAATTTTATAATAATCCATGATAGGCTGAGCACAATGGTGACCGGTACGCACGGCAACACCCATTTTGTCAAGTAGTGTCCCAACATCATATGGATGAATCCCTTTGAGATTAAAAGAAATCACCGAAGTTTTTTCTTTAGCGGTCCCATAAATTTTCAACCCTTCTATTTCTAGAAGTTGTGCTGTGGCATATTCCAAAAGTTCGTGCTCATACGTAGCAATATTTTCAAAACCGATATGGTTCATATAATCAATGGCTGCACCAAAGGCGATCCCTCCACAGATGTTTGGAGTGCCAGCTTCAAATTTGTGTGGCAAATCTGCATAAGTCGTTTTCTCAAAAGTCACTTCTGCAATCATCTCACCACCGCCTTGATAAGCTGGTAATTTATTAAGCCAGTCTTCCTTACCGTACAACATTCCAACACCTGTTGGACCACACATTTTATGTGCTGAGGTCACGTAAAAATCGACATCCAAAGCTTGGACATCAGGTTTGAGATGAGGACATGCCTGAGCGCCATCCACTAAAACTGCTGCGCCAACGGCATGTGCCTGTTCAATAATCTGTTTTATAGGATTAATGGTCCCTAAAGCATTTGAAATATGATTGACAAAAACGAGTTTTGTTTTTTCTGAAAGTAAGTCGGCGTAAGCAGCCATCACCAATTCGCCTTCATCATTCATAGGAAGAACCCTTAAAATGGCGCCAGTGCGTTCGCACAACATTTGCCACGGCACAATATTGCTATGATGCTCAAGAGCAGAAACGATTACTTCATCACCTTTTTTGAGCAGTGTCGTAAAACCACTAGCCACCAAATTGATGCCGTGCGTAGTACCAGAGGTCATAATGATTTCATGAGACGCTTTGGCATTAAAATGTTTTTGAATCGTTAAACGTGCTTGTTCATATTTATCAGTGGCTTCCTGACTTAAGCTATGCACACCTCTGTGGATATTCGCATTGTAATTTGAATAATACTCCACAATAGCATCCATCACTTGTTGTGGTGTTTGTGAGGTGGCGGCATTGTCAAAATATACCAACGGCTTCCCATTGACTTGTCTGTGAAGTATTGGGAAATCTTTTCTTATGGTTTCTACGTTGAACATAGGTGTCTTTTTTACATAGCCCAGATTGAGGCATTTGTTGGAGCTCCTCGCAGAGAGCGACTGCCGAAAGCTGGAAATAGCTCCAAATAAAAATTGAGATTTAATTAAAATGATTTAAACTCCTATAAAGATTACAAATCAAACCCAGTATTAACCCCTAATTTATTAGCGATAATCTTGGTGATACGTTGTTTAATCTCTGGGATTTTGACCGAACTCATCACGTTGTTACTAAAGGCAAACATCAATAAAGCCTTCGCTTCTTTTTCTGGAATACCTCTAGAGCGCAGGTAGAACATGGCACTGTCATCCAATTGCCCAATGGTACAACCATGCGAACATTTAACGTCATCTGCAAAAATTTCCAATTGCGGTTTGGTGTTGATACTGGCTTTGTCACTCAACAAAATATTGTTGTTGGCCTGAAACGCATTGGTTTTTTGGGCTTCTCTATTCACAAGCACTTTCCCGTTGAAGACACCTGTAGAACTATCTCCATAAATGCCTTTGTAGTCTTGGTGACTTTCGCAATTTGGTTCAATATGATGCACTAGTGTATTGTGATCTACATGTTGTTTGTTGCCAATAATAGTGATCCCTTTCATTGTAGAATCAATACGCTCTCCATTTTGATAAAAATTGAGATTGTTGCGCGTCAGTTTCCCTCCAAAAGAGAAGGTATGCACTGAAGCCACACTTTCGCGTTTTTGATTTACAAAGGTACTGTCAATCAAAGATGCATTTTGATTATCATTCTGGATCTTATAATAATCCACAATGGCGCGTTTGTTAGCAAAAACTTCAGTGACACTATTGGTCAATACTGGATTGTCAGTCAAACTTTGATGACGTTCAATAATTTGAACATGCGAATTTTCATCTACAACAATCAAATTGCGGGGTTGCAACATTAAAGCTGCTTCATTACCGGTTGAAAAATGCACAATCTGTATTGGCTTTGCTACCAATTTATTTTTCGGGATGTGGATGTAAGCACCTTCTTGTGAAAAGGCAGTATTTAATGAGGAGAGGCTGTCTTTTGTAGCCACCTTATTGAAATAATTTTCAATAATGAGTCGGTATTTTGGCTTTGATAATGCTGACGACATCAAGCATACATCAATCCCATCATGTGTTGTTTCAGAAAGATGTGACGAATATTTTCCATCAATAAAGACAATTTTATAAGTGTCAATATCGTGAATGAAATATTTTTTAATATCGTTATAATCGATATGGTTTTCAAGCTTTGGAAAAACACTGTAATCATGTTTCAAAATACTATTTAATGAGGTGTATTTCCAGGCTTCATCACGTTTGGACGGAAAGCCTTGACTTTCAAATTCTTTTATCGCTTCACTACGCACATCATGTACGGGCAAATCAATATCCACGAGATTTTCGAATGCCATAAATGAGGCTATGAGTTTTTCTTTTAGTTCCATTTTTTCAGTCTTCAGTTGGCAGTTATCAGTTGGCAGTCACTGAAGACTGCCTACTGTGGACTGCATACTTAAATTATGCGTTCACTTCTTCCTTAATCCAATCGTAGCCTTTTTCTTCAAGCTCATGAGCCAATTCCTTCCCTCCAGATTTTACAATGCGTCCTTCATACAAGACATGTACAAAATCAGGCACAATATGATCAAGTAAACGTTGGTAGTGCGTGATGACAATGACAGCGTTATCTTTACTTCTCAATTTGTTGACGCCATTGGCCACGATACGTAACGCATCAATATCCAAACCTGAATCGGTTTCATCAAGGATGGCTAATTTTGGCTCTAACATGGCCAATTGAAAAATTTCGTTACGTTTCTTTTCACCACCTGAAAAACCTTCGTTCAATGATCTGGACAAAAATTTACGGTCAATTTCTAACATCTCAGATTTTTCACGAATCATTTTCAGCATTTCATTGGCTGGCATGTCAGGAAGGCCGTTGGCTTTACGAGTTTCATTGATGGCTGTTTTTATAAAATTGGTTACAGAAACACCAGGAATTTCAATGGGATATTGAAAAGACAAGAAAATACCTTTGTGAGCGCGTTCTTCTGGTGCTAACTCATTAATATTTTCATTCTCCAATAGGATTTCTCCCTCAGTCATTTCATACTCATCTTTACCAGCTATTACAGATGCCAAAGTACTCTTACCAGAACCGTTTGGCCCCATTATGGCGTGTACCTCACCTGCTTTTACTTCCAAATTGATGCCTCTTAAGATGGCTTTATCTTCAACACTTGCGTGTAAATTATTAATTTTCAACATACGATTTACTTTCTATTATTTTCCCGATAATTGGGGGCCAAATTCTGATCGTTGGCTTTCAGAGTTTGAGTGTTATATTTTTCTATTTTGTACTCCTAATTTGAACACTTTATTTACTCAGCAAAGAGCAGCTACTTAACGTCAGTTTTGCAAGTGAGTGCTCTGGCAGGACTTATTATCCTACGGAACCTTCCAAACTTATTTCCAAGAGTTTTTGTGCCTCAATGGCAAACTCCATCGGTAGTTTATTCAAAACTTCCTTACTAAATCCATTAACAATCAATGCAATTGCTTTTTCAGTGTCAATACCACGCTGGTTACAGTAAAAAATTTGGTCTTCACCAATTTTACTGGTCGTTGCTTCATGTTCTATAATTGCCGTTTTGTTTTTAACTTCAATATATGGGAAGGTATGCGCACCACAATCGTTACCCATCAGCAAACTATCGCACTGAGAGAAATTACGGGCATTATCAGCTCTTGAATTGATCTGAACTAAACCTCTATATGAGTTTTGCGATTTACCTGCTGAAATACCTTTAGAAATAATGGTCGATTTGGTATTTTTTCCCAAATGGATCATTTTGGTTCCGGTATCTGCCTGTTGGTGATTATTGGTCACTGCAATGGAATAAAACTCGCCCACTGAATTGTCACCCTTCAAAATACAACTTGGATATTTCCATGTAACAGCTGAACCGGTTTCTACTTGTGTCCATGAAATTTTAGCGTTTTTCTCACATATCCCTCTTTTGGTCACAAAATTATAAACTCCTCCTTTGCCTTCTTTGTTTCCTGGGAACCAGTTTTGAACGGTTGAGTACTTGATCTCTGCATCATCCATAGCAATTAATTCTACCACCGCAGCGTGCAATTGATTTTCATCTCTACTTGGCGCTGTACATCCTTCCAAATAACTCACGTAACTTCCTTCATCAGCAATAACAAGGGTTCTTTCAAATTGTCCTGTATTTGCTTGGTTGATTCGGAAATAGGTAGATAGTTCCATCGGACACCTCACACCTTTTGGTATGTAACAAAAACTACCATCACTGAATACGGCAGAGTTTAGGGCTGCGTAAAAATTATCCTTTTGTGGCACCACAGTACCTAAATGTTTTTTAACCAGTTCTGGATGTTCTTTGATAGCGTCGCTCATAGAACAGAAAATAATACCTTTTTCGTTCAAGGTTTTCTTGAATGTTGTGGCCACTGAAACAGAGTCAATAACAACATCCATGGCAACACCTGATAACATTTTCTGCTCATCGAGAGAAATCCCGAGTTTCTTGAAAGTTTCCAATAATTCCGGGTCCACCTCATCTAAACTATCCAATTTTGGTTTGGTATTGGGCGCAGAATAGTAGGAAATAGCTTGGAAATCTGGTTTTACATAATTAACATTTGCCCATTCTGGCTCTATCATTTCTTGCCATGCACGGAACGATTCCACACGCCAATCAGTCATCCATTGTGGCTCTTCCTTTTTTAAAGAAATGGCACGAACGACATCTTCACTTAAACCAATGGGCAATGTATCAGACTCAATATCTGTGTAAAAACCATATTCGTATTCCTTAGTTTTTAATTCTTCTCTTAAATCGTCTTCTGTATACTTCATGTTCAGAATTTATTATTTATTCAACTCCTTCCGCTTGGGAAGATTGGGGTATTGTTAAAGGGAATTGGGGTGTTATTAAAGGGAAAACGATTCCCCACACCCACACGTGCGATTGGCATTTGGATTGTTAAACACAAAACCCGCTCCGTTTAAACCTCCTGAGTATTCAAGAGTGGTGCCAATGAGGTATAAAAAACTTTTCTTGTCGACAATAATTTTTACGCCATTGTCCTCAAATACCTTATCCTCATTTTGCTGTGAGTTGTCAAACTTCAAATCATATGATAAACCCGAACAACCACCACTTTTTACACCAACGCGCACAAAGTCGGTTATCGAGTTAAAGCCTTCATCACTCATCAGTTCAATGACCTTCTTTTTAGCTGTTTCAGATACTTTTATCATTCGTTATATAGATTATTTCTAAATAGACTGCGAATATACAACTTAAGTAGGGTTTTACCATGCAACCTAACATTATATTAGCAAATGCTGGCATAGCACTGTTCTATCATAATTTTGTAATAAAAGCTCGTGTATTACTGGGCTAATTGATAAATTTGCAAGATGATAGAAGATAAAAACGAGCAACGCACGTCCTTAGGGGATTTGGGCGAATTTGGCCTTATAGACCATTTGACCAAACATTTTGAAATTACACAAAAATCGACCGTTAAAGGGATAGGTGATGATGCTGCTGTTTTAGATTTTAAATCAAAACAGGTAGTCGTTACCACTGATTTATTGGTAGAACACGTGCATTTTGACTTGAGCTACATGCCACTTAAGCACTTGGGATACAAAGCCATTATGGTCAATTTGTCTGATGTTTATGCCATGAACGCCACAGCCACTCAGGTCACTATATCTATTGCCGTCTCCAATAGATTCCCCTTAGAGGCCGTTGAAGAACTTTATACGGGATTTGAAGCTGCCGCAAAAATTTATGACGTGGATATTGTTGGAGGTGATACCACCTCATCAACTACCGGATTGATTATTTCTGTGACCGCAATTGGAGAGGTCAGCAAAAACGATGTGGTTTATAGAAGTGGTGCCAAACCTAACGACCTACTAGTGGTTACTGGTGATTTGGGTGCCGCTTATATGGGCTTTCAAGTATTACAAAGAGAAAAGGAAGTGTTTAAGGTCAACCCAAACAATCAGCCTGATTTGGACATGTACACCTATATTGTTGAAAGACAGCTCAAGCCTGAAGCAAGAAAGGACATTGTTAAACTTCTGAAAGATTTAAAAGTGAAGCCAACATCAATGATTGATATTAGCGATGGGCTCTCTTCAGAAATCATTCATTTGTGCAAGCAAAGTGATGTTGGTGCAGAATTGTACGAAAATAAAATTCCGCTAGACCCGCAAGTCATTTCTACATGTGAAGAATTCAATATGGACAGCACAACTATTGCATTAAATGGTGGAGAAGATTATGAATTGTTAATGACCATTTCTCAAGAAGACTTTCCAAAGATTAAGGGCAACCCAAATTTCACGGTCATTGGTTATATGACTGAAAAAGAAAGAGGCATGCATTTGGTGACACGTGGAGAAACTCTTGTACCATTAATTGCTAAGGGCTGGAATGCACTTAAAGATCAATAAGCATTCTTTTTTAATTTTCTTCTTTTAATGTAGAGTTTTCTTAACTCCTCATTGGTTTCGCGCCTTTTGTCGGTCAAGGGGATGAGTTCTCCTTGATCACTCGTGGTCAATTGTTTCCCACAATTCAAACAGGTATATTCCTTAACGAACTTAGTGATTTCGCTTTTTATAATAAAATCGTGGTTAAATAATCTGCAATATAAATTTTTCAAAACTCAAGCTTTTATAACATCCGACATTGTAATTAAATTGAATCAGATTTAAAAAAATTATATGTTAATCTTGTACTAATTATCAAATTGCCTGAGAAAAATTGCATGATTAAAAGCCTGTTTTTAATTCAATATGAAGAACTGAAAGCTTTTTCTTGTGAGCGCTCCATCCTACGCACGTACATCTCTTCTAATATTGAATTGATTTCTTTAAATTTGGGCGTCAACTCAGTCAACGCGCCATCGCTGTTGGTGGTTAATTGCTTTTTGCAGCATTTGCAGGTATATTCTTTTACATGCGAGGTAACTTTTTTAGAAACTTCATAGTTGTGACCAAAGAGATTGCAATATAGTTTCATTGGGGCTGGAGCATTGGTAGTTTTTTTCATGGTTATTATAGTTAGAGATGACTAACTTAAAAAAAAAAACTAAAATTAACGTCAAAACACTTTAATTTTCGATAAAGAGTTTAACTTTGTAAGTAAATTCTTTAATATTTTCGATATAAGACATATGCCCACCAACAAATGCGACAATTTCAACCCCTAAACCTTTCAATTGCGGCAGCACGGTATCATATTCCAATACAGGATCTTGATGCCCAAGGATGACCAATTTGGGAACATCACTATTCTTTAATATTCCACTTCTATCTTTCCTGATTTTCATACCTTCTAAAGCTGCAACAATTCCTTGAACTGGCAACTTCATGGCCACCATCTTTATGAACTCAATTTCTTCGACAAACTGTTCTCTATGGTCAACACTGAACAAATTGGCAATGGACATCCTGATAAAATTTTTATGGTTTTGTTTTACAGCCCTCACCGCACGATCTCTGTTAATTTGGCGTTCAGGAGAATCTGAAAACGGTGTAGAATTCACTAAACATAGTCGCTCAACTTTTTCAGGATGCGCTTCAGCAAAAGCCAAAGCAACATAGCCACCCATAGAATGTCCAATAAGTATAGCTGTTTTTATTTTCAAATAATCCAATACAAACCCTACGGCCTCTGCCATCATTTCCATGGTATGGATGTATCCTAAACAGCCCGTTTGACCATGGCCCAACAAGTCTATGGCGATAACTCTGTGGGTGTTATCAATTTCCGAAATCAAATTCTTCCACATGATAGAGGTTTCGAGAAACCCATGAAGCAAAACAACTACGTTTCCTTGGCCTTGATCCTTATAAAAAATTGGGATGTCTTTGTATTCTAAAATCATTTTTGAGCTATATTCGGCAAAGATATGTTTTAGTCTTCAGTTGACCGTAATGAGTTGGCTATCAAAACAGGATTGCACACTATGAATAAAACCAAAGACGTCTTTATCACCGGTTTCGCTTTATTTTCGATGTTTTTTGGCGCTGGAAATTTAATTTTACCCCCTTTTTTAGGATTTAAAGCTGGAAATGATTGGTTGTTGGTCACCATTGGTTTTATCATTACCGCAGTGATTATTCCAATTTTCGGAATTGTTGCACATGCCAAACTTCAGGGTACATTATTTGATTTTGGAAAAAAAGTGTCGCCTCTTTTCAGCACCATTTATTGCTTGATTGTTTATGGTATTTGCGTCATACTACCTGCGCCAAGAACGGCATCAGTAACTCACGAAATGGCCATTGCACCATTTTTTAATAGCAGCAGCCTCTTAACGAGTTCCCTATATTTTATATTGGTCTTTATCTTTGTGATGAACCGCTCAAAAGTTTTGGATCTCTTGGGAAAATATTTGACGCCCATCATCATTATTATATTACTGGCAATTATAGGCATTGCTATTTTTTCATCTCCAGACACCATGCAATCCACACAATTTAAAACCCCTGTAGTTGATGGCATCTTAGAAGGTTACCAAACGTTCGATGCCATTGCAGCACTTGTAGTGGGCGCGGTTTTAATAATCTCCATCAATTTAAAGGATTCCCGCTCTTCTTCAGAAAAAAAGCAGCTCATTTTTAAATCTGGACTATTAGCTGGCTTCGGATTGTTTATCATCTATACAGGTCTTATTTTGATAGGAGCGTTACACAATTCCGAATTTCCTGAAACTATTTCAAGGTCAACATTACTTCTTGGTTTGGGCAACAAAACATTAGGAAGTGCGGGTGCCAGCTTATTGAGTATTTTAATAGCACTGGCTTGTTTTACCACTGCCGTGGGAATTATTACCGGAACGGCAGATTACATAAAAGGCGTCTTCAAAAACTCACAAACCGCTTATACGCTCACTGCAGTGATAGGATGCTTTTTAGGAATTTTAATGGGGCAATTTGATGTTGGATTTATTATTGATGTAGCCATTCCTGCGCTCATGTTTATTTATCCGATTACCATCATTTTAATTTTGTTGAACGTCATTCCAGAAAAATGGGCTTCAGCTCTGGTATTTAAAGGCGTGGTCATCACGGCATTTATCTTCAGCATTCCAGACTTTTTGAAAATTTTGATGCCTTCAGAACGTTTGAATACTATTATTGATGTCATTCCTTTGGCACCCTATAATTTAGGCTGGATTTTTCCTGCTCTAATAGCGTTTGTGACGCTTAACATTTTTCAAAAATTTAATCTTTCAAACGCTTCATAACAGAAAAGGCTCTGTCCACCACCTCATCCTCGACCAAAATTGTAAACTCATTGGTAGTTGAGACCACTTCATATAGGGCGATGTCTTCCCAAGCCAACCGCTTGAAGATTTGGTAATAGAGTCCAGTCACCTTCGAATTGTCTGAAGGCAAGCTGATGGTAATTGCAGATAATTCTGCCTTTTCTCCTAGTAAAATCTCGTATTGGAAACTCTTTAGAATATTGTGTTTCTGTGCCGTCGAAATAATGATATTGCTTTCATAGATGCCTCTTGTAAACGCATAAAACACGTTCGAATACCCGTCCAATTGTTCCATAATTTTGGAGTGGCTATGGATTAAAGTTTTTGAATTTTGAAAAGTGAAATCGGTTAAATTAGACCGAACTGTAATATCTCCCAGATTTTGAATGACGCGCTTAAGTTTTAATGAATTTCTAAAATCGGTGGGCGGCTGGTACCTTCGCAACGCCATCATAATCGCACCAGATTTTACTGGTTTTTTCAACAGCTCACTAATAGGAACCACCAATTCTTCCGCTAAAGCAGAGTAATTAATAATCCCTCTTGACAAAGCCTCCTCCAAAAAAGGCTGTCCAATCAAAATCTGTCCTACACAAGCTGCGATAGTTTTCATTTGTTAATTATATAACATTTTGTGTAAAATTAGTCAAATATTTTAATTTCTATGGCGCTAAGACATGTTACGTTTATTTTCGCACGATTAAAATCTAAGATTATGCTTGTATTGAAATTTGGAGGGACCTCAGTAGGGTCGATAGAAAACATGACCAACGTTAAAAACATAATCAATGATGGTCAGCGTAAAGTTGTGGTATTATCCGCCATGTCCGGAACCACCAACGCCTTAGTCACAATTTCAGAGTGTATTAAGTTTAAGGAAATAGAAAACGCTTTGGAGCTTATCTCTGATCTTCACACCACTTATAACCTTACGGTGAGCCGATTGATTCATCATCTTGATGTCAAAACAGAAGTTGATGCTTATGTCAGTTCCATTTTTGACACTTTGAAAGCAGCAGCAAATGCGAACTTTTCGACTTTGATTGCCAACAAAATAATTGCTCAAGGCGAATTGCTATCTACCTTTATTTTCAGCCGCTTTCTAAAACAAGAAGGTCTGAATGCCTGCCTATTGCCTGCGCTTGACTTTATGCGGATTGACAAATTCAATGAACCAGATAATTTTTATATCCGTCAGAACTTTAACCGTATGATCAAAGAACTTCCTGAGGCGGATATTTACATCACCCAAGGTTTTATTTGTTTGGATGCTGATGGCCAAATTGCCAACTTACAACGTGGCGGCAGTGATTACACGGCTACTATTATTGGTGCTGCCTTAAAGGCCAAAGAAGTTCAAATTTGGACAGATATTGACGGCTTTCACAATAACGATCCGCGTTTTGTACCAGAAACCCACGCCATTTCAAATTTGTCATTTGATGAAGCAGCCGAATTGGCCTATTTTGGAGCTAAAATTTTACACCCTCAAACCGTCACCCCGGTAAGAGATGTTGACATTCCTGTCCGTTTAAAAAATACGATGTCACCTTCCTCCTATGGCACCTTAATTACCAATGCCATTCATGGTGAAGGCATCAAAGCCATTGCCGCCAAGGATGGCATTACGGCTATCAAAATTAAATCTGCCAGAATGCTATTGGCACACGGTTTCTTGAAAAAAGTTTTTGAAATATTTGAGAAATATGAAACCTCCATTGATATGATCACAACTTCAGAGATTGCCATATCATTGACCATTGATGACACCAAACATCTGTCTGACATTGTTGCGGAGTTGGAGAAGTTTGCGATGGTGGAAGTTGATAAATTTCGAACCATTGTGTGTCTGGTAGGCCACCATATCGTCTATCATCCTGATACGCCAAAATTGTTCCAGATATTACAGGACGTCAACGTTAGAATGATATCATATGGCGGCAGCAACAATAACATTTCATTGCTGATCAACACGAGTGATAAAGTAGAGACTTTAAGAAAACTCAACCGCTATGTATTTGATTTGGTGCCCCCATAAAAAAAACCTGAGAGCATCAGCGCTTCGCGGCGACAACCTCTCAAGTTTCAATCTAAAATTAAAAAGGCACTTTTGTTGAGTGCCTTATTTTAGTTCTTATGAATTCATAAGGTCTTCAATCTCCTCTGCTTCAATAGGAATGTTCCCCATCAAGTTCATCGGTTCGCCTTTCTTTTGAATCACCAAATCATCTTCCAAACGGATACCAAAACCTTCCTCAGGAATATAAATACCAGGTTCAACGGTAAACACCATCTGTTCTTGCATTGGCTCAGTTAAAATTCCGTAATCATGTGTGTCCAACCCAATATTGTGGCTGGTTCCGTGCATAAAGTATTTTTTATAGGCTGGCCAATCTTTATCCTCATTTTGAATATCGGCTTTGTCCAATAATTTCAAACCTATTAATTCTGAAGTCATCAAATTCCCAACTTCCTTATGGTATTCTGCCCAATCTGTCCCTGGAACCAACATTTTGGAAGCATCTTTCTTCACTCGGTTAACAGCATTGTACACCTCTTTTTGGCGCTTTGAAAATTTCCCTGACACTGGAATACTTCGCGTCATATCACTGGCATAATTGGCGTACTCTGCACCAACGTCCAAGAGGATCAAATCACCGGCTTTACATTTTTGGTTATTGACCACGTAATGCAACACATTTGCGTTGTTACCTGAAGCAATAATAGGGGTGTAAGCAAAACCTTTAGAGCGGTTACGTAAAAATTCGTGCATCAATTCCGCTTCAATCTCATATTCCCAAACGCCAGGCTTTACAAAACCTAAAAGTCTCCTAAAACCTTTTTCAGTAATATTGCAGGCTTTTTGCATCAAATCAATCTCAATCGGATCTTTTACAGCACGTAAACGCTGTAAAATAGGATTGCTCTTAGCTACGGCATGTGCAGGATACTTTTCCTTTAACCATTTTGTAAAACGGTCTTCACGAGTTTCAGTTTCCACATTGGCACGGTAGTGTTCATTAGTGTTGATGTAAACCGTATCGCATTGCGTCATCAATTCAAACATTATTTTTTCCATGTCTTTCAACCAATACACCGTTTTGACGCCAGACGTTTCAAAAGCAGCATCCTTGGTCAATTTTTCACCTTCCCAAACGGCAATATGATCATTGGTTTCTTTTAAGAATAAAATTTCACGATGCTTTTCTTTTGGACAATCAGGAAAGAGCACCAAAATACTTTCTTCTTGATCCACGCCACTTAGATAAAAAATATCACGGTGTTGTTGAAACGGCATCGTGCTATCTGCACTGATAGGATAGATGTCATTAGAGTTGAAAACCGCCAAACTATTCGGCTTCATCTTAGCCATAAAGTTTTTTACGATTTTTTATAAAGAGGTTGCCGTCTATTTGATCGTATTTCATGATGTGTAGTTTTTCCAAATTTACAGATTTAGTGCCCCTAAAAAAAATATCTCCTTCTTTTATGAAACTTTTAACCCCAAATTTTGCTGGCATGTACATTATGGTTAATTTTCAAACGCTAAAAAAACTAGTCTTATGAAATTGTCAAAAATCTCCTATTTATTATTGAGCCTATGCTCTTTTTTAACATTTGGACAGCAACCGTCCACCCCATCCAAAACCATTGAAAAATCACTTCAGCAGAAAGACGACATGACCAAAAATTCTTTGGTAAAAAATGTGGTTTTTAAAAATATTGGGCCAACCGTTATGAGTGGCCGTATTACAGATTTAGCAGTGAATCCTGAAAATCCAATCGAATTTTATGCAGCATATGCCTCAGGGGGGCTATGGCATACCAAAAATAATGGAACCACTTTTGAACCCGTTTTGGATAATGCCAACACTCAAAATGTTGGTGACATTGCAGTAGATTGGAACTCGAATACGATTTGGGTAGGAACTGGCGAAAACAATGCCTCACGCTCAAGCTATGCGGGCATCGGCATACTAAAATCTACAGATGGCGGCAGTACTTGGCAAAACATGGGTTTAACAGACTCACATCATATAGGACGCATTCTCATCAACCCAAACAATCCTGACGAAGTGACTGTTGGCGTGACTGGACACTTATATTCTCCAAATTCTGAACGTGGTATTTACAAAACTATGGATGGGGGCAAAACTTGGCAACAAACGCTTTTTTTGGATAACCTAACCGGCGTTATCGATATGCAACATGATCCTAACAATTATAATTTAATGTTCGCCTCAGCTTGGACCAAAGACCGCAAGGCTTGGAATTTTGAGGGAAGCGGCAACAATTCTGCCATCTATAAAAGTACCGATGCGGGAAATACCTGGATTAGAGTTACTACTGAAAAAAGCGGATTTCCGGTTGGCGAAGGCGTGGGACGGATTGGGTTGGCTATTTATGATGCCAATACCATTTACGCTATTCACGACAATCAGTTCCACAGACCTGCAAATGATAAAAAAGAAAGCAAGGACGTGATGAGTAAAGACGAATTTAAGTCGATGAGCGTTGAAAATTTCCTAAAGCTTGAAGACAAAAAGCTAAATTCCTATTTGCGAATGAACGGTTTTCAAGAAAAATACCGTTCAGAAAATGTGAAGCAAATGGTTAGAAGTGGGATTGTAAAGCCTATTGATTTGGCAAAATATCTTGAGGATGCCAATTCGCAATTGTTCGATACTCCTGTAATTGGCGCTGAAATTTACAAAAGTACAGATGGTGGTAAGTCTTGGAAAAAAACACACGAGGGCTATATTGATGACCTCTATTATAGTTATGGGTATTATTTTGGACATATTTATGTGGCTCCAAACAATCCAGAACATATTTATGTTTATGGCGTACCAATCTTAAAATCAAAAGATAGCGGAAAGACATTTACGTCCATGAATGCCCCTAATGTACATGCTGATCATCATGCGCTTTGGATCAATCCGAAAAACCCAAATCACATCATTAACGGGAATGATGGTGGCGTCAATATGACGTATGACGATGGCGCCAATTGGACTTTGCATAATTCAACTGCGGTTGGACAATTCTACGCCATTGCTGTAGATAATGAAAAACCTTATAATGTATATGGTGGCCTGCAAGACAATGGTGTTTGGGTTGGTGCTCACAATGCCAGAGAAGATGTAGGCTGGCACCAATCTGGCCAATACCCATGGAAAAGTATTATGGGTGGTGATGGGATGCAAGTTCAGGTGGACAGCAGAAATTCGAACATTGTTTACACCGGATTTCAATTTGGGAATTATTTCAGAATCGACCGTGAAAAGGACCAACAGACCTACATTCAACCCAAACATGAATTAGGCGAAAACCCCTATCGATTCAACTGGCAAACCCCTATTCTGTTATCGTCTCACAATCAAGACATCTTATACTTGGGAGGCAATAAATTGATGCGTTCCATGAACCAAGGTACGGATTGGACAGCTATCAGTGATGATTTGACCAATGGTGGCAAAAAAGGAAACGTGGCCTATGGAACGTTGGCTTCCATTAGTGAATCGCCTTTTCAATTTGGGTTGCTCTATACTGGTAGTGATGATGGTTTGATACACGTTACCAAAGATGCTGGCGGCAGTTGGGAAAATATCACTGCTACCTTACCAAAAGATCTTTGGGTAAGTAGAATTATTGCATCAGAACATAAAAAGGAGCGTGTGTATGTGGCGCTTAACGGGTATCGATGGGATGATTTCACGACCTATCTGTATATGAGTGATGATTACGGAAAGACTTGGAAGAGCATCAGTAGCAACATTCCTACATCTCCAGTAAATGTGATTAGAGAAAGCCCGAAGAATGAAAATATTCTTTTTGTAGGGACAGACAATGGTGCTTATGTATCTTTTGACATGGGCAACTCTTGGGATGCCTTTAGCAACGGTTTGACAGCTGTGGCGGTACACGATATTGCCATTCAACCAGAAGCTAATGATTTGTTATTGGGCACTCATGGCCGAAGCATTTATTTGGCAAATATTGAAGGGTTACAAAACATAGATAGCGATAAAATGAATAAAGCCATCACGCTTTTTGATGCAAAATCGGTAAGGTTTTCACCACGTTGGGGAGATACTTTTGGAAGCTGGTCTAAGCCTTTTGAGCCTTCTACAACATTAGAATTTTATGCAAAAGATTCAGGCAAACAAACGATTACCATTTTATCAGACAAAAACGCTGATTTACAAACTATAAAAGTAGATGCCAATAAAGGATTTAATTATATAGACTATGATTTGACTATCACCGACAATGGGAGAAAAGCATTGCTCAAAGAAGATTCTAATCTTAAAATAGATCCATCTAAAAACGGGAAATTTTATCTCCCAAAAGGGACGTATACCATTCAAATAGGAGATCAACAAACAAAATTGGAGATCAAATGATTTAAACTGTAATTCACAGACTTCCCAATTTTCAATCGCGAAGTGACGGGAGTGAAAAGTTTGAGCTCTAATTAAAATGATTCCAAATAAGTATAAATGAAGCTATTTTTTGGCATTCAAACGTTTGAGGCGTATCTTTGCGCCTCAATAAACTAACTTCAAACGATGAGCGGAATTTTTAATTCTTCAATTGGAAGAAAGTTTGCCATGGCGCTTTCTGCATTCTTCCTTATGATTTTCTTATTACAACATTTTGCAATTAATATCCTTTCTGTGTTTAGTCCAGAGGCTTTTAACAACACCTCCCATTTTATGGGAACGTTCTGGATTGTGCAATATATTTTTCAACCCATTTTAATTTTGGGTGTCATTTTTCACTTTGTGATGGGAATGGTATTGGAAGTAAGAAACAGAAACGCACGAAAAATCGCCTATGCCAAGAATAACGGCAATGCCAATTCTACATGGATGAGCAGAAACATGATTTACACAGGTGGCGCAATTTTGCTTTTCCTTGGACTTCATTTTTACGATTTTTGGTTACCAGAAATCAATACCAAATACATCCAAGGTGATATGTCTGGATTACTTCCAGATGGCAATTACCGTTATTTTGAAGAATTACAGCACAAATTTGTAGACGTTTGGCGCGTTGCCCTCTACTGTCTTGCTTTTGTGTTTTTATCATTACACCTATTACATGGTTTCAGCTCCGCATTTCAGTCGGTAGGAGCCAATAACAAATATACAAGAGGATTAAAAGGGTTTGGTAAGGCGTATGCAATCATTATCCCATTAGGATTTATTTTCATCGCACTTTACCATCATTTTAATTACTAAAAAAAATATCTAATATGGCTTTAGATCCAAAAATACCAGAAGGCCCACTGGCTGACAAGTGGACCAATTATAAAAATCACATTGATCTTGTCAATCCTGCCAACAAACGTAACATTGACGTTATTGTTATTGGTACTGGATTAGCCGGAGGTTCAGCTGCAGCAACTTTAGCAGAATTGGGGTACAACGTAAAAGCATTCTGTTTTCAGGATTCGCCACGACGTGCACACTCTATTGCTGCCCAGGGTGGAATCAATGCTGCAAAAAACTATCAAGGTGATGGTGATTCTGTATACCGTTTATTTTATGATACCGTAAAAGGTGGTGATTACCGTTCTCGTGAAGCAAACGTTTATCGTTTGGCCGAAGTTTCGTCCAATATCATTGACCAGTGCGTAGCGCAAGGGGTTCCTTTTGCTCGTGAATACGGTGGTTATTTAGATAATCGTTCTTTTGGTGGGGTATTGGTGTCACGTACATTTTATGCCGCTGGTCAAACCGGACAGCAATTATTGTTAGGTGCTTATTCAGCCATGAACCGTCAAATAGGGCGTGGTAAAATAAAAATGTACAACCGCCATGAAATGCTGGACGTTGTTGTTGTTGGCGGAAAAGCAAGAGGAATTATCGCAAGAAATTTAGTCACTGGAGAGATTGAGCGTCATTCTGCCCATGCCGTAGTTTTAGGTTCTGGAGGATACGGAAACGTATTCTTCCTGTCCACTAACGCTATGGGAAGTAACGTGACTGCTGCTTGGAAAGCCCACAAACGTGGTGCCTTCTTTGCAAACCCATGTTACACTCAAATTCACCCAACATGTATCCCTGTTTCTGGAGACCATCAGTCTAAATTAACATTGATGTCAGAATCGCTTCGTAATGACGGCCGTATTTGGGTTCCAAAAAACATGGATGATGTTAAGGCTATTAGAGAAGGAAATTTAAAACCAACAGCCATACCTGAAGAAAATAGAGACTATTATTTAGAGCGCCGTTATCCAGCTTTTGGAAACTTGGTGCCTCGTGATGTAGCCTCACGTGCAGCAAAAGAGCGTTGTGATGAAGGTTATGGTGTCAATAAAACTGGAGAAGCAGTATATTTGGATTTCGCTGCTGCATTTCAACGTTATGGAAAAGAACGTGCACACGTAAGAGGTTTGGATGAAAATGATGCCGCATTGGTAAAGAGATTAGGTCAAGAAGTCATTAAAGAAAAATATGGCAACCTCTTCCAGATGTATGAAAAAATTGTAGACCAGAACCCTTATGAAACACCAATGATGATTTATCCTGCGGTGCATTATACCATGGGTGGACTTTGGGTGGATTACAACTTGATGACCAATATTCCTGGCTTATATTCTATTGGAGAAGCCAATTTCTCTGACCACGGTGCCAACCGTCTTGGTGCGTCAGCACTAATGCAGGGCTTAGCCGATGGTTACTTTGTATTGCCTTACACCATAGGCGATTATCTATCAAAAGATATTAGAACTGGCAAAATCCCTACAGATAGTCCAGAGTTTGACCAAGCAGAGAAGAATGTGAAAGAAAATTTAGATCATTTGATCAACAATAATGGCTCACATTCAGTAGATTATTTCCATAAAAAACTTGGAAAGATCATGTGGAATAAATGTGGAATGGCACGTAATGCAGAAGGTTTGAGAGAAGCTATAGTCCAAATTTCAGAACTACGAAAAGAATTCTGGAAAGATGTAAGAGTTCCTGGCACCCAAAACGAGTTGAATGAAGAATTGGCGAAAGCGATGCGTGTTGCAGACTTCTTGGAATTAGGCGAATTGTTTGCCAAAGATGCACTCCAAAGAGAAGAATCTGCTGGAGGACATTTTAGGGAAGAACACCAAACAGCAGAAGGAGAAGCCTTAAGAAGTCCTGAATTCCAATTCGTATCTGCCTGGGAATACCAAGGCGAACCTAAAGATGCTATTCTCCATAAAGAAGAATTGGAGTATGAGAATATTGAAGTGAAAGAGAGAAGTTATAAATAAGAAGTAACGTTATGAAATTAACCTTAAAAATATGGCGTCAAAAAAACGCTGACACCAAAGGAAAACTCGTCGATTACCAAATTGATGGTATTGATGGCGACATGTCTTTCCTAGAAATGTTGGATGTTTTAAACGGCCAACTCATTAATAAAGGCGAAGAGCCCGTTGCCTTTGACCATGATTGTCGTGAAGGCATTTGCGGTTCTTGCTCATTGTTTATCAATGGTGAAGCTCATGGCCCGGATCGTTTAGTTACCACCTGTCAACTACACATGCGTATGTTCAAGGACGGTGATACCATTCATATTGAACCATTTAGAGCCACCGCCTTTCCTGTAATCAAGGATTTGGTGGTAGACAGAGGTTCTTTTGATCGTGTTCAACATGCAGGTGGATTTATTTCTGTGAATACCTCAGGAAAAACTGTTGATGCAAACACTATTCCGGTCAACAAACATGATGCAGACATGTCTTTTATGGCAGCAACCTGCATTGGTTGTGGTGCCTGTGTGGCAAGTTGTAAAAACTCTTCCGCAATGTTATTCGTTAGTGCTAAAGTGTCTCAATTTGCCTTATTGCCTCAAGGAAAGATTGAAGCAACTGAGCGCGTACTGAACATGGTAAAACAAATGGACGAAGAAGGATTTGGTAATTGTACCAATACTGGAGCATGTGAAGTAGAATGTCCTAAAGGCATTTCTCTAGAAAATATCGCACGCATGAACCGTGAATACCTATCTGCAACTTTCAAAGGGTAATCCCATTCTAGCCTTCCCAAAGGGAAAAAATTAATCGCTAACAAAATCCCAATTCATTATTGGGATTTTTTGTTTCTTTATATCCTAAATCTCCTCTATCATGAAACACAGATTGTGCATTTCCATTTTCTTCTTTTTATGCATTGTTACGCTATCCAGCGCACAAAAACTTGAGCAACCAAAACAAGCACAAGACCACTATAATTTCAACACTGAAAGTTTAATTGCCAATATTAAGATGCTGTCTTCAGATGCCTTTGAAGGCCGACGCACCGGCACTGAAGGTGGCAAAAAAGCAAAAGACTACATTATAGAGAAGTATAAAAAATTTAATATTCAGCCTTTAGCAGATGATTACCAGCAACCATTTTCTTTTACGGCAAGAGGAAAATCGTATCAAGGCGTGAATGTTTTAGGCTATATAAAAGGCTCAAAACATCAGGACCACTATATTGTCATCAGTGCCCATTATGACCATGAAGGCATAAAAAATAATCAAATATATAATGGAGCAGATGATGACGCATCAGGAATAGCAGCCCTATTTGCTTTTGCTGAATATTTTGAAAAGCATCCACCAGAGCATTCTGTTATTTTGGCCGCTTTTGATGCAGAAGAATTGGGGATTAGTGGGTCACGCTATTTCGTCAATAATTCTATTGTTCCATTGGAACGTATTAACCTAAACATCAATATGGATATGATTAGCCGTAATGATAACAATGAACTATATGTTGTCGGGACAGCTTTTAACAACACTTTACGCACTGTAATTTCCAAGTATAAAACTGTAAAAGATATCACGCTGTTGATGGGTCATGATGGTAAAGATGGACTAGAGAATTGGACCAATTCATCAGACCATGCACCTTTTCACAAAAAAAACATACCTTTTCTATACTTTGGCGTAGAGGATCATAAAGACTATCATAAACCAACGGATGACTTTGAAAACATCCAACCGGAATTTTACAAAAAGGCCGTCAATACTGTGATTTCAATTTTCGCCATAATAGACAAGATGCGCCTTTAGATTAAACTTTTTAGTTATGGATAACCCAAATACATATTACCAACAACAATCAGAGCGCTATCAAACTGAGGCAAGCGCCTTATATAAACAAATGACACTTTTCAGTACCCTACGTATTTTGGTGTTTTTGTTGACGGCTTTTGGTGTTTACATGACCTACTCCAACTGGCAATTGGCCGCAGGCATCGCTATTGCCGGCCTCTTGATTTTTATAGTTCTATTATCTAAACACACAGATATTAAGGCCCAAAGACAGTTAAAAATAGCCTTGACAGATATCAATAAAACAGAACTTGAAATCAGTAAAGGTAATTTTCACGACAGAGATCAAGGTCTGTCATTTCAAGACCCTCTACATTTTTACAGTCTGGACATCGATTTATTTGGCCGAGGTTCATTCTTTCAATTTATCAACAGAACTGTCATTAAAGAAGGCACACAGCAATTAGCAGCCGAATTAAAGGCAAATAACGTAAATGACATTGAACAACGTCAAGAGGCTATAAAAGAACTCGCTTCAAAACCCGAATGGCGACAGTTATATTCTGCCACAGCAAGTTTGATAACCGTGGAAACTTCGGCACATGCAATTATCAGTTGGTTAAAGGACCACAAATCCTTTTTACCTAAAACGATGCAGTGGATCCCAACGATCTATGTTGTGGGGTCAGTCATCCTATTGTCAATGTTTTTTTTGAAAGTATTAAGTGTGGACTTCTTAGGATATTGGTTATTTGTAGGTTTGGCAATTACTGCGATTTATCTCAAAAAAATCAACGTATTGGCCTATCATACAGAAAAAATAAAGGACACTTTTAAGCAATATGCCCTACTGCTCGATCAAATTGAAAATGAAAACTTCACATCTGACGTATTGGTTGATAAGCAAAAGCAAATTAAGTCAGAATCAGAAGCGGCTTCAATAATTTTTAACAAATTGTCCAAAGTTATGGATGCTTTAGATAATAGAAATAATTTTATTTCAGCCATCTTTGGAAACGGCTATTTCCTTACAGACTTAAAAAACAGCTATAAAGTAGAACAATGGCTTGCAGATTATAAAAACAAAGTGGAAGACTGGTTTGAGGTGGTATCCTTTTTTGATGCTTACAACAGTTTGGGAAATTATGCTTTCAATCACCCGCAGTATGTCTTTCCTCAAGTTACGAATGATAAAGAGGTTATCAAAGCAAAAGATCTAGGCCATCCGTTATTAAAAGTTGCAAAGCGTGTAGACAATGATTTAACCATTCAAAATGAACAATTCTTCATTGTTACAGGTGCGAATATGGCCGGAAAAAGTACGTTTTTAAGAACAGTTTCGCTTCATATTGTCATGGCTAATGTTGGTCTGCCGGTTTGTGCTTCTTCTAGCACATACAATCCTGTTAAGCTGATCACGAGCATGCGCACCAGCGATTCGTTGACGGACGACAGTTCATACTTCTTTTCAGAATTGACGCGCTTAAAATTCATCGTAGACGCCATTCAGCAAGAACCCTACTTTATTATCCTAGATGAAATTCTGAAAGGCACCAACAGTACAGATAAAGCCATTGGATCACGCAAATTTGTGGAAAAACTAGTGGCTTCTGATGCCACAGGAATTATCGCTACCCATGATTTAAGTTTGTGTGATATAGAAAAAGAACTAGCAGAAGTAAAGAACTACTATTTTGACGCTGAAATCATCGATGACGAATTGCATTTTGATTACACCTTCAAGACCGGCGTGTGCAAGAATATGAATGCTAGTTTCCTATTGAAGAAGATGGAGATTATCTAATTCCCAGACCTATCAGGCAAAAAAAACTAACCCTCAAATAAAAAACCCTCTCTGTTACCAGAAAGGGTTTTTGAAGTATTAAAAGAATCTGTACAAATTAAACCTCAAACGGTTCAATTGATACATAAGACTTGTTGTCTCTCTTTTTTGTGAATTTCACTAGACCATCAACTTGCGCATGCAATGTGTGGTCTTTTCCACCATACACATTTTCACCTGGGTGATGTGTATAGCCTCTTTGTCTTACGAGGATATTTCCAGCAATAGCAGCTTGACCACCAAAAATCTTCACACCAAGGCGTTTCGATTCTGAGTCTCTACCGTTTTTAGAACTACCAACTCCTTTTTTATGAGCCATTGTCTTAAGGTTTTAATTGTTACTATATTATTTTTTGTCTTTCAACAAAGCTTTAGCTTGTTTCACCCACTCTTCAGTTTCGATCTTCTCACGAGTGATACCATCAATACCTGAAAGTTCGTCTCTATCAGCAGCTTTCAATTTACTGATTTGCTCATAAGTATAAATACCTACTTCGTTCAAACGCTCTTCGTAAGCCGGGCCAATACCGTTGATTTCTTTCAGATCATCAGCTTCAGCCTTAGTAGCTGTACCGATGCTGTGAAGTACTTTATCGATGTTCATTTCGATATTTGAATCTTCAGCTCTATGCTCTGCACGAGTTACCAAATTTTCACTGACTTCAACTTCTTTTTTAGTTGCTTTTTTAGCTTCTTTTGCTGGAGCAGCTTTGTCAGCCTTAGCTGGTTTAGCTTTTTCAGTTTTTTCAGCTTTTTTAGCTCCTTTGTTTTCATCTTTGGTCGCTCTTACAGCGCCCGAAGCAACAATGCTTTCAATAACGATTTCAGTCAGAGATTGACGGTGTCCGTTTTTCACACGGTAACCTTTACGTCTTTTCTTTTTGAAAACGATAACTTTATCACCTTTAAGGTGACTTAAGACTTTTGCTCCTACTTGAGCTCCGTCTATAGCTGGGGCGCCTAAAGTAATTGTATCACCATCACCAATCAAAAGAACATTATCGAAAGACACTGTCTTTCCTTCTTCTGTTGCTAAACGGTGAACAAACACTTTCTGGTCTTTTACAACTTTGAATTGTTGCCCTGCTATCTCTACAATTGCGTACATAGCGTAACGTTTAAATTAGTTAATTTTTATTCTAAAATGGGTGCAAATATACACCTAAATAATTAAACTACAAACGTTTTTTACGGTCGGCGGTCAATATTCGTTATTAAATTCAATGAAAGATAGGAGCCATGTTTTTCAACACTTGTGAAACTTGCACTAAACCGGCTATGGAAATTAAAAATCTTAGACTTTAAACTGTCCTAAAGAGTTTCTGGATGTTTTTTCTAGGGTGGTCTTCACTTTTGTGTTATATACATCAGAAAATTGGAATATCAGAAGGCATCACGCTAGAGCAGGAATTAAAATTTTTAGATTCCCTAGGGTCTTCTTAGATGAAAGTCGTTGCAAAATTGTTAAACCTGAACAGGAGCGGATGCTACGACTCCTTAAAAACAAGAACTTTGTTCAAGATTTTTGAAATGATTTATAACAGATGGAATGAATTTAATTCAATTGTTTGTCATTTGACTTATTATCAACTAACTTCTCCTGTTGTCCTACATGATTGCTTTTCTTGAAGATCTGCATACAGGTTAAGGTCAACACAGCTGTTGACGCCAAACCTTCTATTAAGATAATAATTATTAATAAGCCTGCACCTTGATTTGTATCATCAAACCATCTTTCTAAAATAGTTTGCGCAAATTCTTTATCTAGATGGAACATATATATGGCCATGAACACGATAAAGACGCTTGTGGCAATAAAGCCAGTGACCAATCCTGTTTTAAATCCGTCTACGTAAGTAAATTCTGATTTGTATTTGAGTTTGTAATACTTGATAGAAAAGTAAATGCCTGCAGCCATGAAGAGTCCATTGGACATACGTAACCAAGCATTATTATGTAAATCAAACAATCTTAAAATTAAGAAATAAGCAATTAAACTACCAGCAATAAACAACCCGTATTTCAAGGCTACTGACAAAGATCTGTTCATGTATATTGTGTTTTTAAACTTTTAGAATCTTAAAATTCGTAAAAAAATCTCTATTAAACCAATTTTTAAGATTTATTTTCAGGCCACGTGCCTTATTGGCATAATGATTTATTATTTTCGTGAACAGCTGTAACAAATGTAAAATAAATACTACTTACAGTGTAAAATAACTAATATTTAAAATAAAACACTATGAAAAAATGTTTATTCTGTTTGGCCTCCTTGTTGCTATTTGGCGTTATAGCCCATGCACAACAGGTCGAATTTGAGGAGTTTGATTTAGATAACGGGCTGCACGTTATTCTTCATCAAGACAATTCAGCTCCGGTAGTAATCACCTCAGTTATGTATGATGTAGGCGGAAAAGATTACGAACCTTCACGCACTGGTTTTGCCCATTTTTTTGAGCATCTCTTATTTGAAGGCACTAAAAATATTGCTCGTGGCGAATGGTTCAACGTAGTTTCTTCAAACGGAGGCACCAATAATGCCAATACATCTTTGGACAGAACTTACTATTATGAGATTTTCCCTTCAAACAATTTAGAATTAGGATTATGGATGGAGTCTGAGCGTTTAATGCACCCAATCATCAACCAAATAGGTGTGGATACTCAAAATGAAGTTGTTAAGGAAGAAAAAAGATTGCGTTACGACAATGCGCCTTACGGTGGATTTTTAGGTGCTATTGGAGAGAACTTATTTAAAGTGCATCCTTACAAAGAGAAAAACATTGGTGAAATGGAACACTTGGATGCTGCTACTTTAGAAGAATTTCAGGCCTATTTCAAAAAATATTATGTGCCAAATAACGCCGTATTAGTTGTTGCTGGTGATATAGACAAAGCTGAGGCAAAAAAAATGATCAAAGATTATTTTGGTCCTATCCCAAAAGGAGCTGAAGTGGTGAGAAATTTTCCAAAGGAAACCCCAATCACAGAAACCATTGAAGCAAAAGCGTACGATAACAACATTCAAATTCCTGCAGTTATTGCTGCGTATCGCACTCCAGGATTTAAAGAACGTGAATCTTATATCTTGGATATGATTTCTAGTTATTTAAGTGGTGGAAAAAGCTCTGTACTTTACAAAAAATTGGTAGATGAGCAAAAAATGGCACTTCAAGCACAAGCTATCAACGTAGCTCAAATGGATTATAGCGTTTTTGCAATTTTAGCGTTGCCTTTGGGCGATGTCACATTGGACACTTTATTGAGCGAAATGGATGAGGAAATTGCAAAACTTCAAAACAAATTGATTTCTGAAAGAGATTACCAAAAACTTAAAAATCAATTTGAGAATCAATATGTCAACTCCAATTCAAGTGTTGAGGGGATTGCTGAAAACTTGGCAACCAATTATTTGCTAAAAGATGATGTTAATCTCATCAATACTGAAATTGACATCTATCGCTCAATCACAAGAGAAGAAATTAGAGATGTTGCTAAAAAATATTTGAGTCCAAACCAACGTCTAGAACTTGACTATCTTCCAAAAAAAGATAACCAATAATCAAAATCTAAAACAAACATCATATCATATGAAAATTTACATATCAGCATTTTTAATGGTATTTTTTATGGCCTTTTCTGCCCATGCACAAATTGACCGTTCAAAACAACCTCAACCCGGACCTGCTCCAAAGATTGATTTAAAATCACCTCAAGAATTCACCCTTAAAAATGGGATGAAGGTAATGGTTGTAGAAAACCATAAACTCCCTAGAGTTTCCTTTAACCTAACTATTGACAATAAACCAGAAACCGAAGGTGCCATTGCTGGCGTTGCAACTTTGGTCGGTGCTATGATGGGTAACGGAACAACGTCTGTCCCTAAAGACAAGTTTAACGAAGAAATCGATTTCTTGGGCGCGAGTTTGAACTTTGGCTCTTCGGGAGCTTATGCAACAACTCTTTCTCAATATTCTGATCGCATTTTAGAGTTAATGGCAGATGCAACCATTCACCCATTATTGGTTGAAGAGGAGTTCAACAAAGAAAAAGATAGACTTATTGAAGGTTTAAAAACACAAGAGAAGAGTGTTGATGCCGTTGCTGGACGCGTAGGAAGCGCCCTGTCTTATGGCGTAAAACATCCTTATGGTGAATTTGTTTCTACTGAGTCTGTAAACACTATTGCTTATAAAGATATCTCAGCATTTTATGAAGAGAGCTTCAATCCTAATAATGCCTATTTGGTAGTTATTGGCGATGTTGATTTCAAAAAAATCAAATCTCAAATCGAGAAACGTTTTGGAAAATGGACAAAATCTATAGATATCCAATCTACCGTGCCAGAAGCAACGCCAAATGTACAATACACTCAAATTAATTTTGTGGATATGCCAAATGCAGTCCAATCAAACATTTCATTGACCAACAATGTCGAATTGAAAATGAATGATCCAGATTATCACGCTGTTTTGATCGCCAATAAAATTTTGGGTGGTGGTTTCAATAGCTACCTCAACATGAATTTGCGCGAAAAACATGCGTATACTTATGGCGCTCGCTCTGGTGTAGATGCTGACAAGTATGTTGGTCGTTTTACTGCAAGTACAGCGGTAAGAAATATGGTTACTGACAGTGCCGTGGTTCAAACTTTAAAGGAAATTAACCGTATCAAATCAGAACCTGTAGAAGCTGAAGCCCTTAGAAACGCAAAAGCAAAATATGTAGGTGATTTTGTATTGGCTTTAGAAAGCCCGCAAACGGTTGCAAGATATGCCTTGAATATCAAATTGAACAACTTGCCAAAAGACTTCTATGAAACCTTTTTGCAAAAGATAAATGCCGTGACTGCTGCAGATGTGACGCGTGTTGCCAATACATATTTCAAACCAGAAAATGCACGTATTGTTGTGGTAGGTAAAGGGGCTGATGTTTTAGAAAACCTTGAAAAAACAGGAATTCCGATTATGTACTTTGATACGTATGCAAATCCGGTTGCCAAACCTGAATTTTCAAAACCAATCCCAGCCGGAGTAACCGCAAAAACGGTCATGGACTCCTATTTTAAAGCCGTTGGCGGAAAAGACAAAGCCGAAAATGTAAAATCAGTTTGGACGTCCGCTAATGTGACTATTGAAGGAATGCCTTTTTCTCCTATGGGCGAAATGAAAGCTATGGCACCAAACAAAACTTCTATGGAAATGTCTATTGAAGGAATGGGCGTGGTGATGAAACAAAAGTTTGACGGTACAACGGGATATATAGAACAACAAGGCGCGAAGAAAGACCTTACCGTTGATCAAATTGCAGACCAAAAAGCTCAAAATTCCATCTTTCCGGAACTTTATTACGAGCCAGGCGCATTGTCTTTAGAAAGCGTTACCAGTATTGAAGGAAGTGATGTTTATAAAGTAAAAGTTTCTGCAGATGACAAAGATTCTTTCCGCTATTACGATGTAGAGTCAGGTCTTTTGAAAAGAGTTGAGAAAACAATGGAAGTACAAGGACAATCAATGACAACTGTTGAAGATTATGGAAATTATTCACCTGTAAAAGAGGTGTTGTATCCTTACAGCATGTCTGTAACCACAGGACCACAAGTTGTTAAAATGAACGTGACCAATGTTAAGGTTAATGAAGGTGTTACTGAAGCAGATTTCAAATAACACATAAGTAATACATGATAGAAAAGTCTGAAGCCTAAAACTTCAGACTTTTTTTATGTTTTACGTTTGTGTGATAAAAATACGCCTATCAGGATAACAAAGGCCGCCAACCCCTGCCAGGCACTAAATCCTTCCCCATCCAATACACCCCACATGAGGGCAACTAAAGGCATTAGATAAGTTACAGACGAAGCAAAAACAGGTGTTGACATTTGAATCAAACTATTGAACAACACTTTTGACAGCGCTGTTCCAAATAAAGAGAGGATGCCAACATAAAGTAATGCCATTTTAAAATTAGGCGCTGTATAGGTCGTTTCGGTAAAGAATCCTGACCATAAAAGAACCACGAGTGCGGGAATAAAAATTCCGACATAATTACCCACTGCTATATGCAACGGTTTTACGTTTTGAAGGTAGCGTTTTATAATATTTACGTTGGCAGCATACATCACAGTGGAGAGTATTACAAACAGTGCATACAGATAATTTTGATTAGGATTGAGTTCTGCCCCTTTTAAAATCAGCAATGCCGTTCCTATAAAACCAACGATCACTCCAACTATTTGACGTTTGGTTGAAGCAATACCAAAAACTGCAAATCCCATTAATACCGTATTTAAAGGCACTAAAGAATTGAGTATGGAAGCCACTGAGCTGTCAATCTCAGTTTCTGCAATGGCAAAGAAAAAAGCGGGAAAAAAAGAGCCTAAAAATCCAGACAAAATCAACCACTTCCATTGGCGCTTATCAATACTCTTTACCGCCTTAATGCCAACACTAAAAAGAAATAGACCTGTCAAAACAGTTCTCAATGCACCCAATTGATAGGGGGTTATGCCTAGTAGCGCTTTTTTCATCAATATAAATGAGCTCCCCCAAATAACTGCAAGCACTATAAGATAAACCCATTTAATATGTATACCTTTCATTGATTAAATGTCTGAAGTAAAAATTTTAATTGGTGCAAAAAACGTGATAATTTCTTAATTTTGTTTTTTATAGCCATTCTAAAAAACTATAATTCAATCAGAATTCTAATTTCTATAACTATGAAAACATTAAAAACACTTGCCTTGCTTACAACCTTGGCATTATTTACAGTGAGCTGCAATAATAATGCGACCCCAGAAGTAAAAACAGTGGAGATGGAACAGCCAGAATTGTCCTCTGAAAAACAATTGGATCCCAATGCTACGTATGCAAAAGCAGAATTTGGTATCGAAGGAATGACCTGCGCCATGGGTTGTGCCAAAACTATTGAAAAGAAAATTGCCAGAATGGAAGGGGTAAAATCAGCTACGGTTGATTTTGACAACCGTTTGGCTATGGTGGAATATGACAACGCAAAAGTGACACCATCATCTCTAGAAGAGGCGGTAGTATCTGTTGCAGACACTTACAGTGTGAAAGACATGAAAACTGTTGATGCTTTTTCTACAGAACAGGCCTGTGCTGCCGACTGTAAAATGGCATGTTGCTCAGACAAAAAAAGTGGAGATTAAGCTTTTACCGAAAAAAAAGTATGCTCTGACGATTGTAAAAAAGAATGTTGCGCTAAAAAAGGCAAAGCATAGGCATCTTACAAAAGATATTTATAAAACCACTGTTACTAAAACGGTGGTTTTTTTTGATCTTACCTCAAGGAATATCCCTTGGGCGCCCACCATGGATGCATTTCAATGGCCAAACCACCCGCTTTGACCATAGGATCAGCATTTGCCAAACTATCAGCCATTTTTAAAGATGGAACACTATAAATGGTAATGCCCCTGATATCTCCAACATCTCCAAACGGACCCGAAATATCAGCATAACCAAGATCATACATACGCTTTAAATGTTCTAGGTGCTGCTTTTGCAAACGTTTGGATTCTTCTTCATTTTGAATTTTATTTGGCCCACTCTTTAAAAAAGCAATAAAATATTGCTGCATAATAATGGTGTCTTTAGTTTTTTCATCAATCATATCAAATATTTGATACCCATTGGTAAGCAATTCCTCTCTAATTTGGGTTTGAGTTTTTGGTTCAGAGACTACAGAATCCAATCGTTCAGAGCTGACTATAACATCATCTTTATCTATTTTTCTGTATTTCTCATTACAAGATGTTAAAAAAAGCATGCCGCTTATCATCCAAACTATATTTTTCATAACAATCGTTTTTATAAGGTTATTATAAAGACCAGTTTTTAAAAGGATTCTTTACCAAGTGAGAGTTAAAATATTTTAACTGGCCTGTAACTTCTTCTCCCAACCACTTTGGCTTTTTAAAATTTTCAGAAACATGTTTTAGCTCTACTTCCGCAACTATGAGTCCATCATTAGATCCTAAAAACTCATCTACTTCAAACACGTGGGCACCAGATTTGACCTCATATCTAATCTTATCGATCATCCCGTCTTCGCATAAGTTTAAAAGTGCCTCAGCCTCTGATTTGGAAATCTCCTTTTCCCATTCAAAACGGGATATGCCGTCTTCTGAAGATTTCCCTTTTATAGTCAAAAACCCTTGCTCACCTTTAATCCTCACTCTCACCGTTCGATTTTTATCTGAATTTAAAAAAGCCTGAACAATGCGGGTTTGCTTGAAAGCTTCGGATTTGAAAGCATCAGAAACAACTAAAAATTTACGCTCTATTTCAATCAAATCACTCACCTATTTCCTGGATTTTCTTTGATTTAATGCGTACTGAAGCATACACATTATTGGTCAACCACACCATACACTCCGCAATCGTTTCTGGAGCAATGGGCTGGTAACGTTTTAGATCTCCAAAACGAAAAATTGGTTTTATAAGACCCATCAGTGTTTTAAACACATATTCACCCAATCTAAATTCTTCCCGTTTCCCGCTAATCAAAGAAGGTTGTAAAATATAGGTATTTGGAATTTGTTGTGCCAATACCTCAGCTTCCATTTTTCCTTTGGTTCTATTGTAAAACACCTTACTATTCTTTTTGGCACCCAATGCGGAAATAACTACAAAGGTTTCAATGCCGTTCTCTTTACAGAGTTTTGCAGCAGCCACAGGAATTCCATAATCAATTTTGATGTAGGTGTCCTTGTCTGAAGTTTTTGCTTTGGTGGTCCCGATACAACAATAGACTTCATCAGCCTTAAATTTATTGGCATAATGCTCTAATTGAAATAAATCAATAATATACTCTTCTAATTTGGGATGCTTAATATCACAACTATTTCTTCCAAAAACCGTCACGTGACCATAACGTTCATCATCCAAGAGCATTTTCAACAAAATGTTCCCTGTCAGTCCTGTCGCCCCCAAAACAATAGCTGTTTTAACCATTTTTTATAATTTCTGTTACGCTTAGATGTTATAAATTTACGGCATGCCAAACGATTTACCAATAAGAAAGATCATTCATGTGGATATGGACGCTTTTTACGCATCTGTGGAGCAAATGGACCATCCTGAACTTAAAGGTAAAGCTTTAGCCGTTGGTGGTAGCGAGAAACGCGGGGTTGTGGCTGCGGCAAGTTATGAAGCGCGAAAATTTGGCGTACGCAGCGCCATGAGTGGCATCCAGGCCAAACGCAACTGCCCTGAATTGATTTTTGTAAAACCAAGATTTGATCGTTATAAAGACATCTCAAAACAAGTCAGAGCCATTTTTTACGACTATACAGATTTGGTTGAACCGCTTTCTTTGGACGAAGCTTACTTAGATGTTACTGAGAACAAAGTAGGAAACCCAAGTGCGTCTTTAATTGCTAAGGAAATCAGGACGCGTATTTTTAAAGAAGTCGGTATTACGGCGTCAGCAGGAATCTCAGTCAATAAATTTGTAGCGAAGATTGCCAGTGACTATAACAAGCCCAACGGACAAAAAACAGTCAATCCAGAAGAAGTTTTAGAATTCCTGCAAGGCTTGGACATCCGTAAATTTCATGGCGTAGGAAAGGTAACTGCAGATAAAATGTACCAACTGGGTATTTATACTGGAGAAGATTTAAAATCAAAAACCTTAGAATACCTTGAAGATCATTTTGGCAAATCTGGAGGTTACTATTATGATCTTGTGAGAGGCATCCACAATAGCGAGGTAAAACCCAACCGAATCCGAAAATCATTGGCTGCTGAACGCACATTCACTGAAAATTTATCGAGTGAAATCTTTATGCTTGAAAAGCTGGATAAAATAGCCAAAGAAGTTGCAAAACGCTTAGAAAAAAGCAAGGTTGCAGGAAAAACGATTACGTTGAAAATAAAATATAGTGATTTCACACTTCAAACCAGAAGTAAAACGTTACCCTATTTTGTGAGCAATAAAGAGATCATCCTTGAAACGGCAAAAGATTTGTTATATCAGGAAAAAATGAGCAACTCGGTAAGACTGCTGGGTATTTCACTGTCAAATTTGAATACTGAGGATAGAGCTTCAACACTAACTGATCCTTCAGAAAAAACCGTCAGCGTGCAGCTGAAGTTTGGGTTTTAAATTTCTCATATTAGTGAACTTAATTTTCATCAACGCCAATTTTAACTCTATAATCCTTGGGGTCAATTTTGTACGACAGAACTTGGATAAGGCGTAATCGTGAGTAATTTAATTGTTATTCCATCTATAACCGTATCGTTCTGAAAGCTGTTATTAGTATGCAGATTAAACTTTTTGATATTATCATGACTTGATATAGAAAAGGCAGCAACAGCATCACCTTCCCAAATACAAACAAGTCCCGTTGGACATCTAGAATCATTAAAAACAGAATCTAAACAAATAGAGACTTTATTTTCAAACTTATTAAAGCAGGCGCTAACTTTCAAATTTACGGCACTTTGAGTTCCATGATCAGTTTTGGAACAGCTCATAGCTAAAAGAATCAGTAAAAAGAAAGGATTTTTGCATCATAAGTGGAAGAATTTAGAAAAAGGTCAAGTGACTTCTGTGAACAGTAGATGTGGTTTTGTGCCCATGGTTGCGTTGCTCCAACTAAAAAACCGTTTACACCAATGAGAAAACCCCAAAATCATAAGGTTTCGGGGTTTTTATATATTGAAGGTTATTACCGACTTGAATGTGATGTTTAGAAACTACAGCTTGTAATCTCAGTAACTCTTAGCGTATTCACCATGCCTTTATCTTGAATTGGCATTGCTGCTAGACTTACGAGCATGTCCCCTGTTTCCAAATAACCCTTTTTACAGGCAATAGCGTTCACATCTTCAATTGTTTCATCTGTGCTTACAAACTTATCATAGAAAAACGCCTTAACCCCCCATAACAAATTCAGCTGTGTTAAAATACGCTTATTGGAAGTAAATACTAAAATGTGTGAACTTGGTCTCCATGCCGAAATTTGAAATGCAGTATAGCCACTATTGGTCAAGGTTGAAATTGCTTTCGCATTGATTTCATTAGCCATATTGGCAGCATGATAACAAATTGATTTTGTAATATAACGTTTGGTACGAATATGTGGCGGTGATTGTGGTACCTTAATCAAAGGCGAATCTTCCACACTTTTGATGATGTTGCTCATCTGTCTGATTACTTGAACAGGATATTGACCCACCGATGTCTCTCCCGAAAGCATAACGGCATCAGCACCATCCATTACAGAATTTGCGACATCGTTAACTTCAGCCCGTGTTGGGGTTAAGCTTGTAATCATGGTTTCCATCATTTGAGTGGCAATAATTACCGGAATTCGAGCGCGTTTGGCTCTTAACACCAGTTGCTTTTGAATTAATGGCACTTCCTCTGCAGGAATTTCCACACCCAAATCACCACGTGCCACCATCAGTCCATCACAATGAGCCACGATTTTATCAATATTTTCAACTGCTTCTGGTTTCTCAATTTTTGCAATAATTGGAATTTTATGATCACTGTGTTCTTTGATAAGATCTGCCAATTGCATTAAATCTTCCGCATGGCGTACAAAAGATAGCGCCATCCAATCTACTTTCATCTTTATAGCAAAAATGGCATCTTCAATGTCCTTTTCTGTTAATGCTGGTTGTGAGATATTGGTGTTTGGCAAATTTACGCCTTTTTTAGATTTTAAAGGTCCGCCTTGTATCACGCGCGCTTTTACCTCTGATTTTTTATCAGTAGATACGACTTCAAAAATCAGCTTCCCATCGTCAAGCAAAATACGCTCCCCTGGTTTGGCATCTTGTGGAAACCTATCATAGGTCATAAAGACGCGCTCCTTAGTGCCTTCAAATTTCTTGCCAGTCGCAAATATGATTTCATCACCTGCATTGACAACTACTTCACCTTTCATTACACCAACGCGTAATTTTGGTCCTTGCAAATCGCCTAGTATAGCGGCATTGTATCCAAATTCATCGTTAAGCTCACGTATCATTTGGATGCGTTCTTCAACATCAGCATAATCTGCATGTGAAAAGTTGATTCTAAATACATCAACACCCTCATCAAGCATTGCTTTCAATACGGCTTTAGTACTCGTTGCTGGTCCTAAAGTGGCTACTATTTTTGTTTTTTTACGTTTCTGCATTAATCAAAAAATTAAATTGTCTTTAGACTTTAGTTTGTCTACATCAATGGTATATGTGGTTATAACTTGTGGTATGGATTGTATTTTTTCAAGCATTTGCTTTTCATCTAAATACCGCTCATCATTGGAGATTTTTATAAAAAAATCTACATTTTTAAATTCAGGTAACAAATGATAGGTTTTGAGGACTTTCTCATTGGTCGAAAATAATGAGCCAGAGCTTTGTAAGCTATCTTCTTCTTTTTTGCAAACGTTAGCCACTAAGTGCCAAGTTGTGAAAAACTCTTCATCAAACCATTCATAAATAGCATAGGTTGCTGCAAAATACTTATAATCTAAATCTTGAGGCTGACGTTTTAATTTAAGATTTAAAGATCTATTGAGAAGATATGCCAATCTGTAATCTTCCAACCTACAATGGACGGCTAAAAGCGAGTAGGAAGCGTCGTAAAAATCATCTACAAGTAGTTTGTGTAACGCCATAGTGATACCAACATGAACCGTAAAGATAGCACTTTATCTCAACTGCAATGTGAAGTTTTGGTTATTCTTAACAGGCGTAACGTACGAAATCGTTATAGTTAGTAACTTTTGATAAAAACTCAAAAACTATTCCTTAAAAGAGCGATTTATTCTGTTTTGGAAAGCAAAAAAAGCGCGTTTGGATGCCTTTTCTTCAGCCTTCTTTTTAGAGGTTGCCCTTGCTTTCGACACTATCTTTCCGTCAATGGATAGTTTAACGGAAAAATGCTTGATGTTATCATTTCCAGTATCTTCATAAACATTAAAGTCAAACACCTTTTTTTCTTTTTGGCACCACTCAATCAATAAACTCTTGTAACTGATTACCTTTCCTTCAAGCGTTTCAATATCAATATGTTTATCAATAACGTTTTTATCAATGAATTGTTTACACTGCTTATAACCTTTGTCTAAAAATATAGCACCAACCAATGCTTCAAACAAGTTACCGTGAATATTGCTGCCAAAATTATTCTTTGGAATTTTAGATTCTACAAAGTCTATAAGTTTGAGTTCCTTGCCCAATTCATTGAGATGTTCTCTGCTAACCACTTTAGAGCGCATTTTGGTCAAATACCCCTCGTCTCCCTCTGGAGCTTCGTCATATAGGTAAGCTGCAATAACAGCGCCAAGCATGGCGTCTCCCACAAACTCAAGTCTTTCATAATTGAGTGCCATTCCATTCTTGTCTTTAACGTTCATGGACCTATGGGTGAAGGCTTTAACGTAAAGACTTTTGTTTTTTGGCTTATAGCCTATGATTTTTTGGATTTCCAAAAAAAAATTCCCGTCAGTGTTAGAACGGGAATTTAGTATGTTACGAATGTAATTCATTCGGGATTTAATCTAATTTTTTAAATAATACACAGGCATTATGACCGCCAAACCCGAAGGTATTACTCATAGCCACTTTAACTTCTCTCTTTTGAGCCTTGTTAAGCGTTAAGTTTAATTGCGGATCAATATTTTCATCTACAACGGAATGGTTTATTGTTGGGGGCACAATGCCATATTCCATTGCTAAAATAGCAGCAATAGATTCTATAGCTCCCGCAGCACCCAATAAATGCCCAGTCATGGATTTTGTTGAATTGATATTGATGTTTTTGGCATGTTCACCAAAAACTTCCGTAATGGCCTTAAGTTCAGCAACGTCCCCTAAGGGTGTGGATGTACCATGTGTGTTGATGTGATCAACATCTTCAGGCTTCAATCCGGCATTTTCCAAACAATTTCTCATTACGGCAATAACTCCTATCCCTTCAGGATGCGGTGCAGTCATGTGGTAAGCATCTGAAGACAACCCGCCTCCAAGTACTTCAGCATAGATCTTTGCGCCTCTAGCCTTTGCGTGCTCATAATCTTCCAAAATAATGGCCCCAGCCCCTTCTCCCAAGACAAAACCATCTCTGGTAGCGTCAAACGGTCTCGAAGCTGTTTCTGGACTTTCATTTCTGGTTGATAAGGCATGCATGGCATTAAAGCCACCCATTCCTGCTTTGGTAACCGCTGCTTCACTTCCACCTGTAACAATCACATCGCAATAGCCCAAACGAATATAGTTTAGAGCGTCAATCATTGCATTGGCAGAGGATGCACAAGCTGAAACCGTGGTATAGTTAGGTCCCATAAATCCATGTTTTATGGAAATGTTCCCTGGAGCTATATCAGCAATCATTTTTGGAATAAAGAAGGGGTTGAAACGCGGAGTTCCATCGCCAGCGGCAAAATTAAGAACTTCATCCTGAAAGGTTTCTAACCCTCCAATGCCCGCTCCCCAAATGACACCAACACGAAGCTTATCAACCACATTAAGATCTAGTTTTGCATCTGCGATCGCTTCATCAGAAGCCACCATAGCATATTGCGTAAACCTGTCCATCCTGTTGACTAGCTTCCTATCAATGAATTTGGTTGGTTCAAAGTTTTTTAATTCGCATGCGAATTTAGTCTTGAACTTTTCAGTATCAAAATAAGTTATTGGCGCAGCGCCACTTTTACCTTTAATCAGGGCGTCCCAATATTCGTCTTTGGTATTCCCGATTGGTGTAAGCGCACCTAAACCCGTAACTACAACTCGCCTTAATTCCATAAAGTTCGTTACTTATTTAGCTGCTTCTATATAAGAGATAGCTTGACCAACTGTAGCAATATTTTCAGCTTGGTCGTCTGGAATTTGGATATCAAATTCTTTTTCGAATTCCATGATTAATTCTACAGTATCCAAAGAATCTGCTCCCAAATCATTTGTGAAGCTCGCTTCAGTGACAACTTCGTTCTCGTCTACACCTAATTTGTCTACTATAATCGCTTTTACTCTTGATGCAATGTCTGACATAATCTTTTAATTTTAAGTTTTATTGAAAGGCAAAAATAAAAACTTTATTTTAAAACCATTTTTATTTCTACAATGTGTTTGTAATTTAGTAAAGATACATTGAAGTATTTCTATTTTACCTCTCAATTGTTAATAATTATTCCTTTTTTTGTTTTTCGGATTCTAGAAGCGAATATCTGTAAATGAAATGATATTACTGAATTTTGCAGAACATTTTTTAATTTGAGAGCGGCTAGCACCTACCTGATGGTAGACAAGTTTGACAATAATATAATATTTGATAGTGTAGCAGATGAAACGTATTGTGATTTTTGCGTCTGGGAGCGGTACTAATGCCGAAAATTTAATTAAGTTTTTTCAAGACAGAGAAACGGGTTCTGTAATTCAGGTGTTGACTAATAATCCTCATGCCAAAGTTTTGGACCGCTGCAAAAACCTTATGGTAAGCGCACTCTCTTTTAACAGAATAGCCTTTTCACAAAGCAACGATGTGCTTAATATCTTAAAAGCGTCAAAACCTGATGTGATTGTTTTGGCAGGGTTTTTATGGAAGTTTCCAGACTTTATACTTCATGAATTTCCAAACAAGGTTATTAATATTCATCCGGCGTTGCTCCCTAAGTTTGGAGGCAAAGGGATGTACGGAAATTTTGTACATGATGCCGTAGTAGCAAATAAAGAGACTGAAACTGGGATTACGATTCACTATGTGAACGAACATTATGACGAAGGCGCCATTATTTTTCAGGCAAAATGCGCCGTGCATCCATCAGATACTGCAGCAACAGTAGCAGCAAAAATCCATGAGCTGGAGATGGCACATTTTCCGAAGGTTGTGGAGGAGCTACTGAAATCTCAGTAATAAAATTAAAAAAAATGAAGGCATAAATTCATTGTGATAGCCTGATATTCCTGCCAAATTAACTCATAGTATTCCGGTTTGCTCGGATAATGAACATGTCCAAAAAAAAGAAAAAATATTATACCGTATGGAAAGGTCATAAAACCGGCATCTTTGAGAAATGGGACGACTGCAAAGCCCAAATTAAAGATTACCAAGGTGCCCAATACAAATCTTTTGAAACCTTTGAAGCTGCGAAAAAAGCATTAATCGGAAACTATAGGGACTATATTGGCATATCTAAAAGTTTCAAAAGCGGTCTTTCTGAAGTGCAGCTCAAAAAAATAGGGCAGCCTAACTTTAATTCTATTTCAGTAGATGCAGCTTCTAGCGGTAATCCAGGAATTATGGAATATAGAGGCGTGGACACCAAATCAAAAAAACAACTGTTCATTCAAGGACCATTTCCTGAAGGAACAAATAACATTGGTGAGTTTTTAGCTATTGTACACGGTTTGGCATTCCTCAAAAAACATGACAGCCAACGTTTTATTTATACAGACTCAAAAATAGCCATAAGTTGGATCAGAAAAAAAACCTGCAATACTAAATTGCCCAGAAATTCTAAAAATGAGAAGTTATTTGAGTTGGTAGACAGAGCAGTCAATTGGCTTAAAACAAACAGCTATGAGACGACAATTGTAAAATGGGAAACCAAGGCTTGGGGTGAAATTCCTGCAGATTTCGGGAGGAAGTGATTAAACTAATGGGATTTATTATGCGAGTGAATTGGAGAATTCGTGCCTAAAAAACCTTATATTTGCAGCAAATTTTGAAACCTTACTATGAGTAAATTAGTTATTGTAGGTACCGTTGCTTTTGACGCTATTGAAACACCTTTTGGAAAAACTGATAAAATATTGGGGGGCGCCGCAACCTTTATAGGATTGGCAGCTTCTCAATTTAATGTAGATGCGGCTATAGTTTCTGTAGTGGGAGGTGATTTTCCTCAAGAATATTTGGATCTATTGTCAGATAAAAACATTGACATCTCTGGAGTTGAAATCGTAAAGGAAGGCAAAACGTTCTTTTGGAGTGGCAAATACCACAACGACATGAATACGCGTGATACCCTGGCAACTGAGCTCAATGTGCTTGCTGATTTCAATCCGGTAGTTCCAGTAGGTTATAAAAATGCAGAAGTGGTGATGCTGGGGAACTTGCATCCCTTGGTACAAATGGGTGTTTTGGAACAAATGAACAAAAAGCCAAAAATGGTGATTTTAGACACCATGAATTTTTGGATGGACTGTGCTTTGGAAGAACTGAAGGCCGTCATCAAGAAGGTGGACGTTATTACTATAAATGATGAAGAGGCACGTCAATTAACAGGAGAATATTCGCTTGTAGTTGCTGCTCGTAAAATCCATGAGATGGGTCCAAAATATGTGGTCATCAAAAAAGGTGAGCATGGTGCGCTGTTATTTCATGAGGACAATGTCTTTTTCGCCCCCGCACTTCCTTTGGAAGAAGTATTTGATCCAACAGGCGCTGGCGATACGTTTGCTGGCGGATTTGCTGGATTTTTAGCGAAGACAGAAGACTATTCTTTTGAAAATATGAAAAACGCGGTCATTTATGGTTCCACATTGGCCTCTTTTTGTGTGGAGAAATTTGGAACAGAGCGTATGAAAAAACTTAATGAAAAAGAAGTATACCAACGCTTGGATCAGTTTAAACAACTTACCCAATTTGAAATTGTCTTAGAGAATATCCTATAAATACTAATGATTACAATAAAACGATTCTATATGACCTTCAAACAAAAGCTATCAAAAGGCTACACAATTGAATTGCCATAAACTAACGCGCTCCAAATGGAGCGCGTTTTTTAAATGCCCTAGTTTGTAATACTATCGAACTTATTTCGACTAATTTTTTCTATTGAAAGAAAATCTAAAATTAAGACACCCCAATGAGTGATGCGTTAAAACATGAGTGCGGAATAGCCCTCATAAGACTTTTAAAACCCTTAGATTACTACAAGGAAAAATATGGTAGTGCTTTTTACGGCGTCAACAAAATGTATTTGATGATGGAAAAGCAGCACAACCGTGGACAGGATGGTGCTGGTTTTGCAAGCATTAAACTAGATACTGAGCCTGGAGAACGTTACATCAGTCGGGTACGCTCTATTGCGCAGCAACCCATTCAGGATATTTTTGCGCAAATTAATGAGCGCATCAATAAAGAATTGACTGAACATCCAGAGTACGTTGATGATGTGGACTTGCAAAAAAAGAACATTCCATATATTGGGGAATTACTTTTAGGGCACGTTCGGTATGGCACTTTCGGTAAAAATAGTGTAGAGAACGTGCACCCTTTCTTGAGACAGAACAATTGGATGCACCGAAATTTAATTCTTGCCGGAAATTTTAACATGACTAATGTTAACGAACTCTTTGATGGTTTAGTTGAATTAGGACAACACCCGAAGGAAAAGGCAGATACCGTGACTATCATGGAGAAAATAGGTCACTTTTTGGATGATGCTGTCGCAAAAAAATACAAGCAACTTAAAAATGAAGGCTACAACAAAAATGAATGTTCTCCACTGATAGCGGAACGTCTTAACGTTGCAAAAATACTAAAGCGCGCTGCCAAAAACTGGGATGGTGGTTATGCTATGGCGGGTCTTTTAGGCCATGGAGATTCTTTCGTTTTACGCGATCCTTCTGGGATACGTCCGGCATATTACTATCAGGATGATGAAGTAGTCGTGGTAGCCTCTGAACGGCCAGTGATCCAAACGGTTTTTAATGTGAATTTTGATGATGTAAAAGAGCTTACTCCTGGCCATGCCATTATCATCAAGAAATCAGGAGAAACTGCTCTTAAAAAAATTATCACCCCTTTAGAACGTAAGGCCTGTTCTTTTGAACGCATCTATTTTTCACGAGGAAGTGATGCAGAAATTTATCAAGAGCGAAAAAAATTAGGAAAATTACTCATGCCAAAAGTATTGGAAGCAATCGATTTTGATACAAAAAATAGTGTGTTTTCTTATATTCCAAATACCGCAGAGACTTCCTTTTTTGGGATGATTGAAACGGTTGAAGACCATCTTAACAAAAAGAAAACAGCAGCCATTCTTGAAGGCAACGGAGGCTTATCTGCTGAAAAAGTAACCCAAATTCTTTCAGAGAGACCGCGCATAGAAAAAATAGCGATTAAGGATGTCAAACTCAGGACCTTCATTACAGAAGACAGCAGTAGAGATGATTTAGTGGCACACGTTTATGACGTGACATACGGCGTGATAAAGCCAACTGACAACTTAGTTATTATTGATGATAGTATTGTACGCGGCACCACTTTAAAAAAGAGTATCATCAAAATGATGGACCGATTGAATCCGAAGAAAATAGTTGTGGTATCTTCAGCACCTCAAATTCGTTATCCGGATTGTTATGGTATTGATATGGCCAGGTTGGAAGACCTTATTGCTTTTAGAGCAATGCTGGAGTTGCTAAAAGAAAATGACAAGTACCACCTTATTGAAGAGGTTTATAAAAAATGTAAAGCACAACTGCACCTGGAAGATAAAGAGGTCAGGAATTTTGTAAAAGACTTATACAGCCAATTTAGCGCGGAGCAAATTTCTGATAAAATTGCAGAGCTAATCTGCGATTCTACAATTAAAACAGAAGTAAAGACAATTTTTCAAACTATTGAAAATTTACATCTCGCATGTCCAAAAAATCTAGGCGATTGGTATTTTACTGGCAACTACCCAACCCCTGGAGGTAACCGTGTAGTCAATAGAGCATTTTTAAATTTTTACGAAGGAAATAACGCACGTGCCTATTAAATTGGAAACGAGCCATATATCCATATCATCCGATAAAATCACGTTTAATCGGGTAATTTGGTAATTCATCTAAAATTTAATTCAAATTATTTAATTCCACATACTTTAGTATCACCATAACATAAGTAGGTTAAGTTCATGGTAGATTTGGGGCAAAAAAAGGTAAACTTATGTTACCTTTTTTTATTGCCTTCTTTTTATTAAGATATTCTTTTGTATTTGTCAAT
>NZ_LZRN01000021.1 GCF_001678675.1 Gelidibacter algens
ATACTTCTCTGTCAATATTTGGAAGTAATGCCAATGAACAAACGATTAAAAGTGTAATTTTATTGAAATGAATAAAAAAGACCGTATTGCTCTTGATAAAAAAATAACAAGAAAAACTTAAATCCTTTTTATTTTAAAAAAAGGAATATCAACTTGATGAAAAACTATTTATTTATACAAATGATTGTTTTACTTGTATTTTGGGGTAGGACGCTTCAGATTTTGGAGATTGGTTAAGCTTTCGACCGAATTTTCAAATATTAAATTCTAAGATTAAAAATAACTTATCTATAGTTTTTCCTGACAAATCTAACGTCGTTTCTAACAAATCGCAAGATCTTCAAATGGCAAAATTATTTGGTGTTTGCGATTTTGATTGTTCAATATTTGTTGACTTAAGCGATAATGGAATTGAGTACTCAAACTATTCATACAAAATAGGTATTGATACCGATTTGCAACCAATCATAAAAGACCATATTCAATTTATGGAAAAAGTGACGTTTCCATATTTTGAAAAATTAAGCACAGTTAAAGGAATAAGTGATTATTTTAATAATAGATTACTTGCGTTGACTGACGAAGAATTGAAAGATAGAAAGGTTATGAAATCTTTCCAAAAAGAAGAAGTTTTATGCGCGATCATTGCTTCGTATTTAGAGAACGAAGAGCGATTAACTGAAGTAATAGATACCTATAAGAAATTATACTCAACTAGTGAGTTTTATTTTAATGATATTAATGTTTTGGATAATTGGATAAAGGATAATAATGAGGTTAATTAAATACATATTGTTATTTATTTTTTTTGTTAAAACCAGGTGTGATGCTAGCTATAGAAATAGTTGTTTTAGACAATCAAAATAGTTTTTTTGAAGTTGATTATAATCAAACTAATTGAGACGCATAAATTTGGTTAGGACAATTTTATTTACAAGAAGACGGTAAATGCAATGTTGTTGGCGATCGTTTAGAGTTTTACATAAAAACAAAGTCATGTTTTTATAATTGGTTCAGGAATGGCAGGAATGACCATCGCCAATAAATGTGCCTCCAAAGGGCTAACAGTTGGGATTACAGACGAATTACCTTACGGTGGTACTTGTGCATTGAGAGGTTGCGACCCGAAGAAAGTAATTATTGGCGCTACGGAAGTTCAAGAATTTGCTAAAAGGTTTAAAGGGAGCGGTATCGATACAATACCCAAAGTCAATTGGAAAGATATAATGGCCTTTAAACAAACCTTTGTGGATGAAATGCCACCCAAATTAGAAAAAGGTTATAAAAAAATGGAATAGATACGTACCATAGTTCGGCAAAATTTCTGTCAGAAAACACACTAAAAGTTGGGAATGACAAAATCAAAGCGAAAAAAATTGTTATTGCATCGGGTTCAAAGCCAAGGGTTTTAGAATTTGAAGGTGGTCATTTTGCCAAAACCAGTACCGATTTCTTGAATTTAGAAGAATTGCCCAAATCTTTATTATTCATCGGTGGTGGATATATTGCGTTTGAATTCGCACATATTGCAGCCAGATGTGGAGCAGAGGTAACTATAGTACATCGTGGAAATAATCCCTTGGAAAATTTTGAACAGGATATTGTAAAACACCTTGTTTCTGCCACAAAACAATTAGGTGTAAAACTTATTCTAAATACAGATGTAACGGCCATTGAAAAATTGGATAACAAGTATCGAGTTAAAGGTAAATCCGCGGAGAAAACAGAATATTTTGAAGCCAATGCTGTTTTTAATTCTGCCGGTCGACCACCTGCAATATTTGATTTGGATTTAGAAAAAGCAAATATTGCTTTTACAAAAAAAGGTATTTCAGTGAACGAACACCTACAAAATACATCAAACCCAATTATTTATGCAGCAGGAGATGCAGCAGATTCGGAAGGTTTGCCTTTAACGCCTGTTGCAGTTTTAGAAGGTCATACAGTTGCTTCAAATATTATCAAAGGCAATCATAAAAAAATAAGTTACCCGCCAATGCCCACGGTAGTTTTTACGTTACCTACTATGGCTTCTGTAGGCTATACTGAATCTAAAGCGAAAGAACTGAACTACAATATTCGGATAAATTATAAAGAGGTTGGTGATTGGTTTAATGCCAAACGATTGAACGTACCCGAATATGCATTCAAAACTATAATTGACGAAGAAACTCAAACAATTTTGGGAGCGCATTTAATCGGACCTCATACAGAAGAAACCATAAATCTCTTTGCGATGGCCATAAAAACAAAGATGAAGGTTAATGATATTAGAACAATGATTTTCTCATATCCAACATTGGCTTCGGACATACCACATATGCTTTAATAAAAAATAGAATGGAAACTATATTAAAATCAGAAATTACCTGTCCAAACTGTGGACATAGAAAAGTAGAAGATATGCCAACAAACGCTTGTCAATTCTTTTACGAGTGCGATAATTGTAAAATTGTTCTAAAACCAAACGAAGGCGATTGTTGTGTATATTGTAGCTATGGCGATGAATCATGTCCTTCAATACAAGAAAATAATAAAGGTTGCTGTAGTTAAATATAGGTATATGTTAGCCCTTTATAAATTTACCCTAATCTTTTTTACAGCATTTATGTTTTTCAATGACTTATACGCTCAAAAAGTAGTACATACGTTTTATAAAGAAAGCATCACCAAAAAGGAAATATCCAATTTAAAATCGTCCTATGGAAATAACAAAACCATTCTAAAGGATTTTGAAACCCAAACCTTAAAGGCACTCTCCTATTTCCCAGAACTTAAAGACATTAAAATAAAATTCAGGCTAAAAAATAGAACCACACCTTTAGCAACAAGACCCTCTTTTTTTAGCCTGCTCCGTTCTGCAAAAAATCGAACATATATCATTACTGTTAGTAAACAAAGCAATGCGGAATTAGATACCATTGCTTTAAAAAATTTGAAATTTAATGCACAAATTGGAGTAATTGGCCACGAATTGAGCCATATTTCCGATTATTTGAATCGAGGTTTCTTAAAAATGAACAGCATTGGTTTAGATATTATTTTCTCAAAAAAGAGAATCGATGCATTAGAATTTAATACCGCATTAATCACGGTTTGGGGTTTCAACTGCTCGATTGGAGTATTAATGTGCGAGAAAATCTTGAAAATCCAAATTGGCTTGGAGCCGTTAACTCAAATGCCAATGAAAAAAGAGAACGTTATATGAATCCAAATACGATAATTGAAATTTTGCGTACACACCCGCTATATAAAGAAAGTATATATCTTCCCGAATAATGTAGGCCTTCAAAAGCTCAAATCAATATTTAACAATTGAAGTATCTGTTCCTTGTTTTTTATATAAATAAGTCTTTTATCCACTTCGATAATCCCTTCTTCCTTAAACTGTTTGAGGCTCCTTCCCAAACTTTCTGGTGAAGTGCCAATAATATTAGCCAAATCTTCTCGTGTTAAATCAATACCACCTGCTTTATAATGTTTTTGGAATCGATTTTCTAAAATGAGCAAATTAATCGCCAATCGTGCATTTAGATTTTTTTGGGCCAGTACCGCAATGATATTGGCAAGAACTCCGAACTCATGACCAATATTTTTTATAAAAGTGCGTTGCAAAGTAGGAATGTCCTTTAATAATTGAAAAAAAACATCTTTAGCTATAAAATTCACTTCCAAGTCTTCCAATGCCTCACAAGAATCTTGATAACGCTCTTCTCCAAATAAAGCATGATACCCTAAAACATCGTTAGGTGTGTAGATATAAAAAATTTGTTCTGATCCAGAAAAACTGCGCTTAAATTTTTTTGCCTTCCCTTTTTTAATTTGAAATATACCCGTAGGCACACCATCCTCATAAAATAGAAGACTTCCTTTTTTTATGATTAACGGCTCCATGGCAGCATCAACCAATTTTTTTTCCTCAGTAGCCAATGCTTCAAAAAGTCGATCACTTTGAAAATCAAATTTCGGATAGAAGTTTTTCATAAGTCAAAGATATACTAAATAACCTATAAATATATAACATATGTTATATTTATAAATAACATTTATTGTATATTTGTATTCAATTTAAATTAATTCAAATTATGAACGAAAGCAAAATTAGTTTTGTTAAGGGAAAGTTACACGTCCCAAATCAACCCATAATCCCGTTTATTGAGGGGGATGGTATAGGTTCCGATATTTGGAAAGCCACTAAATCAGTAATTGAAGCTGCTGTTCACAAAGCTTATGGCGATCATAGAAAAATACAATGGAAAGAAGTGTATGCAGGTGAAAAGGCCTTTGAAAAACAGGCGAGTGGTTGCCCGAAGACACTATAAAAAGTATTGAGAAATACCTTGTGGCCATTAAAGGCCCATTAACAACTCCGATAGGTGGCGGTATGCGATCGCTAAATGTGGCTTTACGTCAACAACTTGATTTATTTGCTTGTGTAAGACCCGTAAAATGGTATGAAGGGGTACCTTCTCCTGTTAAAGCGCCGGAAAAAGTGGATATGGTTATTTTTAGGGAAAACACAGAAGATATTTATGCCGGAATAGAATGGCTAAATGGCACTCCCGAACTTGAAAAAGTAAAAAATTTCCTCATCAATGAGATGGGTGTCACTGCAATTCGCTTCCCTGATACGGTATCCATTGGAATCAAACCGGTTTCAAAAGAAGGTACGGAACGTTTGGTTAGGGCTGCCATTAGATATGCTATTGAAAACAAAAAAGACTCTGTCACCATTGTTCATAAAGGCAATATCATGAAATTTACTGAAGGAAAATTCAAAGAATGGGGTTATCAGCTTGCCAAAGACGAATTCGCCGCAAAAGATTATGAAGGAGGACCTTGGCAGATGATTACAAAAAATGGACATCAACTAATTATCAAAGATGTCATTGCCGATGCCTTTTTGCAGCAGATTATTTTGAGACCCGATCAATATGATGTTATTGCAACGTTAAACTTAAATGGTGATTATATATCAGATGCTTTGGCCGCCATTGTTGGCGGAATCGGCATTGCGCCTGGTGCAAACATAAATTATAACACGGGTGTTTCCATATTTGAGGCCACACACGGTACGGCACCCAAATATAAAGACCAAGATAAAGTGAACCCTTCGTCCGAAATACTTTCTGGTGTCATGATGTTGGAATATTTAGGTTGGCAAGAAGCGGCTGACCTTATCTTAAAAGGATTAAAAGGTGCCATTCGAAAAAAAACGGTAACGTATGATTTTGAGCGCTTAATGGAGGGAGCGACCCTTCTTAAATGTTCTGAATTTGGACAAGCGATCGTTAGTAATATGTAACGAAAATATAGTTTATATCATGGTGACAAAAAAAAGGAATTTCGATGTTTTATACGACGGTACCATAAGTAAATCGTTGGCTTTTTCATAAAAAGAGAGGGAACAATTAGGTTTGCGCGGTTTGTTGCCTTATTCCATTGTGGGCCAAGATATTCAAGTAAAACGTGTGATGGAGGGTTTGCGCCGAAAAGATTCAAATATTGAACGATATATTATGCTATCGGCACTTCAAGACCGCAATGAAAAGCTCTATTACAGAATAGCCAGCGACTATATAGAAGAAATTATGCCCATAATTTATACGCCGATAGTTGGCGAAGCATGTATAGAATTTTCACATATTTTTAGACGCGCTAAAGGGTTTTATATAACTCCCGATGATAAAGGTGATCTACTGAAAATTCTTGACAATTGGCCAGAAAAAGACATACGGGTTATTGTTATAACCGATGGACAGCGCATCTTGGGATTGGGAGATTTAGGAGCAAACGGCATGGGAATACCTATAGGCAAGTTAGCCTTGTATACCGCATGCGCCGGAATTCATCCCAATCAATGTTTACCCGTAATGCTGGATGTAGGCACAAATAATAAGGAAATACGGGAAGATATATTGTATTTAGGCTATCCAAAAGAACGGATTAAAGGAAAGGCATATTTCGAGTTGGTCCATGAATTCGTAATGGCCGTTCAAGAAAAATATCCAAATGCACTCATCCAATTTGAAGATTTTTTGACTCCCAATGCTTATGCTTTATTGAATATTTATAAGGATAAAGTCCTCTGCTTTAATGACGACATTCAGGGTACTGCAGCTGTTGCGTTGGCAGGTTTGTATGCCACCACTCGAATTACAAAAATTCCTTTTCCAGATTTGAAAATCATGTTTTTAGGAGCTGGGTCTGCGGCAACTGGTATAGCAGATCTTTTGGTTTTGGCATTGGTAAAAGAAGGATTGACCAAACAAGAAGCCTTGGATCGCTTATGGTTTGTTGATATAAACGGATTAGTTGTGTCTAGTAGAACTGATTTAATGCCACACAATCTGCCTTATGCCCACAATCATCTTCCATCAAATTTTATTGAATCGATTAAAACAATAAAACCCCATGTATTAATCGGTGCAACTGGTGCCTTTGGAGCTTTTTCAAAAGAAGTCATTGCCATTATGAGTGACCTTAATGAACGCCCCGTAATTTTTGCTTTGTCCAACCCAACTTCAAAGGCAGAGTGTACCGCAGAACAAGCCTATACGTGGAGTTATGGTAAGGCTGTTTTTGCCAGTGGCAGCCCATTTGATATGGTTCAATTTAATGGAAAAGAATATCATCCAGGGCAAGGTAACAATGCTTATATTTTTCCAGGAATAGGATTAGGGGCTATTGTTGCTCATGCAAGCATAATTCCAGACGAACTATTCTTAACTGCAGCTAAAACCCTTTCTGAAACGGTAAGTGATAAAAACATAGAAGAAGGAGCCATTTATCCACGGTTAACCGAAATCCGGACTATTTCATTGGAAGTTGCTCTGGCCGTTTCTGAAAAGGCGTTTGATTTAGGCATTGCGAGAATCAAAAAACCAAAAAATTTAAGACAAACTATTTTAGATTATATGTACGATCCGAATTATTAACTATTTATTAAAGACTATTTGTTATGATATTTTATGAAAAAGGGAACAAAGCTATATAGTATATTAAAATTAAAATGTCCACGCTGTCAAATTGGAAATTTATTCAGCAATCCAGGATTATTTGTGTTTTCAAGAATCTTGAAAATGCCTGATAAATGCCCTCATTGTAAGCAAGATTTTAAGCTAGAACCAGGATTTTATACCGCTGCTTTATGGATTAGTTATCCGATGGTACTTATCATTTTTATCCCATTAATCATTTTAGGATTTTCATTGGATACGATTAATGGCTTTTTCAAATTGCTTTACCCATTCATCATTCTCTTTAGTTTTATGCTACAGATTCCGTTAATGCGGATTTCGAGAGCTATTTTACTGAATATGACCATCGATTATACGACAGAATGGCGAACATAATAAACGTTTAAAATTCAATATTAAATCAGTTAGCCAATGCACAAAGAATTTGTACCAAAATTATTTTCTCTTTTAAAGCAAGGGATATCAAAGGAAACTTTGATAAAAGATATTCTTTCAGGATTGATTGTAGGGATTGTAGCTTTACCATTGGCCATTGCTTTTGCAATAGCATCTGGAGTCTCTCCTGAAAAAGGGATCATAACCGCCATTATTGCAGGACTCATTATTTCGGCCTTTGGTGGAAGCAGAGTTCAAATTGGAGGGCCCACTGGTGCTTTCATCGTCATTGTTTATGGTATTATACAGCTTTATGGAATTGATGGCTTAATCATCGCAACCTTTATGGCAGGGTTTCTAATGATTGGAATGGGGCTGTTACGTCTTGGAAACTTGCTGAAATTTATACCTTATTCCCTTATTGTTGGTTTTACCAGCGGAATCGCTTTAATTATCTTTTCATCACAGGTTAATGATTTCTTCGGGCTCCATATTACCAAAGTTCCTGCAAATTTTATAGATAAGTGGGTGGTCTATTTTGAATACTTCAATCACATCAATTGGTTTGCTTTAGTCATTGCATTAGTCTCCATACTTCTTACCATCTATTTTCAAAAATTGGTAAAAAAAATACCAGGATCTATCATTGCCATTATCCTATCAACCATTGTGGTCACTGTTTTTAATATTCCTGTAGATACCATTGAAAGTAATTTTGGTGCTATACCGAACCAGATTGGTTTACCTCATATCCCGAACGTAAGTTTTAATACCATCCAAGCACTCATACAGCCAGCATTTGCCATTGCTGTTTTAGGTTCAATTGAGTCCCTACTTTCGGCAGTCGTATCAGATTCAATGATAGGAGGAAAGCATCGTTCCAATATGGAGTTGATTGCGATGGGAGGCGCTAACATCGTATCTTCCATGTTTGGAGGGATACCTGCGACAGGTGCGATTGCACGCACTGCCACCAATGTAAAAAATGGGGGACGAACTCCAATTGCCGGTATTGTACATGCTTTCGTTTTATTAGCAATCATGCTATTATTTGCTCCCTATGCCAAACTTATACCCATGCCTTGTTTGGCTGGAATTTTGATTGTGGTTGCGTTTAACATGAGTGAGTGGAGGCAATTCAAATCCATTTTAAAAGGCAATAGAATGGATATTATCATTATGCTAACAACATTTTTTCTTACCGTTATCTTTGATTTGGTCATTGCCATAGAAATTGGGATCGTACTCGCTAGTTTTATGTTTATGAAACGAATGAGCCAATCTGTAAATATTCAAGATTTCTCATCAGATACTGAACATGGAGAACACCTTTTTGATGACGAACTATTGGATATACCCGAAGGCGTTATTTTATATGAAATTAATGGGCCTTTATTTTTTGGGGCGGCCAGACAATTTCAGGAAACCATTATCAATACACATGTAGAACCCAAGGTTATTATTATTAGAATGCGTTATGTGCCCTTGATCGATGCTACAGGCTATCAGAGTATCAAGGAAATAATAAGAACCTATAAGGCAAGAAAAATAAAAGTAATCTTTTCAGGGATTAGCAAAACTTTGAGGAACGATTTTGAAAAAAATGAACTGTTTTCATTTATAGAAAGTGATTTAGTTGTGGAGGATATTCAGACCGCCATTACGAGAGCCAAAGAAAATTTATAATATGACTCCCAAAAACGAAAGGAGCGGGAAGACTATGAAATCAATTTCATGGACTTCGTGTCTTACCTATCCATTTCATATTTTGAATACTACAGCTGCACAATGACCACCAAACCCAAAATTGTTGATGTATGAATAATCAACTGTTTTGGTTGTTTTTTTCCAAGTGTCACATTCAAATCAGTAGAAATTGCTTAATCAATTACTTTCGAATTAATTATTGGTGGAATCAAATCTTTGTGTATTGATAAACAAGTAGTTGCTTATTCAATTGCTACAATACCTCGCAAAATATGCCAGGTGACAAACTTTGAGCCACTAATACTAAATCTTTCTATAAGCTCTTAAAAAGCGTTTCATTGGTTTTAGTTTCCTGATAAACCTCGAGGACCGGTAGATGTGGTGTGTGTGCATTGGTGTGACAGAAAGTCTTAAAAGACAAAATTGTTTAGGCGCAGTTAATTTAAATGTTAACAAAAAAAGTGAACATTATACGAACCCGAGTAAGATAATTGAAATTTTGCGTACACACCCACTGTATAAAAGAAGCGCTAATTTATCTGAATAATGTCAGGGATACACATTTCTAGCGTCACTTTACAAAACTAGTAGTGTTTCAAGCCAAATGCAATTAAGCGTTCAAAATATCTTTCAAAAAATAAAAAAACCATTCCAGCAAGGATTAAGCTGGAAAGAGGTAATTAAAGCCATTATTATTAGTTTGTTATTCACAGTTTTTCCCGTTTTTGGAGTCACAACAATTTTAATCACGTTTATTGCAATTAAGTTCAAACTGAATTTACCAATTATGATTGTGATAAGCTATTTGGCTTCCTACCATTCATGCATTTAGGAGAAACCATTATGAATACCAAACACACTTTACTAACAGTGCAAGAAATTAAAAATGCTTTTGATGTATCCTTTTTCGATACCATAAGACGTTTGCTTTTCGAATTGATATGTGGAATAAGTGGTTGGTTATTGGTCATGCTCCCTATAAGTGTAATAACGATATTTTTTAGTAATACGCTTAATAACCCAGAAAAAGCAAACTAAAAATTTAACATTCTTTTTAGTGAAGAAGGTGTCAGGATTATAATTTTTGACGTCAATTAGTCAAACCATTGTTTATGAGAGACTTATTTTTTTTATTCTTGCTTTCTTTTACGATAGTATATAAAAGTATGGCACAAACATGTTGTTCAGGTGGGGTTCCTTTATCTAGTAATCTTGGGCTACCAAACGAAGGTAAAGGAATAATTATTATGGGTTTAAATTATGACTATAATAATTTAAATACTCTTAATGCCGAATCGTCCAAATTGGATGATAATTCCAGGCAACGAATTACTAATTCAATTTTACTCAATTTAGGGTATTCCATTACCGATAAACTCGCTGTAGAAGCTCTTTTATCTTGGGTGAATCAAACTAGAACTATTACACAGTTTGGTAATGAAGAATTTACCGGCACCTCTGGTATTGGTGATGCTGTATTTCTAGTGAAGTATTCATTGCCGAATGTTTTAGGTAAAAACACTGTATTTAATTTTGGATTGGGTACTAAAGCACCTTTTGGAAAATCAGATATCAAATCTGAACAAGGTATTCAACTTACTGCAGATTTACAGCCTGGCAGCGGGGCTTGGGATGGTTTAGGATGGCTGTCAATTTCGAAAGGTTTAAAAATTAGACCTTCAGCTACTATTTCTGGTAGCTTAACACATAGATTAACAGGAGTAAACAATTCTTATTTAAACAATGCTGCAACTTATGAATTTGGAGATGAAATACAAGCAAACATTGGTTACACAGACCAGGTTTTGCTTTTTAATACCCTTTTCAATCCAGGGCTGATTTTTAAATATAGAAAAGCATTTGAAGATAAAATAGATAGCCAAGGTATTCCAAATACGGGTGGAGAATGGGTCTTTATTCGTCCCGAAATAACAGTTAAATTATCTCAAAATATAAGTATCAATACCAGATATGAATTACCTATATATAGCGTTGTTGAAGGAACCCAACTGACCCCAACATCAAGATTTACTACTGGCATATCTTTCAAATTGGAAACAAAAAAGAAGTATTAATATTAAATAATTAATTATGAAAAAGGTCATATTATTAGCCTGCGTCGTTTTATTGTATTCGTGCAGCACTTCAAACACAAATGATGCAAATAGTCCTATTGAAGGACAAAACGGAAATGACAATAACCCAGAATGGAGTATTCCTATATCTGAAGTTTTAGATGGAGGTCCTGGAAAAGATGGTATCCCTGCATTGGTAAATCCAACCTTTACAAATGCTCAAGGAGCAAATTATTTAAATGACACAGATCTGGTCATTGGTTTTAAAAATGGTAATGATGTTAGAGCTTATCCTCATGCCATTTTAGATTGGCACGAAATTGTAAATGACACTATAAATGATGTTTCCGTTGCAGTGACATATTGCCCGCTTACAGGGACAGGAATTGGTTGGAATAGAATTATTAATGGGGTAGAAACCACATTTGGTGTTTCAGGTTTATTGTATAACACCAACCTCATTCCTTTCGATAGGGCTACAGATAGTAATTGGTCTCAAATTTTAAATGAAAGCGTTAATGGATCATTGATTGGAGAAAAAGCAGACTTGATAGGCCTTTTTGAAACCGACTGGCAAACATGGAGAAGCATGTACCCTAATACACAAGTATTAAGCAGTAATACAGGATTTTCCCGAACATATGGAATATCCCCTTACGGAGATTACAATACTAATAACAATAGATTTTTGTTTCCTGTTCCTAAAGATCCAAGACTTCCTTTAAAGGAAAGAGTACATGCTATTATTAATGGAACTGATGCTAAAGTTTACAGGTTTTCTGATTTTCAATCAAATAATATTATACGGGATTCCTTTAAAGGTGAAAATTATTTGGTAGTCGGTAATCCTAATTTTATGGTATCATTCAAATTGAGTGGGGATTTATCAATGCTGAATTTTGAATATATTCATAATGGTTCAGAAATATTATTAATTGACAATGAAGGAAACCAATGGAATATTTTTGGAGAAGCAGTTTCTGGCCCAAGACAGGGATTCTTTATAGGTAATTCATCATCCCTTATGGCATTTTGGTTTTCTATTCCGGCATTTTATCTAACAGAAGTTTATGAAAATTGATTAAAGAAATGATATTAATAAAAGAAAATGCATTCCAAAACATTGCCATTTTAGTATCTTGATGGTTCAAAAAAAATTATTGATAACCCTATTGATTAATCTAGCACTAATAATTGAATAACATGAAACCATTAACTGTACCACTTCTTTTTATGGCCTTATTTAGTAACAATATCAAAGCGCAAAGCATCCCTGCTAATGCAGAAGACATAAGTCCATTGTTAATTGGTGAAACATTGCCTAAAGCAAAATTACAAGATTCAAAAGGCAACGCCTTTGAGTTAAACGATATTTTGAAAACCAAGCCTACCGTTTTAGTTTTTTATAGAGGTGGATGGTGCCCATATTGCAATCTTCAACTATCTGGATTGGCTTCCATTGAAAAGGACATATTAGCGTTGGGATACCAAATTGTAGCCATTAGCCCTGACGATTATCAAAACCTTAAGAGCACGGAAGAAAAAGACACTATTAATTATCAGCTATATTCAGACCAAGATGGAAAGTTAATACAAGAAATTGGTATCGCATTCAAAACTTCTTTAATTATCAAAGGCTATATAGCTACCAAAAATCAAAAAGGGAAAACATCAGAGGTAATACCTGTACCAACAGTAATGATAGTAAACACAAAAGGAGATATTTTGTTTGAATATATAAATCCTAACTACGAACAAAGAATTTCAGGAGACATGCTTTTGGCAGTTTTAAAACAATCAGCTAAAACCCCAACAGTAGTTTTCTAAAATCCTTTTGAAATAATGAACTAATAAATTAAAATATCCGGTGCATAACGGTGCGCTAATTACAGAAGAACCAAAGAATATTTTGCCAAAAACAACATAGATTATAATAAACAACGCTTCTAGAACCTAGCACTAAAAAAGATATTTAAATTAAAAGATTATATACCATGAAAAAATACTTTTTAGCTTTACTTTTTTTTGCCGATGATTTCTTGCGGAAACAACGCTAATGGAATTCCATCAATTGCTTACAGTACGAAAGCTGAAATGTCAGCTGAAGGAAAAACAATAGACCATAAACAATGGAATGATTTAGTGCAAAAACATGTTTCTGATAAAGGGCATGTAGATTATAAAGGCTTTAAAAAAGATGAAGGAGCACTACAATCTTATTTGAACGATTTAGCCGAAAATTTACCACAAAAAACGTGGTCTAAAAATGCTGTTTTGGCATATTGGATTAATGCCTACAATGTCTATACTGTAAAATTGATTTTAGATAATTATCCTGTGAAAAGTATTAAAGAGATCAAAGACCCTTGGGGCAAAAAGTTTTTTACACTTGGCAACAAAAAATATAGTTTAGAAGAAATTGAACACGAAATTTTGCGAAAAATGAACGAGCCTAGAATCCATTTTGCCATTAATTGTGCCTCTTTTTCATGTCCTAATTTATCAAATCAGGCCTTTACGGCAGAGAACATGGAACAGCAATTAGATGCGGCGGCAAAGCATTTTGTGAATGATACTTCAAAGAATTCCATTTCTAAAGACTCGGTTGAAATTTCAAAGATTTTTGACTGGTTTTCTGGCGATTTCAAAAAACAGGGCACCATTATCGATTTTCTGAATACTTACAGTACCATTAAAATTGATATAAATGCCAAGGTTAAATATAAAAGCTATAATTGGAATTTAAATGAATAATTTAATTGTATATTAATTAAAACCTCATAAAAAAAACACTTATGTGATGCAAAAAGCACTCTATTTTATGCCAGATATAAGTGGTTTTACAAACTTTGTTAATCATACTGAAGTTGAGCACAGTATTCATATCATTTCAGAATTACTCGAAATATTATTGGATATCGCTGCGGTGGATTTTGAACTCGCAGAAATTGAAGGAGACGCCCTGTTTCTTTTTACAACCAAAATTCCAGATTATAAAAGGTTACTTCAACAAACAACCACAATGCTCGAAAAATTTCATGAGCATACAAAAATGTACGAAACAAAACGTATTTGCGATTGTGGCTCTTGCAGAACAACTACAAATTTAGAGTTAAAGTTTTTGGTGCATTATGGCGAATTGAATTTTTTAAAAGTTAAAAATATTAAAAAACCCTATGGTAGAGAAGTGATTACAATTCACAGACTACTTAAAAATAAAGTACCTTTAAAAGAATATATTTTATTAACAGAAAGCGTTAACGAGCTGTACGATAATAAATTAGATGAAACCTGGACAAAGTCTAGTGACACATACGATTTGGCACAACTGGACTATTTCTACAAAAACTTTGGATATGTAAAAGACACTATAAGTAATATTAAAGAACATTCTGATAAAAGAGATGATTATTACAACACACCCTTTTTGAAGTTTGAGCATGTATTTATTGCCAATAAAGATAAAGTGTACAAATATATAAGTGAGTTAAAATATCGGCATCTATGGGATAAAGATGCTAAACGGATAGAATTTGAAGAAAATAAATTAAATAGAGTCGGCACGCAGCACAATTGTGTGCTAAATATTGGAAATCTTAATTTTGAAACTATTTCATCCAAAGATACGGATCAGTTGGCTTATGGAGAAACTACAGAAGATTTAATACTGACAAGGCGTTTTTCATATCTTATCAAGTTAGATAAGGAATCTGAAAATAGTACAAAGGTTACTACCGAACTGTACGTGGAATTTACAACTGTCGGTGCCTTTATGAAATCTAACCTCACTCGAATGATGAAAAAATCATGGAAAAATAAACTGGAAAACCTTCAAAATTTATGTAAAAAGTAACAAACTTAATACAATGTTAAAATACTTTTTTATTTCTAACTGATTGTTTAGTTTTGTACTTTATTAAAATAGCAATGGCAAGAAAAAAAGAATATATTGAAGAAGAAGTCATAGAAAAAGCCATGAATTTGTTCTGGCGAAATGGCTACCAAACGACATCCATGCAAATGCTTGAAAAAGAAATGGGTATCAACAAGTTTTCCATATATGCGAGCTTTGGCAATAAAAATGGCGTTTTTATTGAAAGTTTAAAATGCTATAATCAAAAGCTCAACCAGCTTATGAGTAAGTTGAAAGCCTCTTCAAATGGCATTAGTGGGATCAAGGAATACTTCTACGATTTTATTGAATTTTCAAAAGAAACTGAAATTGCCAAAGGCTGTTTAATAACCAACACAGCCAATGAAATAGGAGAAGGTGCTGACCAAAAAATAAAGGATGTTTTGACAAATTTTACCGATAATGTAAGAAATGTATTTTCCGACATACTAAAGCAAGATAAAACTAAAAATAGGGACGTCATTGAACACCAAGCAGATTATCTACTCATAGCAATGTTCGGGTTGTCATCTGCTACTAGAATATTTAATCAAACACAATTAGATAATTATATTGACAACATATTCAAAAACGTATGACATTTTTTTTAGCTTAAAACCAAACGATTGTTTAGATATAAGTAGCATAAATAATAAATTTAAAAACAGAAACTATGACAAATTTAAAAGTTCACAACATCGAATCTGCACCAGAAGGCAGCAAACCATTATTAGAAAAATCACAAAAAGCTTATGGTATGATTCCTGGCTTGCATGGTATGCTAGCTGGAGCACCAGAAGTACTTGAAGCATACCAAACATTACACGAGTTATTTGTTAACTCATCATTCAACAATGAGGAATTAACTGTAGTATGGCAAACCATAAACGTAGAACACGCCTGTCACTATTGTGTACCTGCACACACCGGTATTGCAAAAATGATGAAAGTAGACGATGCTATAACAGAAGCATTACGTAACGAAACACCTCTTGAAAACTCAAAATTAGAGGCATTGCGGACTATGACCTTAACTATTGTTCGTAATCGTGGACATGTAACACAAGAAGATTTAAATGTATTTTACGCAGCTGGATATGAAGAAAGACAAGTATTGGAAATTATTTTAGGATTGTCTCAAAAAACGATAAGTAATTATGCAAACCATATTGCTAACACACCTGTTGATGAAGCATTTCAAAAATTTGCTTGGTCAAAAGAAAATGTGGTATCCTAAAACCACAGATTGATTGATAGCTTTAAACCTTCCGTCGTAAGTGCGGAAGGTTTATTAATTATCTTAAAAACAAAAATCAAAAAAGAAAACATGATTAAATTAACAGTAATGTATCCAAATAGTGCTGATGTAAAATTCGACAAAGACTATTACACAAATCAGCATAGTCAATTACTTAAAGATTTATTAGGTGATGCTATCATGTCATCTGATATTAATATGGGAATTTCTGGTGCAAGCCCAGATCAACCTGCCCCTTATGTGGTAATTGCGAATTTAGTTTTTAAATCAATGGAGTCTTTTCAACAATCTTTTGGAGCCAATGCAGAAAAAATTTTAGCAGACCTTCAGAACTTTACAAACGTAAAACCTGACGTACAAATCAGCGAAGTAATATAAAATACGTTTCGTACTAAAAAAAATTTAATGAAAGAAAAAATGAAAATAGATATCGTTTCCGATGTCGTTTGTCCTTGGTGTACCATCGGTTACAAACGATTGGAGAAAGCTATTTCAGAACTGGGCATTCAAGACAAAGTTGATATAGAATGGCACCCTTTTGAGCTAAACCCAAACATGCCTGCGGAAGGTCAAAATGTACAAGAACATATCACAGAAAAATATGGCTCTACCCTAGAACAGCAAAAAGAATCGCAACAGCGAATGGCAGATATTGGTAAAGAACTTGGTTTTACCTTTGATTATTTTGATGCTATGAGAATGGTCAACACCTTTGAAGCACATGTCTTACTGGAATATGCGAAGGCATTTGGAAAACAAACCGAGATGAAAATGCGCTTAACAAGGGCATTCTTTTGCGAACGCAAAGACGTTTCCGATAGAGCCATCTTAAAACAAGCTGTACTGGATGTAGGTTTAGATGCAGAAGAAGCGCTGGCAAGATTAGACAGTAAAGAAGCACGTGACGACGTAAGAAGCCAACAAACTTATTGGAAAAATCTAGGTATTAACTCTGTGCCAACCATCGTGTTCAATAGGAAAAGTGCCTTGACAGGTGCGCAACCCGTCAACGTTTTTAACGAGGTTTTAACCAAACTTTTAAAGGAAGCATAGCATTTATTAAGTTAAATGTATCCTGAAACAAGAAATCAAACGAATGGAATACAACAGAAGAAACTTTATAAAAAACGTGGGAATTATGGGAACAACAGGAATACTTTTGCCAAACATGATGTTAGGCAACTCGGAAGAAAAAGAAGCGATGAATTTTACGAATATTCGACCGAAAGTGTTGTTTTTTGACGTAAACGAAACACTGCTAGACCTTACCCAAATGAAAAAGCAAGTGGCTGAAACTTTACAAGGCAGAGACGATTTATTAGCATTATGGTTCACCACCATGCTTCAGTATTCTTTAGTGATGACCACGAGTGGACAATACGAACATTTCGGAAACATAGGTGCAGCAGCTCTGCAAATGGTAGCAGCAAATAACAACATTAACATCACAGAAGAGAAAGCCCGTAAAACCATTGTAAATGCGTTACGAGGCTTACCTGCACATCCAGAAGTCAAAGCCGCCTTGGCACAGCTCAAAGCAGATGGGTACAAATTAGTTTCTTTTACAAACTCATCCAATGAGGGAGTTAAAAAACAGTTCGAAAGTGCTGGCTTAACGGACTATTTTGACGAACGATTAAGTGTAGAGGACATTGGTAAATTCAAACCTTCTAGAGATGTCTATGATTGGGCAGCACGGAAAATGGGAGTCAAGCCAAACGAAGCAATGCTTGTTGCAGCACATGGATGGGATGTAGCAGGCGCACTTTGGGCAGGTTGGCGTGCCGCATTTATTAGTAGACCAGGACAACAATTATTTCCATTGGCACCAAAAACCGAAATTGTAGAGTCTGACTTAAAAAAAGTAGCGGATTTACTTGTGACATATAGATAAAGAAATTATTCTTCTAAACCTTCAAAGTTTATCTTGATGTTTTTTGGTATTTCATTAAACGCTTTAAAAATTGCTGGCGGATTAATAATTGCCTCATCAGGTTTTGCTTTATTAACAGGAGAATTTAGCAAGCATAAAGGAATGAAAAAAGACAAGGTGCAAAAGGATATAAATAGCCGTTCAGAAATCTCATTAACGCCTTTGGCTATACCTATGATTGCTGGTCCAGGATCAATATCCTTGTTAATAGCTTATAATCAAGAATTTAAAGGGATCAACAATATCTTAATTATTCTTGGCGCAATTATAGTATCTACAATTTTAATATATTTCATATTAAAAAGTTCATTTTATATTGTCAAAGCGCTTGGTGCATCAGGTATAAATGCATTATCAAGAATCATTGGATTCATTGTTATCGCAATAGGCGTTGAGTTTATTTCTTCTTCTTTGGTAAGTATATTGAATATTGCTTGATGTTGAGATAAGTCACAGGTTTTATATCATATTATCCTGCACGTTTTTTTTCTTCCTATGAATATCTAATTGTTAGTTTCCTCATTTTTTAGTCACTTGTTTTCCTTAAAATCTTACTTAATTACTCCATTTGCTCGATATTTGTTTCTCTAAAAAATTGTTTTCAAGCAGGTCAGAGCTGTCTTCAATTAATACATTGTGTAAGGCACGTATAGCAAAAGACCAATATAGTACTCCTTTGCTTTTTGTATTCGTAACAACTACGTGCTTGACCTCTGTTTGCTTGTCAGTTAACTCCTTTATCTCGATCTTACGAACTCCATTAAATATTTTAGGTTTCGAAAAACATAATTGGATTATTTCATTCGAATTGTAATTTTCTACACAATATCTTATTGATCCGTGGCCACTTTTCACTCCAACCTAAATTTAACTTTTAAATTTCATTTCTGGTCATTTTTATTTTGGCCAAATTCTATCAGCAAATTGAACTCTAAAATTTACTATCAACATTCTTAAGTTGCAAGTCATCATTACTTAACTATGCATTAATACTGTAGTATTAAATAAAAAAACCCGTTTCTGAGGTAGCAGTAACGGGTTTTAATGTAGAGGACTAACTCAAAATAGGTTTCTAATCTTATAGTCTTAGGTTTAAATTTAAAATTTTTACAAATTAACTGATTTAGATTCAGCCTAGGGTTACCGAAATATTATGTTAGCTTTAAGGTTTGATGGGAGAATTTCCAATAATATCATTAATTGTTCAGTAATAAAGGCATAGAGGGTTCTAATTTGGTTATTTGAGTTTCGCAACTCAAATTTTCTCAACCTCTTTCTTGATTTTTTGAAGTGCTGTAATCACAAATTCCAATTAAATTGAGCCTTTCCAATGATATGCAATTGTCTCAATTCGGGTTAACGTACAACGTAAACTGTTTGTTCAAGCAGGGGTTGGGTCTGTGGTAACTCAGGGAACATATAATTGATTAACAAACCAGCATTCCTATCTGCTTTGAGACGGGATAGGTGAAGCAGATGGGCATGCATTGATTTACTTTTCGGGTCTTGTTTCCCTGAATTCCATGGGGCCAAATCTGCATCTATATTTAGAAACAGACCATCCAAAAATATATCTGCCTTTCTAGAGTTATCATTACCGCTTCAATATAATATAAGTCATTGTGGATGCCCAGCCATTGGTTCCGGCAAGGCAAGAAGTCAGTTCCTCGCCGATAAAGTTTAAAATCGGGATGTTTGTTTTTATCTGTCATGATACTCAAAGTTCTTAGTGCCCCTTCAACGAGTGTGTAACGCTTACCGAGATTGTAGAAAACATACTATACCTAGCTTAATTTGGTGCTATGTAATTAACCAGTTATATCCCTATCACATATAGGAAGATGCCAATAGACTGAAAATTGAAGTATTTTTTAAGCATCAGAATTTAACTTTGGATTTGTATTGTAGTTCTTTTTTAAACAGAAAAGGGACTTTAAATATTTTGGACTAAATCAAAAAGGTATTTATCTTATAATCTGAGTTCGACGTAAGAAAAAAGATTTTTTAAAATAGAAATAGCAATATTTAGTATATTAAGATTATGCTTACAATTTCTAAAGATAAAATTATTGAAATTTGTGTGCTATCGATTATTTTTGCCTTGTTTTTGGCCCTGCATTGACGACAGGACACCCTTAAAAAAAGACAATTTTTTTAAAGAAAATATTTGGTAGTCTATATGGCGACAAAGGCTGTCTCAAAGGAACTTGCGGCCCTATTGTGCGACCAAACACTGCACCTTGTAACTGGTATCAGGAACAACATGAAAAATGTAATGATAACCATGAGAGATAAGATATTGCTCAGAAAACTTTCAGTCATAGAAACCATTAACGATCAATCAATGAACATTGCCCAAGCTAAACAATCCAGACATAGGAGTTTTGGTAATTTTATTACAAATTTTGTCGCCAGTCTTATTGCTTATTCCTTTCAAGAAAATAACCAAGTATTAAGTTTGAAATAAAAAATATAGCCCAATTGACCCTTTTCTGTTAAATCCTTATGTCGAACTCAGTTTAAAAAAAAATAATTGAAGTAAAAAATTACTATTTCGATGCCGAAGTCATTAACATTGAACTACACTTTGATTATACCTTAAAACTGGAATTTGCAAGAATATGACCGCTAGTTTTCTGTTGAATAAGATGGAGATTGTTTAAGAAGATGGTATTGATTATTGCGAAATCGAGACCTCCCTTTACATTAAATTTTAATAGTTCTTGCGGCCTCGATTTTACGCACACAAAAAAACCCTCTCTTTTTACAGAAAGGGTTAAATAAAAAACACTTATAAACTAGCTGTTATTTTAGTTTTAGAGAATCCAGTGAATGGAACATAAAATTCTGTTCATCATTCATAGACACAAATAGTCCATTGGGAAATTTGCTTCCTAAAGCTTTGGTTGTAACATCACAACCGTCTGTTTCCAGCGTGCCTAAGTTTAGTTTTTTAACGAATGTATTATCGCTACGTTTGTAAAAATTAAATGTATGGTCCTGCTGGTCTGACACAATAATATACCCCTTATCCCCTTCATAAGCTGCAATTGCAATACCTTCAATATCCCGACCAAAATCTTCAGCTCCGAATAGTGCTAGTTCCTCATCGCCTTTCTTCGGATTGGCATAATATTTTCTGATACCAACACCTTCATCAGCATAATAAACGTATCCTAAAGCATCATCTACAGCAATAGCTTCAATTTCCTTTTGACCGCTAAACGTTCCGAATTTTCTCAAAAGATTGATTTTGATACCTAATGAATCTGAAAAGAGGTCATACTGATACAAGTAACCTTTTGTTGGCCCAAATTTTCTACTCAATATGATTGAAATATCTCCGCTTTCGGGATTCTTGTATAATGAAACTCCCATTGGTCGCTTCAAAGCGATATCGGTTTCATCTTCAAAAACCTTAAACTCTCCTAGCGGAACCATATCTGGAACAGAATATACTCTTATTTGATTTTTTTCTCGTTCTGTAAAGACCATAATATCTGTTTTCGTAGAATCAGTTACTGCAAAATCATACTCAATGTCTACGTTGTTTGGATAGCTAATATTAGTAAGACTTTTTTCATGAATTATTTTTCCGTCCAAATTGAATGCATACACACCTCCATTGACCTCATCTTTATCGGTACCGAAAATGATGCTTAATTCTGGATTTTGTTTGTTTACCCAAATAGCGGGATCATCACTATCATGAGGCATTTTTTCGGTCACCACTGTTGGTTTAATTTCTGGTAATTTTTCTTTACATGATACTATTATCAATGCAAAAAAACAATAAATCAAATATTTCATTTCCTTATTTTTTAAACAAATCATATTTCAAACCAAACGTAAGCCGTGTTTGATAATATTCCAGTTGCATTGTTCTGCTGCTAACACCTTGATAATAACGTAATGGTTGATTTGTGATATTATTGATATCCAAATAAAACCTTAAGTTGTTTGTAATGGCAACATTCGCATTAAAATCCAAAAAGAATTGCTCATCGTAGTATCTGTCCTCGAATGCACGACCACCAATTTCATCAACATAAGCATCGGAATAATTACTTGATAGTCTGAAACTCATTTTCTTTGTTGCATAACCCAAAGATGCATTGAACATATTTGGTGCTGTATTGGGTAGGTCTAAATCATTACGCTCATCTCCATCTTCGTTTCTGATACCATTGGCATCCGATGACAAGTGGGTGTAGTTGAGGTAAATACTGAAATTTTTAGCAAAACCTGGTAAGAAATCCAATTGTCGTTGCAAAGCAAATTCAAAACCTAAAATAGATGCATCATCTCCGTTAAATGGCTGAAATACTTCAAATCCGCCTTCATTCTCAAATTGAAAAATATAGGTAAAATCCTTAATATCCTTGTAAAATACGCCAGCAGAAACGATACCAACAGATTTAAAATAATGTTCGCCCATTAAATCAAAATTCATAGATGTTGTTGGGTCCAAATCAGAATTTCCTAGAATAATTTCTTCGTCTTCATTATTAATTTCCCTAAAAGGAACAAGGTCTACATAATTTGGTCTTGCAAGGGTATTGGTCCATGCAAATCGGACTACTGTGTTTTTGGTCCAATCATATTTGAAATGAACGCCTGGTAAAATATTAGTATAGGCGTTTTCAGTTTTAATTTGATTGGTTCCATCGAAATCACCTTCTTCGTTAAAAATGATTTCATTTCCAGTACTTTTGATGTTGGTGTGCTCAACTCTTAAACCAGCTAGAACACTTAATTTTGGAGATAATTTTTGATTGGTCATGGCATAAGCTGCGTACACATTCTCATCAACATCAAAATTAGCGGTCAAATATTCATCTGGTAAATTCTCTCCTTCAAACAGGTCGGAATTGTTTAAATCCAAACCGCCCAAAAATACTGGATTGGCAAAACTACCAATTAGATAATTGCTTCCTGCATTAAAATCGGAGTCGGAATAATCACGAGTCGGAATTCCTCCCAAAAATTCAAATTCGGCTCCAATAGGACTGTATTCCGTAAAATCATTGTCCCTATTTTTATTTTTAAAACGTGCTCTTGCTCCAAATTTTAAAAATCCATTTTCTTTATCAAAAATATTCAATGGTAATTGAAAATTAACAAACGCATTATAGTCGGTTTCTTCCGTGTACTGATTTTCTTCTGTCAACTCGTCAAATTCAAAATCATTATAAAGCGCATCGTTAGTATCGAGAGGAGAAAAGAAAGGCTTGTCTTCATCATTATTGAAAGAAATTCCATATTCACTCTCATATTCCAAATAGCGTTCATTTAAACGTTCTTCGGACGCTTTGGAAAATGATGCCATCCAGTCAATTTGTAAAGAATTGGCTAAATGTTCACCTCCGATACTGTAATTTTGCATGCGTTGGTCTTCCAACCGCGTATTTTTCTTACGTCCCCCAGCAATACCGCCTTTAGTTTGCCTTTTTGCCTCTACGGGAAACGATGTTAAGTTACCATTTGCGTCTACTGTGAAATCGTCGATTCCGATATCTTCACCATCTAAAATTTCATGTTCCAAACGAAACCTATTCTCTCTATCATCTCTCCAGTTATAGATAGATTTGAAATAAAGATTATTATTTGAATTCCACTTATAATCTAAATTGGCTGAAAAACTACGTCTCACACGTTGCACCAGGTATTCTCTTATTTCAAAAACGTTTGCATACGGATTGACATCTACCCCTTCTAAATTATCTTCGTCTCCCGCATTGTATTCAAATTCATCGTCCCATTCCGCTTCAATATTATCACTCCCAAAATCATTGTCATTTATGGAAGCGGCAACCATCCATCCAAATTTTTGGTTAGCAGAACGGTCACCTAAAAGGAAGGAACCATTAATAATTCTTTTATCGGTTATGAAATTAATTCCAGAACCAGCAGTCGCCGATAATCGAAATCCTTGGGGCGATGTTCTGGTGATTAAATTAACCGAACCACCAAGAGCATCTGCTTCCATATCCGGTGTCACCGCCTTGTTGACTTCGATGGTTTGTATCATGTCGGCCGGAATTAAATCCATTTGTACATTTCTATTATCTCCTTCAGCTGATGGTATACGACTGCCGTTCAACGTCACAGAATTTAATTGAGGGGACAAACCACGAATGATAATATTCCGCGCTTCTCCTTGGTCAACTTGCATGGTAATGCCAGGAATTCGTTTTACGGCATCTCCAATATTTGCATCAGGAAATTTACCTATCTGGTCAGTTGACACAATATTGGTGATGTTAGGCTTGTTTTTTTGAGTATTCAAAGCTCTCGCCTGTCCACTTAAAGCATATCCTACAACTTGTACCTCATTTAACTCGGTGCTTTCTGAGGTTAAAGTGATGTTTACATTGGTCGTTTTTGCGGCTGTTACAGTAACTTCTTCTTCAAAGTTTGCATAACCTAAATATTTTATTGAAAGCGTATGGGTTCCTTCAGGAACACCTACCATTGTAAATTTACCATCGAAATCAGAAACGACTCCTTTATTGAGTTTTTCGATTGTAATTGTAGCTCCAGGAACAGTAATGCCATTTTCATCTGTAATGATTCCTTGAATGTTTCCTGACTGTGAAGAGCCGGAAAAGGATAAAAAAGTAAGGAATAGAAAAGTAAAATAATGTTTCATTTTCGGTCGATTTTGTTATGAGGCAAAACTAAATCGAAACATCTTTTAAAAGCTTTAGAATATATTAACAAATCGTAACTCACATTTAAAAACCTACTATATAACATAGCAACATTAACATTTACTTAACTTGAAATTAAGGTCAACAAAACATATGCTATAAGTGTAGCAAATAGGCTTGCAAATCTTCTTTAGAATTTATAGGTAATTTTTTACGAACTCTATAACGTGCAATTCTAACACTGTCTGAAGTAATATGAAGAATTTCTGCAATTTCCTTTGAAGATAAATTCAATCGAAGCAACATACACAATCGCATTTCAGAAGATGACAATTTTTCTGAAGCAACATTTTTTATATTTTCGAAAAAAGTTGGGTGGATTTGACCAAAATAACCCATAAGTTCAATCCATTCGTTATTGTTGCTCAAATCTGATTCTATCTCCTCCACCAATTCCTGTAATTTAGTTTTGACCAGCTCGCTATTTCTGTCTTTTAGGTTCGAAAGAGTTCGAGAAACATCAAAAAGCATTTTGTTTTTATGTGCAATATTAAGGCTGTAACTAGTAAGTGAAGACACCTTAATATCTATTTCACGTTTCAGAGCTACTTCTTCTGCCATTTTCTTATCGAGATCTGCCTGTAAAAGTTGTTGTTGATACTCTAATATTTGTTTTTCATGCCATCTTCTCTTTTTCCAGTATAACAGTCCTAATGCCAACGACAGAATAATTGCACCAGAAACAATCAGAATTATATACTGTCTAACTTTATTAATTTGATTCTGTTTGTTGAGAAGCTGAACTTCAGCTTCCTTTTCTTTGACCTCATACAGCACTTGTAGGGCACTTACGATTTCAGAATTGTTGCGTTTCAACTCCACTTCATTTACAAGACTCTGTCTGTTAAGAAATTCATACGCTTTGGCAAAATCACCTAAAGCAGCATGGGTTCTTGCGAAATCTTTTAAAGCACTCCCCACTTGTGATGTGTTGCCTGTTTGTTCTGCCAATTGAAAAGCTTTTTCAGTGTAATTCACCGCTTTATAATAATTACCTGTTTTACGATTGACATCGCCTAGGTTATTGAGAATATTTATTTGCAAATTGGTGTCACTGTTTTTTGCAAAAGTTTGCGCCTTCTTGAAATATTGGTAGGCAAAATCAAATTGATCAAGATCTTCGTATATGCTTCCAATATTTTCATATGTACTGGCAAGTCCAGTACTGTCATTTAACGATTGAAAAATTGAAAGGCTAATATTTTGATGTTCAAGTGCTTTTTTGTAATTACCCTGCTTTTCGGCCACGCTTCCTAATAAAGCAATAGATATAGCTTTTCCTTTCTGGTAATTAAGATGTTCGGAAATTCTTAAGGTGCTTAAAGAAATTATTTTTGCCTCCTCATAGTTCTTTAACTCAAGGTGTATGGTTGCGATTATGTTTTTAACATTAACCAGACTTGAGTCTTTCTTCCTATGGATATCAAGATAATTTTGATAATTTTTAATGGCCTCGCTATACAGTTCCAAACGATTGAAAAAATTGCCTATCCTCAAATATACTTGAGCTGTTTGTGAGGAATCCGAATTGTTTTTGGCTAATTCCAATTGGTCCTTTAAGGTGGGTAACTTTAAATCGAGCTCGTTGGAACCTGTTTGCGCATTTAAACAAAAGGTCGTCGAGATTCCTATAATTAAAAGAAGCCGTTTCAAAAAGGTCAAAATAAATACATTGCTTATTAACCTGTAAATAAACGTAACATATGTTATCTAAACTTTCTGTTTGTATGATTTTAATGTTATTAAATAAAAAAACCCGTTTCTGACTTAGCAGTAACCGATTTTAATGTAGAGGACTAACTCAAAATAGGTTTCTAATCTTATAGTCTTAGGTTTAAATTTAAAATTTTTACAAATTAACTGATTTAGATTCAGCCTAGGGTTACCGAAATATTATGTTAGCTTTAAGGCTTGATGGGAGAATTTCCAATAATATCATTAATTGTTCAGTAATAAAGGCATAGAGGGTTCTAATTTGGTTATTTGAGTTTCGCAACTCAAATTTTCTCAACCTCTTTCTTGATTTTTTGAAGTGATGTAATCACAAATTCCAATTAAATTAAGCCTTTCCAATGTTATGCAATTGTCTCAATTCGGGTTAACGTACAACGTAAACTGTTTGTTCAAGCAGGGGTTGGGTCTGTGGTAACTCAGGGAACATATAATTGATTAACAAACCAGCATTCCTATCTGCTTTGAGACGGGATAGGTGAAGCAGATGGGCATGCATTGATTTACTTTTCGGGTCTTGTTTCCCTGAATTCCATGGGGTCAAATCTGCTTCCACATTTGTCCATTGATCATCCAAAAACATATCTGCCTTTCTAGAGTCGTCGTTCCGCTTCAATATAATATAAGTCATTGTGGATGCCCAGCCATTGGTTCCGGCAAGGCAAGAAGTCAGTTCCTCGCCGATAAAGTTTAAAATCGGGATGTTCGTTTTTATCTGTCATGATACTCAAAGTTCTTAGTGCCCCTTCAAGGAGTGTGTAACGCTTACCGAGATTGTAGAAAACATACTATACCTAGCTTAATTTGGTGCTATGTAATTAACCAGTTATATCCCTATCACATATAGGAAGATGCCAATAAGTATTAAAACGATTTACTAAAATTCTTAACTATAGCTTTACCTTTGATACATTTTCAAAAGATTTAGTTTACACAGTTTGTTATTAGCTTTTTTATTATGACGTTTAATACAATCAAGACGTAGTATATATTCAAACCAGATTTGAGAAATTTAGTGGTGTTATACGCTGCTGCTTGTGATCAATTAGTAAATAATTAAAACGAAATCAAGCTACACTGTTGTTGAGTTTTTAATAGGTTTTGAAGGGTTTATATAAATGAATTTCAAAAAGAAAGGCTGTACTCAAATGAGCACAACCTTTACAATTAATCAATCACTTAAATTTTTAGTTTATCAGCCACATCACTCCGTTGATGTTGTCTCCTTCTGGAAATTGACGGGTAATAGCGTCATTCAGATTCTCAGGATTGTTCACGGTTTCATTTTGAGGATACATAAAGCGTTTTGGGATAAGCCCATTGTTGAGAATACCACCACCATCTACATTAAATTCTGGGAAGCCGGTTCTGCGCTGATCGTAAAAAATCTGCCAGCCGGTATTTAGAAATAAGGCAATGTGCTTTTGGGCTAGAATAGTGGCAATATCTGCAGGATTCTGTAATTGAACTTTTGGATTTGCTAGATAATCAGCCGTATCAGTGATTCCATAAAAATTCATAGAAGCAGCTATTCCCGTTTTATAATATGAATCAGTAGCTGTGGTAATCCATCCTCGTGCGGCAGCTTCTGCAAGGGTAAATTGTAACTCAGGATATCCCATTAAAAGAGAAGGTTCATTGATAGGGTCATTATAATAGCGCGGCTTTATTCGGGATGCTTCACCGCTTACCGCCTTGGCACCATTATCACTTAAGGGAGCACTGCCATATAAACCTCCATAGGCTGTAAAATCTGTCACAGCTGCTGCCGAGGCATTTGGTTTTTTATCAGCAAAGGCAAATAGTCTCGGGTCTTCCAGATTTTGTAGACGTTCAACAAATGACTGTTCCATATAGTAAGCCGTTTGTAAGGAGTTGCTATTGAATAATGGATATCTATTATCTTGGATATCTACATAGACTAAAGCAGCATTATCAGTGTTGGATTCAAAAATAGGATACTGTGTAGGGTTATTTACGATCTCGTTAAATCGGGTAACAACTTCTAGATTTGAATTGTTGGTTTTTTTGGAAAGACTCATCAATACTCTCAAACTATAGCTGTTGATGAGCTTACGCCACTTTGTTTTATCACCGTTATAAATTATATCACCTCGAATGGCTTCGTCATTTTGAGCCAGTTCTAAAGATGCTGTTTTTAAAGAATCTAATACCGATTTATAAATAGATTCCTGACTGTCATAAACGGGCATATATAAACCGTCTTCTGCCTGTACAGCTTCCGTAAAGGGAACATCACCAAAAACACGGGTGAGTTCTACGGTGAAATATGCGTTGAAAAATTTTGCTAAAATTTGATACACTTCGGTCTCTGTGCGTTTAGATTCTTGAATCATTTTTTGCACCTGTTTCAGGATATCATAGTTGTCAAAGCCAGCCCGTTGCCAATTATAATATTGATAAGAGTCTGTACCGTCTGTATAGGTTAATTGTCGGCTTGCTAGTGCAGCATTTAGGCTGACGTTATTAAAAGCCGAAGTTTCAATGTTAGTTAGCAATAGATCTGGACTTACTTGTGTCGCGCGGTTGGGATCGTCCTGTAAATCTCCTACCTGAGAGCAACTTGCTAAAATCAGGAGGGAAAGAATGAGTATGTACTTTTTCATCTTCTTTATTTTTAGAAATTAGAATTTTGCATTGATGTTAAAACCAATATTTCGGGTGGCAGGTGCCTGAAGGTTATCTACCCCTGAGTCTGGATCAACATTCGATATTTTTGAAGCCAGCCAAAGATTACGACCTACCAGAGATACATCAAGAGCGTTAAATGGAGTGCGTTTTAAAAATGAATCCTTAAACTGGTAGGTTAAAGTGACTTCCCTCAATTTGATAAAGCTTTCTTTGTAGAAATGGTAATTTTTATTCTGGTAATTACTCGTGGTCTGCATAAAGCTGATGTAATTAACAGCAACGTCGTTGGGCGCATAGGTGCGGGTATCTTCGGTGATGGTACCGTTTACATCATAACTTACAGAGCCACCAGTAACAACCACACCTTCGCCTACATAGGTGTTTTCACCATTTACAGCATCTTCTCTAAACTGATTAACCGTCCCTTTCGAAGTACCACCCCACCACATTTTCTGATTTGTAGTAGAATACATTAAACCTCCAAGGCGGCCATCTAACAAGAAAGAAAGAGAGAGATTTTTAAAGTTTAACGTGTTTGAAATACCATAGGTAAGATCTGGTTCATCATATCCTAAAAAACGGTCATAGGGGTCTGATACTGGTAAGCCGTTTTCAAAAATTACTTGTCCGTCTGCATTGGTTTGATAGACGCTATAATAGATTTTATCTGTACGATCGCCTACACGAATGTAGCCTTCGGTGTGCTCTCGGTCTCCATAAATTTCTTCTTGATATCTGCGGTAATGGCTTAGGTTTACCTGGGCAGTCCACTTAAAATTTTCAGTTTTAATTGGTGTGGCATCTAATGTAATTTCGATACCTTTTCGTTTAAATTGATTTCCATTTAAAAGAATACTGTTGTAACCCGAAGCATCAGAGATAGGACTGTAAATAAGGTTGTTATAATCACGAGCTTGATAATAGGCAAGGTCAACCCCTAGTCGGTTTTGGAAAATTCTAAAGTTGGCGCCTACTTCCCAGGTATCTGATGTTTCTGGCTTCAGATTAGGGGATAGTAAATTGCTTCCAAAATAGGTTGACGGTGTCCCATTCCAGGTAGTTCCTTTTTCATAGGCTAAAATATAATTGTAAGGATCATCACCTATTTTCCCTTCGGAAACACGGGACCATGAACCTCTTAATTTTGCAAAGCTTACCCAATCCGGTAAATCAAAAAGACTGCTTAAAACTATGGAAGCAGAAGCAGAAGGGTAGAAGAATGAATTGTTTCCGTCAGGAAGTGTAGAAACCTTATCGTTACGACCGGTAAGTGACAGATAAAATGCGTTGTAGAACTCAAGATCAACAAAGCCATAAAAACTATTGATGGTTTCTTTTTCTTCACGGTTAGAACCGAATAAAGTTGCACCTGCATTATTAGCTAAATTGTAAAACCCCGGAACGTTCAAACCATCAGTAGACTGGGAGGTATTCTTAGAATTTCGGTAGTAATTTACATAAGCAACTTCCGCTGTCAGGCCAAAATTATCAGAAAGCTTTTTCTCGTAGTGCAATCCCATATCTGAGGTGATGTCAAAATATTCTGTTTGAGCAATAGAAAAGTTTCCGCGGGATTTACTTCCATAGCCAATATAACTTTTCGGCTCTTTGTAATCGCGGTATAAGCTATATTCATTAATACCGGTTCTTCCCTTAAGACTTAAACCTTCTGTGATATCATAATTGAAGGACGCATTACCATACACATTGGTTTTATTATAGCCTCTTAAATACTCGTAGGCTTGAAAATAAGGATTGTTGTAATAGGATATATTAAAATGTTGCTGCTGAATACCTTCCTGACCAGGTCTCCAATAATTTTTTAAATCCCGAACATCAACATCTGTACCTGTCCATAAAATAAGGTTGTACAGATAATTCGTTGGTCCGTAACCTACTTCGGGGAAGTTGCTGGTAAACTGTTTATTATAGGTAAGTGTTCCGTTAATGGTTAAATTATCTGAGGGTCTTATAGTACCGGCTATATTAAAAGAGGTATTTTTTAGATCGGTATTGGGTACAATCCCTTTTTGATAGTTATTAGAAATAGACATGCGCACATCTGCTTTATCATTTCCCCAGCTTACGCTTACGTTGTTAGACTGAACAAGTCCCGTCTCAAAGAAGTTTTTAATATTGTCTTTCCCTCTTGAGATATAAGGAATGGAGAGCAATTCACCTGATGCAGGATCTATGGGGCTGTTGTATTGTGTAGTCTCAAAAAAACCGCTTGCCGTTGTAGGATCTGCCTGGTCCAGACGTGGTCCCCAGATCCAGCCGCCACCTTCAGTGCCAGAACCGCTACCGTTTTTGTAGGCATAAACGCCACGGTTTCCATTACCATAAGTGGTTTGTACATCTGGAACTCTAATAAAATCTGTTTGAAATAAAGTCGAATTGTTAACACTTACACTTAGTTTCCCTTCTTTGCCTCTTTTGGTAGTGATCATAATAGCACCATTACGGCCTACAGAACCGTATAATGCTGAAGCGGTCGCACCTTTAAGAACGCTTATAGTTTCAATATCATCAGAGTTAACCTTCCAGATATCAAGCGTGCGATCAGGAATACCATCTATGACTAAAAGTGGTGTTGCACCGCGCAGTTGTATCGTAGGATTCTGAAACAGGTCTGTAGAGTTCTTAATATTCAAACCTGCCACACGACCAGAAAGCTGATTGATAAAGTTAGGTTCTTTAGCTTTTTCCAGAGTAGTACCTTCCACTTCCTGAACGGCATAACCTAATGCTTTCACCTCTTTTTTAATGCCCAGAGCTGTTACAACTACTGTATTAAGTGATTCAGCATTCTCGCTTAGTAGTATTTCCAGATTTGTTTGATTGGTAATAGTCACGTTCTGTTTTGTGAAGCCGATGTAAGAGAATTGAAGTACTTCTCCTGATGTAACCTCAATAGAGAACTTACCGTCAAAATCGGTGACCGTACCTCTGGAGGTATCAGGTACCATGACTGTTACGCCGCCTAAAGGAACGCCGTTTGGATCTTTAACAGTTCCGCTAACTTGTTGCTGAGCAAAGCCTGCAAAGGAGAGCAGAACAATTAATAAGGGTAGAATCTTCTTCATTTTGAATTTTTTTAAGATGGTTTATTGTATTACCCAGGTATTTAGAGTGGTGTTTGTGGTTTCAAATAAAATTTTAGTAGGTATAGGTTGGCCTTCTTTTAGTGTAATTTTAAAGAATTCTGTTCCGCTTTCTGCAGTACCAAGTTGGGTATAGGTATCGTTACTTCCTGTTTTAAAATCATTAGTAGTACTGGCCGAAAGGATAACAGGAATCTTTTTTGAGGTTAGATTTTTCCAACTAATCGTTAGCAATTGATCTTTTAGAATGGCTTTGGGTTGTGTAATAGCTACCGGTTCTAGAAGGGACACGCCATCCCATTCATTTTTGATATTTTTTGGAACCGATAATTGTAAAAAACTAGTCATTGTAGGAAGTAAATCAACAATGGCCGGGGTTTCCGTTTTGAAGTAGGCGTTTGTTTCGGTACTGTTGGTAACAATCCATGTACTGCGTTCTCGGTCAGACTGACCGCCGTGGCCTTTACCGTCTTTGGCAGAGCGCCCGTGATCTGTAGTTACCAGAAATAACCAGTCTTCATCGTGATCTTTTTCGCGCAGCTTAACAGCATCATAAATTTTACCGATTAAACTGTCTTCGTATTTAATAGCTGCGGTAAGTTGTGGACTATCGCCATATACGTGACCAATATCATCTGAGTATTGCAGATAAACCCAGGAAAGATCAGGTGCCTCGGTTTCTATATACTTTGCAGCTTCGGTAGCGACTAAGGCATCTATATTTTTTATGTATTCTCGATTTTGATCGTGTGGAAAACGAACAGTGTCTAACTCAAAACCATCAAAGGCATAATCTATTTTTACATTTTGAGTCTGTGGTAAACCTTCGCCTATGAGTTTGGTGCGGTTATCTAACCAGGTAGAGAAAACTGCTGTTTTTCCATTGGGGTTTGCGTCTTTATAAAGTTTAAAAATAGTAGGATAGTTGTAGTTGGGGTCTTTTATACTGTTACCCCACACATTGTGTTTGTTAGCCCATACACCGGTAAGTAAGCTGTTGTAACCTACAGCCGAAATGGTAGGAGTTTCAGAATAGCCGTCTTTTAAACCACCTACATAAGCATCGCTGTACGCGCCTGCTTTTGCGATTTCGTCAAGACGGGGAGAAGGATTGCTTTTAAGCATGTCTGCTGCAATGCCATCTACAATTATAAAAACTACCTTTTTTTAAGGTTTTTTTGTTGTGCGTTCAAGGTGAATGAACAGCAGATTATCACGGAAAATAGAACATGTTTTAGGAGGCACATAAGTGGATTTTTTGTTTGATCCAAATGTACAGGGATTGAAAAATAGATAGACCTATCGTTCAGTTATATAATGTTTACATAAATGTTGTCTTTATATTATTTGGCAAATGCTCCTGCATAGTATTTTGCAAACCCTATTTTTGATAATTTTTAGAATGTTTAGAAAGCATCTGAGTACACAAAGATGTAAGGAAATTGTCGTTTCTTTTCACGAAGTGGCACGTGACTTAGGTCTTGAAAATGCTTATATTGCTATGCTTGCCCAGCATATGGAAATTAATAAAGGGCCTGTATTGCATTACTTCAAAGACAGAGAGGAACTACTTTTAGGTTTAATTGAATATATCCTAGAACATTATTTACGGGTTATGATTTCTGAAAGAAGTGATGTTATGGATTGTAAAGTTGATGTTATCCGATTTATTGAAGACCTTTTTGGCAGAGCCTCGATCGTCTATTTTGATGACGGATTTCTTTACAGTTGCTATGCTTTAATTTATAGAGTTGCGGAATTCAGATAAGTTTCAAATCCTATTTAAAGGAACTGCATCAGGTAGTGTATAAAATAACTTGGAGACTTATTACTTATACTCATTTCTGAGTGTATCTGCCTTTCTAGAGTTATCATTACCACTTCAATATCACATAAGTCATTGCGGATGCCAGCCAGTGGTTACGTCAAGGCAAGAAGGCAGTTCCTCGCCGGTAGAGTTTAAAATGGGGATGTTCGTTTTTATCTGTCATGATACTCAAAGTTCTTAGTGCCCCTTCAACGAGTGTTTAAAGCTTACCGAGGTCACTCAAGGCTTTATCAAAAAGCATCAAAACCGCGCAAATCCTAGGATTTGCGCGGTTTCTTCATTTTTGGGAATTCATATAATTTGATGTTTTATGGTAGCTTATGGTAGCTATTCGGTAAGTTCCGATTATAAATGGTAGCTTTAGCTACCACGAAGGGATTCAACATAAGGTTGAATATTGGTTATTATTTTAAGTTTGATTTGACTTTCGCGATGATTCAAGTTTAATTTAAAACCAAAGTTATGCGTACTTCAAAAACATTTTCCATTCAATTTTGGATGGATACAAAGAAATCCAAGAATGGAGAGGGTCTCATTTATGCCAGAATTAATGTAGATCAAAAAAGATTGAGCATTAGTCTCAAAAGAAAGTTGGCCATGGAGCAATGGGATTTCAAAACCCAAAAAACATCAAGGCACTTCACGGACCGCTAAAGAGTTTAATCGCTATTTAGATTTATCCAAATCCAAGCTCTTTAGGTGTTATCAAGAGCTGCGTGACAACGGAGAGGAAGTAACCAGCAAAGCCATCAAGAATCTCTTTTTAAATGAAAGCTCAAATGGCCATACACTTCAAGAGCTTATAGATTATCATTCAAACAAACTTGAAAATACCCATGCGATTGGGTCTATTAGAAACTTCAAAGTAACTGAAGGTTATATTGATCGTTTTTTAAAGAAGAAACGACTTATGGATATTTCTTTATCAGGTTTGAATTTTGAGTTTCTGTGTGATTTTGAAAACTTTCTCAATTCCTACTACCCAAAAGGCCATCCAAAGGCAATGAGTCATAATACGGTGACCAAACACGTTCAAAGATTCCGAAAAATAGTAACACTTGCATACAATCTTGAATGGATGAAAGATGATCCCTTCCGTAGATGGAAATCATCGTTTGACAAAGTAGATAGAGAGTTTTTGTCTGACAACGAACTTTCGAAATTGGCAAGCCATCATTTTAATATTGACCGCTTGGACCGTGTACGGGATCTTTTTGTTTTCGGCTGCTACACGGGTATTTCGTTTGTTGACATTAAGAATTTGACAAATAAAAATGTTTGGATAGGCGATGATGAAGGCAATAAATGGATAACCACTGTTAGACAAAAAACAAATACTAAGATTAAGATTCCCTTATTGTTCCGTGCTGAAGAGGTTCTGAATAAATATGAAAGTCATCCGGTTACTCAAGTATCAGGTACTCTTTTACCTTCCATAACCAATGAGAAGGCAAATCTTTATCTGAAAGAAATCGCCATCGAAGTTGGAATTGAAAAAAATCTGACTTTTCACATGGCACGTCACACTTTTGCAACAACGGTCGCTCTAAGTAACGGAATGCCTATTGAAACTGTTTCTAAAATATTGGGACATTCAAAAATCACAACCACTCAAATCTATGCCCGTGTAATGGATCATAAAGTAAAGTCCGATATGGATGCCATTCAAAAAAGGCTTAACGAAAAGGCGAGGCAACTTGAAGAGGAAAAGGAACTTATGCATTTACGTGAAAAAATTATTGCCGCTGAAAAGAAAAATTATTCCCTTATGACAAAAGAAGAGCTTCTTAAGAAGTTGAATAATGTGCTTAAAGAATAATCCTATTGTGACCGATGTTTCTAATCATACCAAATCACGTTATATGTAATTGCATATATAAATAAGAATGTCTCTGGGATTATACGTAATAACATATAATTGGATATATTTGCATACAGTTATATTTAATTGCATATAATGAAAGAGTTATCAGAGTTTGTAAAAGAGCGTAGAAAAGAAGTCGGTCTAACCCAAGAAGAGTTTGCAGATAGGGCAGGAGTTGCACTTACTGTAATCAGAAAAATAGAGCAGAACAAAACAAATTTAAATCTTGAAAAAGTGAATCAAGTTTTAAAAATGTTTGGACACAAACTTGTACCCGTAAGTTTAAAAGAAGTGAATGATAATGAGACAAGCTAAAATATATTATGACAAGGTGTTTTGCGGTCTTTTAACTGAGACAAATGACGGCGATTTTACATTCAGATACGATGGCGATTATATAAATCAATATCCTGAGCAGTTTATAACATTTTCAATGCCAGTAAATAATGCAGAATATAAAGATAAGCGGTTATTTCCTTTTTTTGAAGGCTTAATCCCAGAAGGATGGTTGTTGGATATTGCAGCAAGGAATTGGAAGATTAATAGAAACGACCGTATGGGATTACTGCTCGCATGTTGTAAGAACTGTATTGGAGCAGTAAGTGTTGAACCTGTAAATGAAAATCATGAGTAAATGTTTGTATTGTTATAAAGAAGTTGATTCCGATGGTGACTTTCATGAGGCGTGTAGCTTATCTTTTTTTGGTACAGAAATACCACCAAAAATTGAATACGAATTAGATGAAATGTATGAATTGGCAAAACAGGTAATTGAGAGAAGTGTTTCAGTTCCAGGGGTACAACCAAAATTGTCAATGTCGGTATTAATAGATGATAGAACTCACAGTAGATTAACGGTGGTTGGTGCTTTAGGTGGGAATTACATTTTTAAGCCACCATCAACGGACTTTAAAGAGATGCCAGCAAATGAGCACTTGACGATGAAAATGGCAGCTCTATTTAGTATTGATGTTGTCCCAAATTCGCTTATTAAGTTGGCTTCTGGGGAATTGTCTTATATCACTAAGCGCATAGACAGAGCAGAAGACGGCGCTAAAATACATATGATTGATATGTTTCAGGTATTGGAAGCTTTCGACAAGTACCGAGGTTCGATGGAACGTATTGGAAAAGCTATTGAAGCACATGCAGCAAATACGCTTTTAGATAAGCTACGTTTTTTTGAACTTGGTGTTTTTTCATATCTGACCGGAAATAACGATATGCATTTAAAAAACTTTTCGATGATAAAAACTTCTTATGGTTGGGCATTATCGCCAGCATATGATTTATTAAATGTGAAAATTGTAAATCCAGAAGATACCGAGGAATTAGCATTAACAATTGCAGGAAGAAAGAAAAGAATAACACTTCAAAATTTTCTTGATTTTGCTGAGGGTTTGCAGCTTTCTAAGAAACAGATCAATGGCGTTTTAAGACGTTTCAAAGAGTTACAACCGAGTGCTTTGAGCTTAATTGAAGCGTCCTTTTTGAGTGAGGAGATACAAGTCGGATACAGAAAAACTTTATTAAGTCGATATGAATTATTCAATTCAGAAATGTGATTTTATCTGATTTGATTTTATGTGTTCATTAATTAAATATGTTCAGTCACAGTGAAAATTAAGAAAAATTGAACACATTCATTAGTCAGGTATGCTTCAACGGTTTTGACTGAAAATCCAACTCGTTGGCTATTTCTTGTTTTTTTTTATCCTCATATCGAGTTGATATAAAAACCTCTTTTGTTAAGCCAGGAAGTTCCTAAATAGTGGTATCCATTGTTTGAATTAGGTGCTTTTTATTGATCATACTCGATATTTTGTTTTTTTGGAACTCTCAACATTCTCAACATTTACTTAAAGTTTTCAACGGGTTTAATAGTGACAGTCCCTAAATATATCCACCTTGTTATTTAAAGCTTTGGTTGTCTATGAAGAAAATTAATAATCCTTTTTTTTATTAGAGGAATTAATTGGAAACTAGTGATTATGATTTAATAGTCGGAATACCTTCAAATAGTGTGTCCTAATATGAGATAGATGATACACGTAATTCCTCCCGCAATCAGCGTATATGGTAATTGGGTCACCACATGGGCCACATTGTTGCACTCAGTGGCAGAAGCGGATAATATGGTGGCATCTCCGTAGAAACAGGCATGAGAGCCAAAAGCTCCTGCACTTATAACTGATCCAATCGCCAACCAAATATCTACTCCCATGCTTTGTGCCAATGGAATTATAACAGGTAGTGATATGGCATAAACACCCCAAAAAGAACCTGTTGCAAAGGTTATAAGCGCTAGAGAAACAAATGCAATTACCGGTAGATATTCTTTGTTTAACCATGGGGATACACTCTCAATAACATAAGGTGTGAGTCCCATTTGATCGTTTACATCTTTGAGAACAAAAGACATAGTCACGATGGCTAGGGCATAAAGCATGGTTTTAAAACCCTTGAAAACACCATCCATAGCCTGTGCAAATGACATTACCTTACTCATTGCAAAGTAGGCTACAGTAAACGCTATTGCAGTGATGACCCCTCTCAAGGCATCAATATCAAAATAAACGGTAGCACAGATAAGTACTAAGATAGGAATTACAAAATATGAGAGTTTTGGTTCTTTATCCGATAAATATTCTGGTATTTCCAGACTTATAGTATCTGAATCTGGTGGTTTAAGTATTCCTTTTTTTGCCCTTTCCTCAGCCTTTTTCATAGCCCCTAAAGGTGGTATCAGATTGATTGCCACTAGCGGAACTAAAAAGGCTGCCACCCAGCCGTAGGTTATATATGGAATAGCTTGAAGGTAACCAGCTAAACCCTCACCTTGTGCCACCACGCCTTCACTTTCCAAAAGTCCAGAAATAAATATCGCCCAAGTGGATAAGGGTATAAGCACACAAACAGGGGCAGCAGTGGAGTCAACTATATATGCTAGCATCTCTCTAGGTACATTAAAACGATCAGTAACTTTTTTCATAGAACTACCTACTGTCAAAGCATTGAGGTAATCATCTATAAAGATACAAAGTCCCAATAACCATGTTGCAAGCAACGCCTCTTTCCGGGTTTTGACAAATTTTAATAGATACCCAGAAAAAGCGTTTGTCCCACCTGATTGTGCCAATAGATAGATTAAAGATCCAAAAAGTCCACAAACCAAAATAACCCAACCAATAGCGGCGTCTTGCATTACCAGCAGAAGAGAATTGGTAAAATCAGAAAATGAACTTTTATAGGAAATAATTACAAAACCTATAAACGATCCTCCTACTAGGGCCTCAAAGGTTTTTCTTGTGATCAATGCTAAAATTATTACAGTAACCGCGGGTACCAAACTGATAATGCCCCAATTTTGCATATCTTTTAATTTTTAGGAATTGCGTTCTGCTCTATTGTTTTGAGATAAGGAAAAACCGTTTGAAAAATATCTTCCTCGACTTGATAAAAGGTACTCTTTTCTCCATACTCAAATTTGTTTTTACTCCCGTTGGTTATAAAAATGATACCACTCCTTTTATCTTTTTCCAAATACATATCGCTCAGTAATCCATAGGCAATTCCAGGATGGCCTACCATTTTCCTGTCCGGAAAAATGATGTCTCCGTTAGGTGTATTTGTTGTTTGATGTATGCCAATTCCGTAAGACAAAAAGAAGTTCTCCCAGGTGTCTCCGTTTTTACCATTATATTCCCATTGACTTTTCAACATAAAATCTACAGTTGCTTTTTCTAAAATTTGATTGTTATTATATGTGCCATCATTCATTAACATTATTGCGATCGCAGACAAGTCTTTTGCAGAACTTCGGAGGCTACCTTGTGGCCCAAAAAGCAATCCATTTTGTCCTAGCTCATAACCTTCAAATGCACGGTTTTGGGGCAATTTGTCACTATAATCATCAGCCTGTGATATCCATTTTTCATCATCATAGGTATATAAGACAGCTAAAGAATCCAGATGCGTCAAATTGGCCACGTTGAAATCGGCCTTGAGGGCCATAGGTTTAAAGATTTCTTTTCGACAGTAATTATCTAAGCGTTGCTGACTTACGTTCTCTATGACTGATGCTATAATACCCCAAGAACAATTGGCGTATGAGAAATAGTCACCTGGTGAATGATCTGCAAACTGATCGTCCGTAAAATAACTTTCATTGCTCAAAAAAAGCTCCCTAATGTCTAATTTTTCAGATATCATATCGTTCGAAAAACGTTGGTACCCTTCACCATCCCTGATGCCACTTTGGTGACTCAATAATTGTTTTAAGGTAATGGGGATATCTGGAAATTTAGGGTTTCTTAAAGACCATCCCAAATAGTTGCTTATATCAGTATCGAGATCTACTTTACCATCTTCCCAAAGTTGCATTATGGCGATTGCAATTATTGTTTTTGAGATAGAAGCCACCCGATATATTGTATTTTCAGTAATAGGAATATGTTGAGACATATTTGCTTTTCCGAATGCACTATGCCAAGCAATTTTACCATCTGATAGAACTAGTACTGACATACCAACAAGCTCATTTTTAATAAAAACCTCCTCTAATTTATTTTTCAAGGCTATAGAATCCTTTTCATTTAGTAGAGCTTTCAAATCAGATTTTTCCTTACAAGAAACAACCATTATGAGCGACATTAAGAAAATGGTAAAAGTTAAACGAAATCTTTTCATTTTTACTGATTAATTTTTCGATTTTAATAAAGGTTCGTTCATTGTAATGCAATGAATACCTCCACCTCCAAAGTTGACAGCTAATGCATTAATCATGACGATTTCACGTTCGGGAAATAATTTTTGTAATATGTCTCGCACTTCTTGATCTCTTTGAGCCACAATTTCATCCATCCCCTCTGAAAAATATTTTTGACCAATCACGACCTTATCTGTAATCAAAAAATTTAAATAGCTGGCAGCGGCGATTACAGTGATTTCTTCACCCTTTGGAAAAACAGACCCGTCCTCAAAATTTAAACTACTTATAAAATCGTAAACTAAATCTCCAGGTTTCATTTGACCCAGAATAAGTTTAGGTAAAGGCATACGCACGATGTGGAAAGGTTTTCCGTTTTGATCACTGGCTTTTTTAAGTATTTGATAGTTCTCTTCCATGCGCTTATGGTTTTCAGCCGCTACGGGATCGTTCATATCTTCTGGCTTTACAACGCCTAACAGAATGGTGGAATCGTTGACAAACCGTGCAAATTCATCAGTATGGCCATTGGTGGTCACAGCTGTGTATGCTTGATTGCCATTCTCAAGTTGAATGGTTCCCTTAAAAGTATGATCGTCTTCCATTAATCCTTTCTTTAACCAAATAATCTTTTTGACGCCCAAAACTCTTTTAAATTCCAGCTCCATAGCCGCCAAATCCATATAAGGATTTCGACCTTTTTCCACAATTTCGGTCAGCATGAGAACACCTCTGCCGTTGAGCTCTCTATTTCCACCTTCGCTAACCATGTCAGAATAAATAACAGGGATATTTAGTAATTTTGCTACCTCTTCATCGTATTTTTCCATACGGATGGTATAGTCATCCATGGCATTGCTATCCGTATAGCCCCAAGCATTAAATCCAAAATCAACTATTGCCTTTTTACCGTTGGTCAGTTCCACAAAATTGGGACCCATATCTCTAATCCAGAATTCCTCAGAAGGAATTTTAACCAATTTCACCCAGCCATTATCCAAATATGCCTTAGGTATAACATCTTGAGCCCTCCTAAAAAGAGTGTCATTTGCAACAGAGACCATAATGTGTTCTTTATTGACTAAAGCATTTATAATTTCTAAAGTTACCTTTTCATTAGATTTACCATTAAGATGATCGTTTGGAGGCCAGATGAGCCAAATATTTTCCTGTGCTTCATATTCCGCAGGTTGTCTCAGGACTGTTACATCAGCGTCTACAGAGAATTTATTAGAAGGTCCTGGTTTACAATTGCTAATTGTTAAAAAAATCACGAGACAACTGGCAATAACGCCTAGTCTTTCCAAATAGCCTTTAGTGCCCAAAAGTAATCTTCTGGAAAAGTGTTTTGAAATCCAAGATAAAAAGCAGCTTTTTTTCATAGGTGACCCTCCTTATGCAACGTGGTTACAGTTTCCAATATACTGTCTTTTAAAATACCGATGGTCTCATCTATAGCATCTTTATCATAAGTCAATGGAGGAGAAAGTACATTTAATGGGCCAATGGGCCTAATAATCAAACCTCTCTTTTTCGATGCAGTGTATATTCTTTTACCAATATTAACTTCCATTGGAAAGGAGGTCTTGGTTTTTTTATCGGTCACATATTCCAGAGCCAACATAAAATGACTTCCACGCACCTCACCTACAATCGGTAAATCTTCTAAGGTTGTAAGTTGTTCCTTAAAATAAGGACCCCATTTATTGACATGCTCACAGAAGCCATCGCGCTCCAGGATTTCAATATTTTTAAGCCCTGTTGCACATGCAAGAGCATGGCCGGAGTAAGTAAAGCCATGAGAAAAATAAGGATTGTCGGCTTTGGGTCGTGAAATTACCTCATGCATTGCTGAAGAAATTACGGTAGCTCCTAAAGGAACGTAACCCGATGAAAGTCCCTTGGCTAATACCATTATATCAGGCTGAACCTTAAACATTTCTTTGGAAGTAATCATTTTTCCCAAACGCCCAAAAGCGGTAACTACTTCGTCGGCTATGGTTAGAATTTCATATTTTTTACACAATGCGTAGGCTTTTCCAAGATATCCTTCTGGGGCAACAATTACACCACCAGCACCCATGATGGGTTCTGCAATGAAACAGGCAATGTTATCAGCACCAATCTCGATAATTTTAGTTTCCATCTCATCAATTAGATAATCACAATATGAATGACTATCAATCCCTTCAGGTTTTCGGTAAGGATAGGGGGTAGGATAGGTAAGTGATATCATCCTTTGGCAGATCAAAGCCGATATGTGTAGAAGCTATTCCAGTAAGTGCGTGTGCTAAATACGTACTGCCGTGATACCCTAAATTGCGTGAAAGGATTTTCTTTTTTTTAGGTTTCCCCAACATGTTAAAATAATAATGAACCATTTTAATCGCTGTATCATTTGCCATAGAGCCCCCTGTTCCAAAAAAAACATGATTAAGTGTTCCTGGACATAGAGAGGCCAATTTTGCCGCTAAATTTGCGGCTGAAGGGGAGGTGGAGTCCTCAAAGGTATTATAGTAGGCCAAGTTTCTAGCCTGTTCTCCAATATGTGCAGCCAACTCTTCATTACCGTGTCCTATGTTTACACACCAGAGTCCAGCAATTCCATCTAAATATTTTTGCCCTTGTTGGTCATAAATAAAGTGTCTGTGTCCTTTGGCATATACAGTAGATCCTTCTTTTGAAAAGTTTTCGAAATTGGCATAGGGGTGAATGACATGGTTTTTATCATTTCTCCAAGTTAATTCTAAATCTTGATTAGGATTTAAACTTTTATGCATGCTACAAGGATTTTAAATTGTTGATCTCACAAGAAAGTAATTGTCAGAATGCAAGTAAAGCAATAAAATGCAATTTAGTAACTAAAAATAAGAAAAAAATGCATAATTATATTGTTTAATTGTATATTTTGCATAATATTGATAAATGGAACGTGTTACAAATAAAATGATTCTTGAATTGTGAAAGAGAGCAAATTTGAATTTAGTGTCACCGATAAGGCCTTATTGCAATTTTTTAAAAGAGATGGAAGGATGTCTTTTACTGATATCGCATCTGAACTTAAATTGTCGGTATCTACGGTAAGAAACCGATATAATAAGCTTGTGGAAGAAGGAGTTCTTCATATTCTGGGCTGGGTGGATCCCACCAAAACAGGCTTTAATTCATACAACAGAGTAACCATTGAAGTTAGCCCGTCCAACTTGATTGATTCCGTGGCAGACGAATTGATGAAAATTAAGGAAATATCCTTCCTAGCGCTTACATCTGGACCTTCAGATATAGAGATTAATTTAATTTGTAGGGATAATAGACATCTTTTGGATGTAATGAAAAAAAACATCTTTACTATTCCAGGAGTAAAAAACACACAATCAACAATATACTATAATGTTTATAAATGGGCTGATCACGAAATGAATATTGAATTACCAGCATCTCCATTGGACTCTAAAAAAACATAAATCTCATCTAAATGCTTAGAATAAACGGCAACAGATTATGCGAAAAACTTTTTGAGATGGCTAAGATTGGAGCGACCACTAAAGGCGGAGTGTGCCGTGTTGCTTTAACAGAACAAGACAAGTTAGGACGAGACTTATTTATAAAATGGTGTTTGGAAATTGATTGTGTAGTTGATATTGATCAACTGGGAAACATCTTTGCGAGACGCTTGGGAAGGAACAATGCCGCTCCGGCCGTTATGATTGGAAGCCATTTGGACTCTCAGCCAACTGGAGGCAAATATGATGGTGTTTTAGGGGTGTTGGCTGGCCTGGAAGTACTTCATACGCTGCATGATGCCAATATTGTCACCGATGTACCACTAGAAATTGTGTCTTGGACCAATGAAGAAGGTGCAAGATTTTCTCCCGCAATGGTTGCTTCTGGGGTATTTGCTGGTGAATTCAGTTTGGACTTCGCATACAATAGAGAAGATAAAGTGGGCACGAAGCTACTTGATGCGTTAGTGGAAATTGGTTATAAAGGGAAGAGTGAAGTGGGAAATAGAAAATATAAAGCCACTTTTGAACTTCACATAGAGCAAGGTCCAATTTTAGAAGCTGCGAAAAAATCAGTAGGTATTGTAACAGGTGTTCAAGGTATTCGCTGGTATAATCTCCTTCTCAATGGAAAAGAGACCCATGCAGGACCTTCCCCTATGAGCTTTAGAAAAGATCCTATGCTAACGCTATCGAGACTTTTACCAAGAATTTTCGAACTTACCAAAATACATGGTCCAGACGCCAAAGTGACTGTCGGGTATATCAACGCCTTTCCTGGGGTTAGAAATACAGTTCCGGGATACTTGGATATTTCCGTGGACATGAGACATCCATGTGAAGAAATTCTTTTCAAAATGCATCAAGATTTGACAGCAATAGTCAATGTTGAAAAACATATTGATCAAGACGTTGGCCATCTTGAACTTGTCTGGTATTCCCCTCCAGTAATGTTTGATACCGGATGTATTGAAGCTGTCAAAAAAGCAACGGAGAAACTAGCTATCCCCTCAATGGAAATTGTTAGTGGTGCTGGACATGATGCCGTGTATATTTCCAAAGTAGCACCTACTAGTATGATTTTTATTCCCTGTACCGATGGCCTGAGTCATAACGAATTGGAACATGCGGAAAAGGTAGATATTATTAACGGTACTAATGTATTATTGGCAGCGGTACTAGAAATGGCAAATGACTGTGATTTGGAATTTAGAAACTAAACATTAACGTATCATGAAAGCAAAAATCCAACATGCAGAATTGTCTCCCAAAACCAAACAATTTTTGGACACACCTCCACGGATGTTAATTGGAAATGAATGGGTTAAAAGTCTATCCAATAAAACCTTTGATACAGTAAACCCCGCCGATGGTAAAGTCATCCTTCAAATACCCTTAGCTGACAAACGCGATATTGATGCAGCGGTAGTGGCAGCCAGACATGCTTTTAAAACCACATGGAAAGATGGGGTAAGTCCCACACAAAGAGCAGAGCTCTTATGGGATCTTGCCCGGCTTATGGAGAGAGATTTGCAGGTATTTATGGAACTTGAAACGCTTGATAATGGAAAACCCTTGTCTAAATCTAAATATGATGTACTGGGTGCAATCAACCATTTAAAATATTACGCGGGGTGGGTGACCAAAATAAATGGAAGCACAGTTCCGGTTGGATCAAATAAATTGGTCTATACAAAAAAAGAAGCTTTGGGGGTCGTGGGTCTAATTGTTCCATGGAATTTTCCACTTATGATTTCCATGTGGAAACTTGCCCCTGCTTTAGCTTGCGGAAATTGTTGCATACTCAAACCCTCAGAACTGACACCACTCTCAGCGCTTTATCTGGGTCATCTTATTATTGAAGCGGGTTTTCCGGCGGGTGTAGTCAATATTGTTACAGGAGAAGGAAGTCCTGCCGGAGAAGCAATTTGCCATCATATGGATGTCGATATGGTTAGTTTTACAGGATCTACAGTGGTAGGAAGAAAAATAATGGAAGCTGCCGCTCAAAGCAATTTGAAAAAGATCAGTTTGGAACTGGGAGGCAAATCACCCAATGTAATATTTGATGATGCTGATTTAGAAAAAGTGTTTGAAAATCTGCAATGGAGCAGCTTTTACAATACTGGTCAGGAATGTACTTTGGGATCTAGAATTTATGTACAGCAATCAATTTTTGACAAGACGGTCGCAAATTTGAAGGAAAAAGCTGAAAAGATGACTATGGGTAACGGTTTTGACGACCATGATCTTGGCCCTATGATCAGTGAAAAACAGTTGTCAAACGTCATGGATTATATTGATTCAGGTAAAAAGGAAGGCGCTGTATTGGTATGTGGCGGTAAGCGCATCTTTGCAAATCTTAGAGATGGTTATTTTTTAGAACCAACAATATTTACCAGTCAAAGTGACGGTTTAAGAATTGTCAAGGAAGAAATTTTTGGGCCTGTTGTGGTCATCTTGCCTTTTAATGACTTCGATGATGCGATACTAAAGGCCAATAATTCTTCATATGGACTTGCAGCTGCCGTTTGGACCCAGGATTTATCAAAGGCCCACAATTTTGCAAATAAGGTTGACGCTGGCACCGTATGGGTGAATGGCTATGATCTTTTTGATGCTGCCGTTCCCTTTGGAGGTTTTAAACAAAGTGGAAATGGAAAAGAAATGGGAGTTAATGCAATTGATCAGTTTACCAAAGAAAAAGCCGTATGGATTGTACTTTGAGAAGCCAGCTTTCCACTTTACAGTCAGTGCGTGGAGAGGGAATATATCCACACGACATGAATGATAACCAATACTTAAATTTTATCTCAAGCCTTGGAGTTGCAAATACAGGTATTCAAAGAGCAGATAAAGCAGGCTTTGGAAATTTTGAAAAGGGAGTATCAAAACAGTATTACCCTGAAACACCATGCCTAATTAAGTAATTAAAAAATTTTTAAAATTATGTAGTTCATTTAAATATGATCACATATATCAAATATTAACACGCAACAATAATCAAATATTAACTTGAATCTTAAATAATTATGGAAAAAAAATCAATTAGTTTCTTATTGTTCTTTATCATGGCTTCGGTTGTTGCTATGACGTATGGGCAAAGTATTTCAGGTACGGTAACAGATCCATCTGGTCTTCCATTAATAGGCGTAAATGTTCTGGTCAAAGGAACTTTTAATGGAACTCAGACTGATTTTGACGGAAAATATTCCATAGAAGCACGCACGTCAGATGTGCTGGTGTTTTCTTTTATAGGCCAAAAAACGGTAGAGCGCAACGTAGAAAATAACACAACCATTAATGTGCAAATGGAAGAAGACGCTGCGCAATTGGAAGAAATTGTAGTTATCGGTTATGGTAGCCAGAAGAAAAGCGATCTTACTGGATCTGTGGCTAGTGTTAATGGTGAAGATATTGCCAGACTGCCAGTGTCAAGTTTGGACAAAGCCCTCCAAGGGAGGGCTGCAGGTGCTTATATCAGTTCTCCTTCAGGAACGCCTGGGGCTGGTATGAGCATACAAATTAGAGGGAGTACCTCCTTGTCTGCCAGTAGTGAACCCTTATATGTCATCGACGGCGTTCCAATGATTTCCGAAGATCTCTCTGGATTGTTTTCTGGGGGACAAAAAACCAATTCAATTGCTGATATCAATCCGAATGACATTAAAGCGATTGAAATTCTTAAGGATGCCTCCGCAACGGCCATATATGGTTCAAGAGGTGCTAATGGTGTTATTATCATCACCACTAAAAGAGGTCAAACAGGGGCTCCAAAAATTAATTTCAATAGTTATTACGGTTTTCAAACCATCACCAATCAAATTGATATGTTAAGTTCAAAAGAACAACTGGAACTTATGGATGAGGCTGCACGTCAAGATAATAGAGATTTGGGTACTAACTATCCTGATAATTACGTGTCTGATCTTTGGGGCTATGATCCTAACGATCCTGATTTACAAAACACAGATTGGTACGATGCTATTTTTAGAACAGCAGCCATTCAAAATCAAGATTTTTCAATTTCTGGGGGTACTGATAAGATCAAATATTACACATCACTTGCCTACTTTGAACAAGAAGGCACCCAACTGGGGACAGGATTCGAGCGTCTCAGTGCAAGAGCTAATTTAGATAGTGAAATTAATACGTGGCTTAAGATAGGCACAACCATTTCCGTAAGCCGAACCAATCAGCAGCGTACTATTAATGACAACTCACTTTATGGTGTTGTTATAAACACCTTGGCAGGTGATCCCTTAATGCCCGTAAGAGAAGAAGATGGCAGCTATGCTGATCCATTCAACTATTTTGGTTGGTGGATGCTCGACAATCCAGTGCTTGTAGCTGAGGAATATAAAAGAACTACCAAAACGGTTAGAGGCTTAGGGACTATTTTCGCAGAAATTTCTTTAACTGATGCGCTCTCTTTTAGACATTCTACGTCAATTGATTATACGAGTTTGGTAGATGAGTCCTACACCCCGATTATTTCGAGGGAATCGGTCAACTCAGGAGCTAATGGTCTTGGAACCTATGGTTCTACTGAAGATTTTACATGGATTACTGAAAATTACTTCTCCTACAATAAGAATTTTGGAGATAAGCATAATCTGGACGCTATCGTCGGCATCTCATACCAAGCTTCAAATAGAAATTTTGCAAGTATTAGCGCACAACAATTTCCAAGTGATCAGTTTGTAAAATTAGCCACCGCCGCCGAGATTACTGCAGCTTCCACCGCAGGAACAGAATGGGGTCTTGCTTCTTACTATTTTAGAGCTAATTATGGGTATGATAATAAATATTTGCTGACTTTTTCCGGACGTGCTGATGGATCTTCTCGCTTCGGGCAAAATAACCGATTTGGAATTTTCCCATCTGGTTCTGTAGCATGGCGCATAAGCCAAGAAGATTTCCTCAAAGAATCCGAGACTATTTCTGATTTGAAGTTGAGAGTTAGTTATGGCGTCACTGGTAATCAGGATGGTATAGGCAACTTTGCATCGCGAGGCTTGTATGGCATAGGAAATTACCGTTCTGGTGCAACTTTGGTTCCATCTCAATTAAGCAACCGAAATTTGAGTTGGGAAAGAACAACCCAATATAATTTTGGAATGGATTTAGGGCTATTTAACAATAGGTTGACATTAACCACAGATTACTTTATAAAAGACACAGATGATTTATTGTCGAGCAGATTAATACCAGGGATTTCAGGATTTCCTAGCGTTCTTGATAATATAGGTGCGGTAACAAATAAAGGATTTGAGCTGTCCATAAGCGGAGATGTTCTAAGAGGCGATTTCAACTGGAATTCTTCATTCAACATATCATTTATTCGTAATGAAGTTAAAAACCTTGTGGTTGATGATCAAATAATTAGCGATTCTCACATTCTTAAGGAAGGCTATCCTATTGGAACATTTTTCTTGATTGATCAAAAAGGAGTAGATCCTCAAACAGGAAACATAATATGGGATGATTTCAATGGAGATGGTATTATAAATGCTGATGATCGCCAAATCGTTGGGAGTGTGCAGCCGGACTTCTTTGGAGGTTTTAATAATGCTTTTAGCTATAAAGGCCTCGATCTTAGTTTTCTCTTCCAATTTTCAGTGGGGAACGAAATTTTTAACCATAGTAGAGCAATTTACGAAGGTTTGGGATGGAGCCGCATAGGAACTGGATTTCCGTTGCCTGATGGCAATAACCATGTGTTGGCACGGGACCGTTGGCAGGAGCCAGGAGATATTACTGATATTCCGAGGGCTTCATTAGAAGATGGTAACTGGAAGGAATATTCATCACGCTGGCTAGAGGACGGATCTTTTGTTCGACTTAAAACCGTGAACCTAGGTTATAACTTCCCAGATCAAATTCTTTCTAAATTAAATTTATCGAACTTAAGGGTATACGTCCAAGGACAAAATCTTTTGACATTTACCAAATATACTGGATTTGATCCAGAGGTCAGCCAAAATGCACGGGATCCAAGAATTGCCGGATCAGACTTTGGGACTTTGCCACAGAGCAAAAGCTATACATTAGGGATTAACATCGGACTTTAAAAACTTTTAAAATGAAAAATATATATATAACACTTTTCGCATTTTTGTTCATGCTGTCCTGTGACATTCTCGAACCAGAACCATTACAGTCGTTAGATTCTAGCACCGCTCTTGCAGATGCCGGGTCTGCAAAAGGAATTTTGGCGGGAGCCTATACACTTTTGCAGGATGCAGATTATTATGGCTCGGAATATCCATTGAATTCTGAACTTCTTGCCGACAACGCGATTTTTCAAGGATTTTATCAGTCACAATCAGAATTAGACCAGAAATTAGTGCCTATCACTAATTTATGGATTACGACCATTTGGCCTGATATTTATATAGTTGTCAATTCTGCAAATCTTTTGATAGCTGGGGTTGATGATATAGACGATCCAGCACTTGACAAAGATGCTATAAAAGGAGAAGCCTATGCTCTAAGAGCGCTGGCCAATTTTGACTTGCTTAGGGTTTTTGGAGAACATTTTGACAATTCGTCGCAATTTGGTATTCCGTTGCTTTTGGAGCCAATCCCAGATAATGATTTCAATCAAATACCAGATTTGGCCCGCAGTTCTGTCGAAGATGTTTATGATCAAATCATTAGTGATTTAGATCAAGCCATTGCCTTGACCGAAGGAAGTAGTGATACTTCAACCATGAACTATTGGGCCGCCCTTAGCTTGCGTGCACGAGTAAATCTTTATAGAGGCGAATATGGTCAAGCCTTTATAGATGCCAAAAAAGTGATTACTGAGGGTGGTTTCAGCTTGGAAGAAAATTTGGACGATGTGTTCTACACTACAGATGCATCAGCTGAATCGATCTTTGAGTTGGAGTTTAATGAACAAGACCAGAGTGCCTTTAACACTTATCTTTATAGAAGGGATGAATATAACGTTGATCCTACTTTACTCAGTTCATTTGAGACAGGAGATTTGAGAAAAAATTATTTTACGAGACTTAGAGGGCGCAATCGTACTACTAAATATTCTGACAATACAAATTCAAATAATTTCAAAATCTTCCGATTGGCAGAATTATATCTTATCCGTTCAGAAGCTGCAGTCTTTGCAACTAATGATCCTGATGCGGGTACCGAAGATCTAAACACGATAAGAAACAGAGCAGGGTTAGATGATCTTGCTCCAATTTTGACCACCTCTCAATATGTCGATGCGTTATTATACGAAAGAAGAGCTGAGCTTAACTTTGAGGGGCATCGGTTTTTTGATCTAGTCCGTTTGGGGAAGGCTGAGAGTGTTCTCGGTTTGGAAGCATTTAGGAAAGTGTTGCCTATTCCACGAACAGAACTTCAAGTTTCTGATGCTTTAGTTCAAAACCCTGGGTATCCTAGTAATTGATAAACCTTGGGATCAACTCAGGTTTAAATTTTTAGCTAAGCTTAATTAGCACTAGGAGAAAGTAGAAGCATTAAAAACTTTTACTTTCTTCGAGTGCTTTTTCATTTAAAATTAGATGGCTAACTTTCCTCAACAGATTTTTTAATTCTATTGATGGCGCGTTGCCATTTGTCAAAAACAGTTGTGGGCGCTGGATAATTGGGAATATCGTATTCCCATGGTGCGTAAATGCGATGATCGTTAACGTCACTCAACTCAGAAATGTAAGTCTGGATAAAAGCTTTGGCATCATATTTAATGGCTTGATTGACGGGGTTGGTATAATATATTTCAAAAGCTTGCATGTGCCAATTCATCCAGTTAGCGCTGACATCATAATCAATCAGCTTACTTTCAAAATACGAAGCCCCCCAAGTCCAATCAATATTCAAATCTTTCACAAAAAAACTAGCACAATTTACCCGGCCTCTGTTGCTCATATATCCAGTTTGGTTAAGTTGTCTCATGTGTGCATCAACAAAGGGAATACCTGTGGTTCCTTCTTTCCACTTATCAAAAAGGATCTGATTGTTATCGAAATTTGTTGTCTTATTCTTAAACCCAGAGGTCCCAAAAATGGAATTCCCGAATTTCATGCCCTTAAAAGTGAAATAATCTCGCCATACCAATTCAAAAATAATCCACCATGTACTTTGGTTTTTTTTGATCTGCAGTTCATATGCTTTCACAACCTTATAAATCTCTCGAGGTGATATACAACCCAATGCGAGATAAGGCGAAAATTTTGAACTGTAATCCATTCCTAATGATTTATTTCGTGTCCATCTATAAGCCGTCAAATGCTCTGATTGAAACGTATAGTAATTCAGGCGTTCCAATGCCGCAGATTCTCCACCCATGACATAAGGCGTTGATTGGTCATAGTCCTCTTTTGTAAACCCATAGATTGTATATGAAGGAAATGGTGTGTTTTTGGCTTTGAGATGCGCGTTGATTTTTGATGGTGATTTGAACGGAATTCTCGGTTCACTTTGTTTTGAGGTCGGAATGCGATAGGCCTTACTAGTGAGTGGAATATCAGCAATAGTAAAAGGAATATCGTCCTTGTGATAGAGGGTTTTGCCCCAATAAAAATTAAAAGCTATATCTGGAAGTTTTTCTTTTAATCGGTCGATGAGCTGCAACTCTTCAAAAGCATATTCTGTTTCGGCAAAAATTTCAGTAATACTATATTCCTGAACCAGTTTTGGAACATCGACAAGGGCAGAATCAATGGTAATAATAAGTTGACCATTGATTTTTTTGAGATTTTGTTGCAAATCCATTAGTGATTGCTCCAGAAATTTGAAACGAAGCACATCTGCTTTTCTAAAACCATAGTGTCGTGTCGTAAAAAGCGAAGACTCTATAGCATATACGCATACTACAACGTCACATGTTGCAATGGCTTGGCAAAGAGCTTCGTTGTCATGTAGTCTTAAATCATTTTTAAACCAGACAAGACCTATGGTCGATTTTATTTTTTGCATACATTATAATATTTTTGATGCCCTAAAACTACATTCCAATACACTCATCAAAATACTTGGTAGCGTTGGATAAGTTTACTGAATCTCAATTTAAATTAGATTTTAATGCAGGTTTGAACATTAAGATGGATCCTTATAGCTCCGGGTTGTTTTCATAAATTCTGGTTGTGGTTTCAATTGATTCTTGTTGAATGGGCGCGTTCAAAGTGCAATTTCTTTTAAGTTGCTCTACCAGAATCAAACTTGTAGCGTTACAAGCTTGAAGTCCATAAGAGTATGGTCGGCAGCCAGCGGTATGGATAAAAGAAACATCGTGAATTCTTGTATCAGAATTACCTTTAGAATCTATGACGCTGTATCCGGAGTCCACGTCAATACCTCCAGTATATACATAGGCTTCATTATCTATAAACAAATGTGTATTTGACATTGAGGATTTATTTCTCATGGGCACCGACGGAGTTTTGAACTTCGCTCTAGCCTTCCGTACGTTGCCATTTGTTATCAATGTAGGGAATGGATAATCTTCGAATGCGATTTTACCCTGACCTGCACAATTAATAAACATCGCATAATCAACTGCTCTTGTAGCTTCATCACTGTTTGAAACTTGAATAGTTGTTTTACCAACCTCAGTTGAGGCTTCTAAAATTTCTACCTTTCCTTTTACTAATTCAATACAACCTGCATCATAAAGTGCGAGCAAAATAGTAGCTGAAGGTAATGGCAATGCTGCAATGACGTTCATTAAAAATGGCATGATCTGTTTTCTGAAAAACAGATGATCTTCAGCAGCTAATAACTCGGCGTGAAAATTGAGGCAGTACATCAAATCATCAAGCGTTTCCATCCAGTGTGTAGGCTTATTTTGATCCATATATTCCTTTGCCTGCTCAAATTCTTTGCGCATGCCTTCAAAACAATTGACGTACTCATGGGTGTGTTCCATGTGTTCTACGAATTCTAAAATCCCGGTGCTAGGTTGTGACAGCAAAACTATTAGTTTATCATTTTTGTCTTTTATAAATGCTTCAATTAAGGCAGGACGGCAAATTTTGTCGAAAAAACTATCCAACGGTAAGAATCCCGAAGTATCAATTAATGACAAAATTTCCTGACGATCAGTGTGTCTATAAATTTCTCTCATGGGTTTTTCCTGTTCATATTGGAGGTGTGGCAGCCAACCCTCAGCAGAATGTAACACGATTTTAAATTTTTTCGCAAGCGGATCCAATTTGAATGATAATCCACCAGCAGTTTTATGAAAAGTTCCGTGCCTATGTGCCAAAGAGGTGACCACATCAAATGCACTTAAAGATGCCCCAAGGATACCTATAGTAAAATTGAAATAGGTGTTTTTGTCAGGTAGTAACTTATGTATAGGCCAAGGGGAACCGTAATATTTGTTTTCAGGATGGTCTTTTTCAGACCAAATATGTCCTGTAGCTATAATGACATTGCTAAAATTTTCGAGAATTTGAGAGTTTGAGGTCAGCACATTTACTTTGTTGCTTGCTTGCGGAAGGATATCAATAATTTTAACTCCAAAATATTCATTCAGCACAAAGCCTGCGTTTCTTAAGTTTGCTATAATTTTGTCATACTGACTTTTGAAATAAAAGCCCAAAGCTATTCGGCTGTACACTTTTGATTTGCTTATTGGAAATTCTTCGATATTGAAACTTTCCAGAACTTTACATGGCTGAGATGTTAGCCAACTCGCAAAACTTTCTTCTAACATCGGAATCTCTTCAGACGAAATATTGGACAAGTTGTAAATGTCAGTCATCTCCGGGTGATAGGGCATACCCATACCACCAATAGGTGACTTTTCGAAGATTGTAATCGATTTAATATAATCCCTAAATTCAGATGCATGTTCATGAAGATGCTTCAAAACATAAATGGCCGATGGCCCTGATCCGATGATAGCAATATGTTTTCCCATAAAAATTATTTACAAATAGTAGCAGAATTATTCTTTTGTTGACAAAAATCAATGTTCTGCGTTGAGGATTAAATATATTTAGAAAACGATCAATTCCCATGTTTTCAGCATATAATGAGTAACGGTATAGCAAAATTAATTAACGCTATTGCGGTACCTGTGTATTAGGTAATAATTTAGGTATTGAATTAAGGCTAATTTTTTCAACAATTTAATGTTCTAATTGAAATGCAATTTATCGTGGCTCAATTTACTAAGCACTAAAAGTCAATGTTATGAACTGGTGGAGAAGTTGTGCTCTTGTTAGATATAAGTAAAGGTTATGACCATTTTTTAATCATTTGGGCTTAAAAATTTAATTTATTGAGTCCTATTTAATTGGTATTCAGAAGTAAATTACAGCTATAAATTATAAATTAAAGACTATGGAAACGAATAACCACAAAGAAGGGAAAGTTGCAAAAACTATCGAAAAAGAAACCTCAAAATTACCATCTGATTTATTCCTGTGGGCGGCTATTGGAGCAATGGGTGCTTCCTTAACGCTAAAATTACTTAACAAAAAAAACACAGCTCTATTTGTTGGGCAATGGGCCTCACCATTTTTGTTGCTAGGTGTTTACAACAAGCTTGTCAAATTGGAAGGGCACGATCAGGATGATAAAGATCCTAGTTAAGTATATCTGATCATTAAAAATTAGAGTCTAAGCTTTTCAGCTTAGACTCTTTTTCTTATCGGTTATTGCTACCACAATTCTTTGCTGCAATCTTGTTCTAATAGAGCAATTGACGTCAGGATGAAGATGCAGAGCGTAGTTTTAATTTTAATAGGCTATCAATCGAATAAGCCTTTAATAAAATCTGTAACTGTTCCTAGGGCCTCCATCCCATTGTTGATGACCGTTTGTAGTCCGCTTGTTTGTATTTCCTCAAATTCAAGTTCACCTAGGCCTATTTCAAACTTTCCAAAGGTTTTACCGTTTTTATCATACATCAGTTCCCCTTTATCGTTGACCCATGCTTCATAGTCTTCGTTCCATTCCAATAGCTGCAGTTCACCCAAAGTTAATTCAAGCTTTCCAAAGGGTTTAAAATCTTTATCATACATCAGTTCGCCTTTATCGTCAACCCAGGCATTAAAGTCATCACTCCATTCTAACAATTCAATTTTTCCAACACCAAACTCAAACTTTTGTTTTCTCGTTTTTTTTGGTGGCAGTTTTCCCGGGCATTTTGTATCAATCATCTCATTTAAAAGTTGCCTTGCCATGGCGGCATCGCGTATCCTTTTTGAAGATGATTTCTTATTGGTATCCAGAAGGGCTGGGTCAAGTGGATTCAGGTCATCCAATACCTTTGAAAGCGGTACTAAATCATTGATACCCATACCTGGTGGCGTGATGCTCCCATTGCCGGTTTTTGTAAATGGGTTTCCATATTTACCTGGTTCGGTGATGTAATTTTTATCGGTGCCATAACCTAGGGTCAAATTTCGATGCCTCGAGCCTACCGCTTTTTGAATGCCCCAACTATTGTCATTAAAGGTCGCGGCGTCAGCACTCAGCCGCAATTCATCCAAACCAAATGGAATGCTTACCACAGCGGGACATGTAAAATTTGGAATGGCTGGCACCTCCATATAAGTGATACCATCACCATTTTGATTGACACAGGTTTGCGCAATGGCATACTGATCATGTACAGCATTCTCATACATTTTGGTAAGAAATGATGTCCAACTAATACATTGTGTCAGCACCATATTTTTGGGATTTCCTGCAATATACCAGCCCCAGGTGCAAAATGCATTCAACCAAACACGGGCTTCTTCAATTTTTGTTGCATGAAACTGTCTGATCAATGGGTTGGCATACCTTAAAAACTCATTGTTCTTTCTGTCATAATCGGCGCATTTATCATTTTCGCCGTAGGTTGTCATCACCAGTTTTTGCTTTTGAATTTCATCAAGTAAAGTCCTATATTCGGTAACATAATCTTGCTGCCAATTCAGCATGTGAAACATCAAAATCTTTTGTATATAAACTGCAGGTAAACTGATCATACTATAACCTTTCTGACTTTCCTTCATCATAACTTTGACAAACTCCGTTTCGCCTTGATCTGCCAATGCTTCAACTTCTGCGTTGCTGGCTTCTATCATGTCATCTATTTTATCCTCCAGACTGGTGAACATCTCCGAAAAGCCATTTTGGATGCTCCGGTTATTTTCATAAGCCGACACATCATCCACCAGCAACGGAATTTTTATCCAATCTTTTTTGAAATATTCATAGATGCTGATGCGGCTTTTCAATTTATTGAAATCAATTTTATCAAGACGGTTTTCTGCATTGACATTTTTAGCCATGTTTTCAGTAAACGGATTGGGAGCCTGTTCAAAAGCCTCCACATAATGGTCAGCCGCTTTTTTGGGGTCGCCCCGCAATTCTTCTATCACCCCGCGGCATAGCGCTGTTTCAGGGTTGGACGGATTGCGGGCTGCGGCAAAACCAAAGAACTTGCTGGCTGTATCCACGTCTCCCAATTGCAGCCATGCATAGCCAAGATTGTGCAGCACCGTGCTGTTCAATGGGAATTGAACCTCTAATTTCTGTAGATAAGGAATGGCTTTTTCGGGATAACCGCTTTGAGATAGAATAGCGGCAAGATTGTTTTGATAAATACTATTTTTTGGCTCCGCCTGTACCGCTTTTACTGCCAGTCCGATGGCCACATAATTATGCCCCTGCATAAAAGAGATGGTAGCCGCCTCCATAAGCAGAGAACCCGAACTGGCTTTAGCCATAACGCCTGATAATATGGTTTTTTCAGACACCGGTATTTTAGCTATTAGCTTACTGTAAAGCAAAGCGGTATTGGCGGTCACATCGTCATCTGTAAATGGTTTTCCGGAAAGGCTGCTTATACGGGAGACATCTTTTGCCGGTACAAGTTTTTTGTTATCGGTAAAAGAAATGATATCAGATTCGGGCTTTTTTGCCATTTCTGGCATCATCTCTTTCATCATTTTCCTCATCTCTGTTTTTTCTTCCTCGCTCATATCTTTCATAGCAGCTTCCATCGCCTTATCAATTTGCGATTGAGCCGTTTTTACTTTGTCGTTTTGTTTTGTTTTAGTTTGTGCCTGAGAAATAGTCAGCATCAAAAAAAACGTTGCTAAGAGAAGACACTTTTTCATGGGATGAGTTTAATTAAAATTCATTAAATTTTATTGTCAATTCATTCTGTTTCTTGGAATTATTCAATACACAGGCACATTACTAAAAGTGAATTTCATTTCACCGGAAAAGCCATTTGTGAAAGTCTGCTGCATGGCATCGCCTTTTGTGATAGGTTTCAAGCCTTCACTCATGATCCCGGCAATAAAATAGCCGCTTGCTTTTCCATCTTCTACCTTTTCTATCACAAATTTACAATTGGGAGATGCCGATGGTAATTTTTGACTTAGTGATTCCGTGTAGAATGTTGCCATGTGACCGTTTGCCACAACAGGAGAGAATTGATAGATATATGGCTTTTGTGCTGCGCCATAATGAAGAACAGCTTCAGTTTTTCTAATTTCTGCAAATTTCTTTGTGCCATACAAAGGGTTCTTTCTGTTGTTATCCTCAAAATTGAAGGTTTCGGGTTTAAAGCTGATGTTTACAGATCGCAACTCTATCTTGACATAATTTTCTTTGCTGTTGCCCTCTTCTTTACTGGCAATGAAGGTATAACTGGATTCACCCGTTTTCATAAATTGCGCAAAGGGTAGGTTAACCGTAAGAATTTTACTCTGTAGCGCCACAGTTGCAGCACCTGAAGATGATAGCGCTGGGCTTGCTGCTCCAGGTTTGATGGTATTGGTAGAAGGTTTAGAAGTTTCGGCTGGCGGAATATATTTGTCAGCTCCTGGTTTAAAAATAAATTCTACCCGACGGTTCTGTGCTTTGCCTTCATACGATGTATTATCAGCAATGGGTTGCACTTCGCCCTGGCCTTCGGTTGTTAATTTACTTTCATCAATATTGTACTGGCTCATCAAGATTTCCCTTACAGCATCTGCTCTTTGTTGCGATAGTTTTAGATTGGCGGTATCGTCGCCGTCGCTGTCTGTATGGCCAACAATTTTTACGGGTGTTGTGGCCTCTTTTAAAATTTTGCTTACGTCATGCAACGCGCCCATGCTTTCCGGTTTTAGTTTGGCTGTGCCTGTGTAAAATAGAAGGTTGCTTATTAATTTTCCTTCTTCAAATTTCGCACGGGTATCGGGAATATCTTTTGCTACCCTTAAATTGCTTAAATAAAATTCTGAACCACCTACACTGCCAAATGCAAATTGCAATTGGTTTGGAAGGTATTCCTCACTCACGGCTGCAAGGTCATACAATTTGCGGTCGTTCCACCACATGCGAAAGCGTTTGCCCTGCACGCACATACTAATACGGACGGGAACAGTATTGCCATAAGGCAAACTTTCAGACATCGCATCTGATAATTTTTTATCGAAGGCGTACAAGCTTGCCCTGCTTTTATTATCTGCTGCAATAATTGCGGAAAAATTAACAGCTGGTTTTTTATCATTCCGTAATATATTCTCATCGGTTACCATATTTCCGCCTGTGTTAATCAGATTGATGTCAATACGCGGATCATAGTTGTTTTTTACAATGAGCAGGTCGAACTCGATGGTGAAGTTATTGCCCCAGCTCTGCTTTTTGTTTCGGGTAATGTGCTGGGCGCTGGTAGACGACATCTTTAACCAATTACCCTCCAGCCCATCAATGGTTACTACTTCGGCAGAAGTGGAAGTTATCCATCCTAGCGGTGCTTCGCCTATATTGTCATTTTCAAAATTGTCGAAATACAAAATAGTGGAACCAGGCACAAAATCAAATTTACTATACACGTTTAGATTAGGGATGCCAGAGCTTGCTTTTACTTCTGTATTATCGGTTTCATCGGTTTTACCATTGACTTGGTTATCGCCAGAAGTCTCTTTTTCGACTGTTTTCTCTACTTTTTTCGTAATGGCCTCTTCGGCTTTCTGTTTTAACTTTTTGAGAAATTGGGCATTGGCACCAGCAAACACCAAAAAAAATACGGATAAGAGAAGATACTTTTTCATTGTATTAGTTTTTATTATTGTTATTATTCCACTCGGATGCAGGCTTGAGTTGTAAAGATTGTACGGGGAAAAAATAGTATGTCATAGTTTTGGTTTTCAAATATTTAGTAAAAATAATTCTTCCATGTATTAGAACACATCCCTTAAAAACAGGATTTTTAAAGACGGAAGCAAAAATCATGGAAAAAGGGGAGCGCCTACTTTAGGGTTTTTTGCTTAATTTGTATACTGATAATTAATAGATTGTTTTACTGGATGAGAAAACTTACAATCTTGCTTATTTTATTCTTCTCCCTGCAAACTGTGCATCCACAGCAGATTGATAAACGGGATAGTTTAATGAAGCTTTTGGTCAGGGCCAAAGAAGACACGGGTAAAGCAATGCTCTTATTACGTTTGGCAGACTATTATGAAACCAACAACCAAGATTCATCTGTTTATTATTTAGAAAAGTCAAAAGCACTCTCAGAGTCGCTGAAATTTGAAAAAGGTCTTTATCACTATTATGAACAAAGCGCCATTGTATCTTTCACCAAAGGAGATTATGGTAAGGCTATGGAAGAACAGAAAAGCGCACTTGCTCTTGCCAGAGAATTAAAAGATTCTTCCTTTGTAATCAACACACTTAATAATATCGGAATCGTGTATAGTTATCTTGGGAAATTTGAAGAACAACTGGATTATACATTGCAGGTAAAGAATATGGTAGAGGCTATTAAGGATTCTTCTAAAATATCCGGCATATACCACAATCTTGCCAATTGTTATGCTAACCTTAAACAATATAGGAAATCTACAGATTATGCCCTATTGTCTGTACAAGTTCACACAAGGTATAATAAACGAAATGACTATATCAACAGGGTATATGCCACTTTGGGACAGAATTATGAGGATCTGCAAATTATTGATAGTGCTCTGTATTATTATGATAAAGCTATAAAGGAGTCTGTAAGACTAAATGACACCTATGCTGAAGCCGCTATATATGGTTACAAGTCTAACTTATATGCCAATCGCAACCAGTTTAGAGAAATGCTAAAAGCCTCTGAAAGATCCTTGTCTTTAGCAAGAGAACTACAAAGCAGGCAAATGCTGGCCAGTTCTCTTTATAATGTAGCATATGCAAATTTTTTTAATGACAATAATGCAAAGGCCAGAAAAGAGATCAATGAAGCACTTTTAATAGCAACAGAAGATTCGTTGACAGATGAACTGAAAAATAGTTACATCATTCTTTCTTACATCGCTGCAAAGGATGGTGATTATGCAACCTCTCTTTTGGCGAAGATAAAGTCAGATTCGATCCAGGAAGCAATTTTAAATGAGCAGGTAATTAAAAGTGCTGCAGAGCTGGAAAATAAATATGAAACTGAAAAAAAGGATAACCAGATTGAGCTTCAAACAGCAACTATCCTGAAAAAGAATGTGCTCAATTATATTTTAATTGGGAGTGCTATTACTATATTAATCATCTTTTTGCTTTCTTATCGTACCTATAAACACAAGAGAAAACTTCAGCAGCAACGGATAAATGAACTGGAGACAGAGAAACAACTAACCGCTACTGAAGCCGTACTTAAAGGTGAAGAACAGGAACGGACCCGACTGGCAAAAGATTTACACGATGGATTAGGAGGGATGCTTTCGGGCATCAAATATTCATTTACTACTATGAAAGGAAATTTGATCATGACAACTGAGAATGCTCATGCTTTTGAACGCAGTATGGATATGCTGGACAGTTCAATTAAAGAAATGCGGCGGGTGGCGCATAATATGATGCCCGAAGCTTTAGTAAAGTACGGACTTGATACGGCCTTGAAAGATTTTTGCAACGATATCAATCAAAGTGGGGCATTGAAGGTAACTTATCAATCCATCGGAATGGAGACTGCTAAAATTGATCAAACAACCGCTATTACCATTTATCGTATTGTGCAGGAACTGATCAGTAACACCATGAAACATGCTACCGCAAAAAGCGCAATAGTGCAGTTAAGTAAAGTGGATGGCCCTTTAAACGTAACTGTTGAGGATGATGGGAAAGGGTTTGACACCCAAATTTTACAAAGGTCAAAAGGGATTGGCTGGACAAATATTCAAAGCCGTGTTGACTTTTTAAAAGGCAAATTAGATGTCCAATCTGCCAATGGAAAAGGGACTTCTGTTCATATCGAATTTAATATATGATGGTTACAAAAGTTTTTATAGTAGATGATCATTACATGGTAATTGAAGGTATTCGTTCATTACTACAAAATGAAAAAAATATCGAATGGGCGGGGCATGCATCCAATGCTGCTTCCTGCCTTGCCTATTTACATCAGCAACAACCTGATGTTATTTTGATGGATATCAATTTACCAGATAAAAGTGGCATCGATTTATGTAAAGAAGTAAAAGAAAAATATCCGTCTGTATTTATCATTGGGCTCAGTACTTTTAATCAGCTCAGTTTTATTCAGAAGATGATAGATAACGGCGCCTCCGGCTATGTGTTAAAAAATGCAACACAGCAGGAACTGATGGAAGCAATAGAAACAGTGGCAACAGGAAAAACCTATTTAAGCTTCGAGGTTTCGCAAACACTGCGAAATACTAATAACAGCACAGTTGTATTGACCCGGCGTGAAAAGGAAGTATTGAATCTGATAGCGGAGGGAATGACCAATAATGAAATTGCAAAAAAATTATTTATCAGTACGACCACGGTTGATACACACCGAAAAAACCTTTTGGAAAAATTGAATGCCAGGAACACTGCAGCGTTGATAAAATTGTCAATAGCACAAGGACATTTATGAGTGGTTTGCACGCTGTCTTAAAGAGCATTCTAGATTGAAGGAATTCTACATTCAGCACACAGCTAAAAACTCAGAGATTTCGTCTTCTACAAAAGTTGTATTTCGTCTGTCAAAACCCAAATATCTTCCGTTCCGCAGTACGGGCTATTTGTATAAGGTTTGATCCAGAAAAATGGAGCGCATTGAAAATGTCTTCGACGTTAAAAAAAAAAGGCATTAAACGTAAATGGCCAAACTAAAATCTGTTTCGAATTAGGCAATCGCGTTTATAATTTTCGTTTTATTCAATTTTGATGCTGTAGGAACAAATCTTAAATTCTTAAAACATTCTTCTGGATTAGGGCCGACCGTTTAAAGTTCTTTCTAAATAAATTGCTGTTTTACTTTGTTTGTTTTTTGCGATTTTTGATGGCGTTCCTTCCGCAACCACTTTTCCGCCTTCTTCTCCAGCGCCAGGACCTATATCGATAACCCAATCGCTGCCTGCCACGACCTGCATATCATGCTCTACCACAATGACGGTGTTGCCGGCATCAACCAAACGCGCCAATTGGAGTTGTAATTTTTGTACATCAGTTGGATGTAAGCCTGTCGTTGGCTCGTCTAAAATGTACAGTGTATTCCCTCGGCTCAGACGTTGGAGTTCCGTGGCAAGCTTAATGCGCTGCGCTTCTCCACCGGAAAGTTCAGTTGCTGGCTGGCCTAAACGCAAATAGCCCAAACCGACTTCCTGTAATACTTTGAGGGGGCGATTTACCCGGTCTTCTTTCTCAAAAAATTCCGCGGCTTCATTTACCGTCATACTAAGAACTTGGGCAATATTTTTTTTATGATACGTGACTTCCAAGGTTTCGGCATTATAGCGCGTGCCACCACAAACAGAGCAGGGTGCATAGACACTTGGTAGAAACAACAATTCAACCATCACAAAACCTTCACCCTCGCAATTGGGACATCGGCCCTTTCCAACATTAAATGAAAAGCGGCTGGCAGTATAATTACGCGATTTAGCTAATTTTGTTGCCGCAAACAATTTTCGCACCACATCAAACAAGCCAGTGTACGTCGCAAGGTTGGAGCGCGGTGTTCTACCAATGGGTTTTTGGTTGACCACCACCATGCGTTTTATGTGTTCTGAACCTTCGGTGATTTTGCCACCCAACGTCGCTACAACGTCCTGTTGCAAAGCATCTTCTACGTCCTCTTCGGGAGCTGGGCCATTTCCTAATTGAGTAGACATTAATTCTACCAAAACCTGACTGACCAAACTGCTTTTGCCCGAGCCTGAAACACCAGTAACACTCGTCAATACGCCTAAAGGAAAAGACACCTCCAAGTCATTTAAATTATTTCTGGTAACGCCAGTTAATTTCAGCCATCCCGAAGGTTTCCGGGGGCTGGATTTTTCAAAAGGAAGCGTATTAAAAAGATGTGCTCTGGTTTTAGAGCGTGTTATATTTTTTAAACCGTCCGGCGGACCACTGTATAAAATTTCTCCGCCACCTTCGCCAGCGTCGGGACCAACATCTACTATCCAGTCGGCATGGCGGATCACGTCCAACTCATGCTCGACCACAAAAAGTGAATTGCCGTAAGCTTTTAGTCCGTCCAGCGCTTTTAGTAGGGCTTCGGTATCTGCGGGATGCAAACCTGCAGAGGGCTCATCTAAGACATACACCACTCCAAATAAATTACTGCGTACTTGAGTGGCCAATCTTAAACGCTGATGTTCGCCAGGCGAAAGCGTAGGCGTACTGCGCTCCAAGGATAAATAGCCCAAACCTAATTCCAATAAAACGGTCACCCTGGCTACAAGATCTTCAGCAATACGTTGTGCCACTAGTGCTTTCTCTCGATGGTTTTCGGCAAATTTAGTGAGACCCAGCGCTGAGCCATCGCCATAAGGAGCAAAAATAGAAAGCAACTTCTTTAGAGGAAGCCTAGAAATGTCGGCAATGTCGTACCCGGCAAAAGTCACGGATAGAGATTCGCGACGTAAACGTTTCCCATTGCAGGTAGGACATTCGCTGCTCAGCATGTATTTAGACACGCGCTTTTTCATCAAAGCGCTTTGCGTATTTGCAAAGGTATGCAACACATATTTCTTCGCACCGGTAAAAGTGCCCATATAACTTGGTTCCGTTTTGTTTTTAATGGCAAGCTGTACGTCGTCCCGGTCTAAGCCTGGGTATACTGGCACCTGTGGTTTGTCATTTGTAAATAAGATCCAGTCGCGGTCTTTTTTTGGAAGATCTTTCCATGGCACATCAACATCGTAGCCAAGGGTAATCAAAATGTTTCGGAAATTCTGTCCTTGCCATGCTTTGGGCCAAGCTGCAATGGCGCCTTCACGGATGGTTAGGGCATCATCAGGGACCATGCTTTTTTCTGTCACTTCATAGACTCTGCCAAGTCCATGACATTGAGGGCAGGCTCCTTCTGGAGTATTGGTTGAAAATGATTCAGCATATAAAAGAGGTTGATTTGGTGGATAGTCGCCAGCGCGGGAATATAGCATCCGCAGCAAATTAGATAAGGTAGTCACGGAGCCAACCGAAGATCTCGTAGTTCCTGAACCACGTTGCTGCTGTAGGGCAACGGCAGGAGGCAGCCCGTCAATTTGGTCGACTTCTGGTATTGGCATTTGATGAAAAAGTCGCCGTGCATAGGGCGACACCGATTCTAGATACCTTCGTTGAGCTTCAGCATACAAGGTGCCGAAAGCAAGTGACGATTTGCCCGACCCAGAAACTCCTGTAAATACTACCAATGCATCGCGGGGAATTTCAAGACTTACGTTTTTAAGATTATTTTGGCGTGCGCCTTGCACGGTAACGAAGCCTTTTTTTTCGGTCTTATTGTCATTCGGTTCTATCATGCCTACCCATCGATCAAGAAATATACCAAGAACCTACTGAAACTGGAAATTTGCCAAGGTATTTCCAGATTATCAAAGACCCATCCATGTCTTAGACGTTGTTTTGTTGCAGCCAGTCATCTTTTCTGAGTTCATACCTTCTGTCGGTGCAATTATCTCTCTCATTAAAAAATTCTCTCACGGGTGACATAAACTTATCCAAAATTTTTACCGAAGCAACATTTGCAATATTTACGTCCGCTGTAACTTTGTCTATATTCAGCACGCTGAAATAAAATTCTAACATTCCGTTGGTGGTTTCTGTTCCATATCCTTTTCCCCAATAAGTTGCTTTAAAGCGATATCCCAACTCATTTTCGTTATTTTCATTTGTTAGAAACAGCGCCAGTCCAATCATTTCAGGATTATTTTTTTCGAAGATTCCACAAGCACATTTTTGTGTTTTTAAATCACTAAATTCTATTTTCAGACTTCCATTAAATCTGTCACTAATCTGACTTTCAGTGAACGCTATTTGAGGGATTGCCTCTAAAACCCTTGGGTTAGTAAATAATTCAGCGAAGTGTTTTTTATCTACACTTTCCAATTTTTTAATAATTAATCTCTCAGTCTCAAAAATTTTCATTTTACTGATTTGGTTTTTTTATGTGATTACAACGTTAATGCGTGTCTAGAGCGGCATTGGATCTCAAGCACGAACCATAAAAAGCACAAAACTACGATGGAAAAATCCAAAGGTTTTTAAAGATAGGCTTTGTTCCAATAATTTCAAAAACACGATGTAGCGGTTAGTACGTTTTTATTCTGTTATACTTATTCCGTCAATCATTTCATTTTCATTCGGACGCTCAAACCAACTTTCCATAAAGTCGAAATTTTCTTTACTTACCTCAAATTCGAAAGTAGCCCCTTTTTCGTTATTTCGCTGCATTACTCTTTCCAACCGTATCTCTTTTGAAATATCCAAAAAATGGAGTTTCATTTCGAATCTATTCGATTCGGCAAATTTTCTAAATTTTTCTCTATGCTCAAATTTTGATAATCCCAGGTCCAGAATAGAATCGGTTTTTGAGTTTTCCAATTGTTGGACTAATCCCATAATCATCTCTTCCGCTCTGTCAATTCTTTCCAGAAACCATTCCAATCCGTCGTTAGGTTTCTTATCGGCAAGAAAGAGTGTTTTATTCCATTTGTCAATCGAAAAGATGATAGCGTTGGTTTTTCTTTTCAATGCCATTGAGTAGGTTGTTTTTCCAGAACCTGTATTTCCAACTATAAGGTGTATCATATCATATTCTTTTAGTGTGTGGTCCCATTTGATGCAGTTGTGTTTCCAACTACCTAAAATACATAATATTGACCGAGACCTTGGAAAATCTGCAGAATTTTCCAAGTAGGCGAGGACAAGCCATTGCTTATACACATTATTGGCATTTCGTTTTTTTATTCCATCAAAGAATTATCTATAAAAGAAAAAAGTTCTTGATTAGCTTCAATGTATGAATTGTTTAAAATGTTTTTTGCTGTTCGGTATCCTCCAGTATTTGGTCTTGAAACAATTTTTCCAATTTCTTTTGAGAATTTATTATCATTAATATCTCGATAATCATAAATTTTTATAGAATACCCCGTTGTAGCGTTCCATTTTCCTTCAGGAAAAATCCCCCAACTAAATTGTCCGCCTACACTACCAATGCCAAGTTTAACGTCTCCACCAAAAGCTGCGTGATATGCCGAAATCGTAATCTTAATTGTAATTTTATTTTTTTTAGCATTTTCAAAATATTTATCGGTTTCCAATAGATTTATTTGAGCAGATGGATAAGTCAATCTTATAAGCTCTGATAAATTATTCTTAATTGTTTGACTGGTACATTCAATCTTGCTATTTGAGGTCATTATTCTACCGTCGAAAATAACTAAATCAATATCTGAGTCGGCAAGAAATTCACTTCTTGGTGTCGGAATTTGGTCTTTTTGGCACCAAATATATAATTTTTGTGAATGCGAATTTTGAGAAATGATAAAAGCCAAAATAAATAATCCAATAGTTTTTTTCATAAATATATTATTTAAATTACTGCAAATGATAACTGAATTTGATTTAGCAAAAACTAACAATTTTTTTTCAAGGATATTACTTTCTTTTTATTTTTT
>NZ_LZRN01000022.1 GCF_001678675.1 Gelidibacter algens
GTTCAATACCATTAGTACAGGGCTTTATCACCAAGCATCTTTATAATATTGAGCCAATAAAAGAAATCATCATGACTATCTTCCTTTCTAGATTCTGTGACAAGTAGATACAAAGATCTTTTTGTTAAAAAAAATTGGTGAGTTGAATGATATATTTCTTGTCCTCCAAAGTCCCAAATATTAATCAACAAATCTCGCTTAATTTCTGGATTATATTTTACTGCTACTTCTTGAGGTACATTCCATTTTGCAATGTTAATCCCTTCGGTGGAAGTTTCATCTTCTAGTGAATAATTTTCATCTATTAATGCTTTTGATAAAGAAGTTTTTCCAACTCTCCCTTCACCAACAACGAGCAATTTTACTTCATATAAGTAATCTGGGTCTTTAAGTTCACGGAAGAAATTTCTAATGGAATCTATTCCTTGAGATGCAATTTCAGGTGGCAGTATATCAAATGGATTGCCTGAAATTTCTAAAACATCTAATTGTTCCATATTAGCAACTTTTTCTGGTAATTGCTTTAACTTATTGTTTTTTAAGTTCAAGTACTTTAGTCGATTTAGAGTTGCCAACTCATCACTTATTTTGATAACCTCATTATTTTCTAAATTTAATTTAGCCAATCTTTTAATTTGGCCAATTTCATTTGGAATTTCATTTATTTTATTTTGATATTTAATATCAATTCCTAAATCATTGCCAAAATCCAGAAATACAATGTTAGGGTTTTCAAAAAGTTCAGCTGGAATGTGTGTAATACCGCAATTACGAAAATCAAGGCTTGTCCATCCATGTTCACGGAAATTATTGATTTGCTTTTTTACTTTTTCAATATTCATATTACCATAAATTACGTTGTACTTGAAAATGTTTCAATTTCCTTCAAATAATTATTTAAAACGTTTCAACGTTTCTTTAGTAAATTCTGAAAGCACCAATCGTCCACTAATTTTGGCGCGTTGTGCCAATAATTGGCCCCAATCTTCGGTGCCTCTCCAGAACATGGTTTTCATTTCGGTCATGGCTTTTGGGTTATAGGTTTTGAGGTTTTCAGTAAACTCAACCACAGCTTTATCTAAGTCTTCTGCCGAATCGAACACTTTTGTATACAATCCTTTTTGCATTGCCCATTCTGCTGGATAAAACGTATTGGCATCGATGGCGATTTGCGACATAGCGCTCAATCCCATTTTGCGTTCAATAGCTGGACCAACCACAAAAGGGCCGATTCCGATATTCAACTCGCTTAATTTTATGGCTGCAAATTTAGTGGCCATACAGTAATCGGTAGCCGCTGCCAATCCGACGCCGCCGCCTACTGTTTTTCCTTGAATGCGACCAATGATGAACTTCGGACATGTGCGCATGGCGTTGATGACATTGGCAAATCCAGAAAAGAATATTTTCCCAGTAGCTTCATCATTAATGGATATCAGTTCCTTAAAACTGGCGCCTGCACAAAAGGTACGGTCACCGCCACTTTTAAGTACGATCACTTTTATGTCATTGTTATTCCCTGCATCTATTATAGTTTGCGCTAAATCCGCCAATACATCTCCTGGTAAGGAATTATGAGCGGGATGAAAAAATTCAATGGTTGCTACTTCGTTCTCTATGGTTTGTTTTACGTAGGGTTGTGTCATCACATTTATGTGTTCCCATGAAAATGGGAATCTTTTTATTATTAATTATAAATTCTTATACAAATCCAACCATTCTGGATTAGTGTTTTCAATTAGTTCAATTTTCCAATCTCTATTCCATTTTTTCAATTGTTTTTCTCTCATTCTGGCATTATCCTGTATGTCATGATTCTCAAAATATACAAGTTTGTCTAAATTATATCTCGCAGAAAAAGTATTTGGATGCGATTTGATTTTATGTTGATATATTCGTTCTTTCAAACGTTTTGATTGTCCTATGTAAAGCACTCCATTTGGTATATTCGTTATTATGTAAATGCTCCATGACATAGATTGTATTTTAATTTTCGAGACACCCGATTTCTCGGGTGCTTGAACAGTTCAATCTTTTATAAAAGATTGAACTGTTCAAGATGATGATTCAAATGTTTCCTTTCCAATAAATAAGATTCATATTTATTCAATTCGCCAAATACTAAATTTTTTAATTTAGATTCTGGATGCTCCTTGAAAAATTCCAAATACTTCTCTCTTTGCTCTTTAAACTTCTCTTTTGCCGTTTCCAAATCAGGATGTTTCAAATCTGCTAGCTTATCTTTTTCTAAGGATGGAAATTTGGTGTTTCTCGGGAATTTCTCATAATTATAAAGACTTGCATGGACCTTTTCCAAAATTTTCTCTGGTGTGGCAACGTCAAAATCCTGAATCTCACCAGCTGCAATCTTATAAGTATATTCCAAATGCTCCAACATGTGTTGCGGTGTCATGATGCCCCATTTTGGTTTCATGTCTGACGTTAATTTTGAAAGATACTCATCAATTTTAGCATCGGTCATCTCGATAAAAACGTCTTGTTTCTTCTGAACCATGGTCAAAATTGTAGCAACGGCTACCAATTCATCCTCTACATCGAATACCTCGACAAACCATTTGACAATGCCGCTTGGGTGTTCAGTAGAAACCACATCGCGATCTACTTTTTGTTTACAGGTCAATCGTACATAAATGGTGTCATTGTGATATAAGGGACGCAAGAATCGGCAATCTTCCAATCCGTAATTGGCGGCAACAGGTCCTTTATTAGGATACACAAATAAGCCAGCTGCTGCTGCAATAATGAAATAACCATGAGCGGTTCGTTTTTCGAAAATGCTGCCGTCTAAAGAGGTGATATCGGTATGGGCATAAAAATGATCCCAAGTAAGATTCGCAAAATTGATGATGTCTGTATCGGTCAGCGTACGCTTATGGGTTTTTAACGACATGCCCGGTTGGATGTCTTCCCAATGGTATTTGAACGGATGCTGATCAGCTTCTTTATATTTTGCGTTTGCCTGATAAATGCCAGTGATTTCAGTTAGGGTTGTTGGCGACCCTTGAATGGCCGTGCGTTGTAAATAATGTTTGATGCCACGCATACCGCCCATTTCTTCTCCACCTCCGGCACGTCCTGGACCACCATGAACCAAATATGGTAAGGGCGAACCGTGCCCTGTGCTTTGTTTGGCGCTTTCACGATTCAAGACTAAAATACGTCCATGATGACTCGCAGCATTGATGACGTATTCTTTGGCAATCTTATCGTCATTTGTAGCAATTGATGACACCAACGAGCCTTTACCCATTTCTGCCAACTTAATCGCTTCTTCTAAATTTTTATAAGGCATGATGGTACTTACCGGACCAAATGCTTCGCGTTCGTGAACAATGGTATTTTGAAACGGATGGTCTGCTCGCAATAAAATAGGGCTGATGAAAGCGCCTTTTTTAGCATCTGCGCCAATGGTTTCAATTTTATCTAAACTTCCGTAGACAATTTGCGCTTCTTTCGCTAAATCAGTGACTGAATCTCTCACGGCTTGCACTTGTTGGTGACTGACCAAAGACCCCATTCTAACTTCTTTCAGCCTTGGGTCGCCAATAGTGACTTTATCCAAGGCTTTTCCAAGAGCGATTTGAACATCTTCAACCAAATTTTCTGGAACGATGATGCGTCGGATAGCTGTGCATTTTTGTCCGCATTTGACAGTCATTTCATTTCTGACTTCTTTGATAAACAAATCAAACTCTGGAGTTCCAGGAACGGCGTCTTCACCCAAAACCGACGCATTTAATGAATCAGCTTCCATAGTAAATGGCACGGATTCTTGAATTAATCTTGGATGCGCTTTTAATAAGCGTCCTATTTTTGCAGATCCTGTAAAGGTGATGACGTCTTGAGATTCGACGGTGTCCAATATGCTTTTAACTGTTCCGTTTATGATTTGCAAAGCGCCTTCAGGCAAAATACCGGATGCGATGATTTCTTTTGCAACCGCTTCTGACAAATAGGAGGATGATGGCGCTGGCAATACAACGGCTGGAACACCTGCCATCCAATTGACGGCGCATTTCTCCAACATTCCCCAGACCGGGAAATTAAACGCATTAATGTGAACAGCGACTCCTTTTTTGGGCACCATGATGTGATGTGCCATAAAACGTCCGCCTCGAGATAAATCAATGGGGTCGCCTTCTACATGATACGGTTGATTGGGGAATAATTTTCTTAAAGATGCATTGGCAAACAAGTTTCCGAATCCACCTTCAATGTCAATCCAACTGTCCACTCTTGTGGCACCTGTTCTATAACTCAATTCATAAAAAGATTCTTTCCGTTTCGTGAGATACAATGCCAGACTCTTGAGCATATTACCGCGTTCTTGGAAGGTCATTTTACGAAGCAGTTCGCCTCCTTTGGTGCGTCCGTAGTTGAGAATTTCTGGGATATCTAAACCTTCAACCGCGATACTTGAAAACGCTTCGCCTGTAACGGCGTCCAATATTGGTGTGCCTTCTTCAGTTCCTGTTGTCCAGTGTCCTTGAACGTAATGTTGTATTTTTTTCATCCTATCCTATCCCAACCCTTTCCAAAGGAAAGGGCCTCTTTTATTTATTAAACTTTTTTACTTCTAAAAATTTCATCAGACCTAACAGGTTTTGTAAACCTGTTAGGTCTTTTGTCCGAGTTAGATTTGCGTTAGCGATTACTCATACATTCTTATTTAATATTTAAGAACTCGTGAGTGCTTCGCAATTGAACGTTATGTTGGAGCTCCTAGAAGAGAGCGACAGCCGAAAGCCCGACCCTTTTTAGGGTAATCTGTCTGTGACAGGCAGGCGCCCCAACTATTTATTATAACTCACATTTTCAATTATAGCGGCATACCCTTGGCCAACACCAATACACATGGTAATCAACGCGTATCTTTTTCCGGTTTCTTTCAACTCCAAAGCGGCAGAATACGCGAGTCGCGTTCCTGTAACGCCAAGTGGATGACCAATGGCGATGGCTCCACCGTTTGGGTTTAATCTGGAGTCGTCATCTGCTAATCCCCAAGCTCTTGTACAAGCCAATGCTTGGGCTGCAAAGGCTTCATTCAACTCAATGATATCCATATCATCCATAGTCAAACCTGCTTTTTCCAAGGCTTTATTTGATGCATCTACGGGACCAATCCCCATGATTCTTGGTTCTACACCAACCACAGCTGAACTTACAATTCGTGCCAATGGTTTTAAATTATATTTTTTCACTGCGTCTTCTGAAGCGATGATTGTTGCTGCGGCACCATCATTTAATCCTGATGAATTACCAGCAGTGACACTGCCACCTTCGGCTTTAAATGCACCTCTTAATTTTGCCAATACTTCCAATGATGTGTTTGGTTTGACAAATTCATCTTTTGAAAATTTGATTGGGTCTTTTTTGCGTTGTGGAATTTCAACAGTGATTATCTCTTTAGCAAGTCGTCCATTTTCTTGTGCTTTGGCCGCTTTCATTTGGCTCCAATACGCGAATTTATCCTGATCTTCACGAGAGATATTATATTTCTCTACCAAATTTTCAGCCGTTTGTCCCATCCCATCTGTGCCGTATAATTTTTGCATTTTTGGATTGACAAATCGCCATCCAAAACTGGAATCGTACATTTTGGCATCGGTTCCAAAAGCAGTGGAAGGTTTCGCAACCACGTAGGGTCCGCGGGTCATATGTTCAACGCCTCCCGCAATAAACACATCACCATCACCAGCTTTTATCGCGCGATTGGCGTGAATGATTGCTGATAACCCTGAACTGCATAAGCGATTGACCGTTTCACCTGGCACTGTAAAAGGTAATCCTGCCAAAAGAGCGGCCATACGTGCCACATTACGATTGTCTTCTCCTGCTTGATTGGCGCAGCCCAAAATGACATCGTCATAGGCTTCATTTGGAATCGTTGGATTTCGTTTGACAATTTCTTCAATCACCAATGCTGCTAAATCGTCAGTACGAACTGTCGATAAAGCGCCTTGATAACTTCCTATTGGTGTTCTAATACCGTCTATGATGTATGCTTCCATTTTAAATATTGAATATCGAATTATGAACGCTGAAAATCGAAGTTTTCATTCTTGCATTCATTACAAATTCCTGTTTTATTATTTTAAATTATTTTTTAGAATCGAACTAACTTCAGTATTCATTATTTATCAGTTCGATATTGGATATTTTTGACGTTTCGAGATCATTTCGATGCTTCTTTCGTTCCTATTCCTATCCCTTTCCAAAGGAAAGGGAACTTGTTTTTAGTAAGTATTTAAATATGTTCATTTAAGTTCTGAATTCCTACAAATTAGGAATTCCTAGGAGTTTGTAATCTTTTTACTAATTCACCAGTTCCGAAAACGTATCTCCTTGTTTGATGTCTCCTGTTTTGTAACCTTTCATAAACCAATACTTGCGCTGTTCTGAAGTGCCATGCGTAAAACTATCTGGTCGCACACTGCCCTGCGTTCTTTTCTGAATGGCATCATCTCCTACCGCATTTGCAGCGCTCAAAGCTTCGTCAATATCACCTTCTTCCAAATACTCTTTATTATAATGTGCCCAAACGCCAGCATAAAAATCTGCTTGGAGCTCTTGTGCCACAGACAGTTGATTGGCGCCTGCTTCATTGGTTTGTTGTTGAAGTTCTCTCACTTTTTGAGAAGTGCCTAGCAACGTCTGCACGTGATGGCCTATTTCGTGAGCCGTGACATATGCAATGGCGAAATCACCTCCCTTAGCACCAAATCGAGTTTTTAATTCGTCAAAAAAGGCCAAATCCATATACAGCTTTTGATCTGCAGGACAATAAAAAGGCCCGGATGCTGAGCTCGCATTTCCACAACCTGTTGAGACAGCGTCAGTAAAAAAGACCATACCAGGCTCTTCATAATCACCGAGATTATTTTCTCTAAAAATTTGATTCCAGTTGTCTTCAGTATCCACTAAAACGGCGTTCATGAAATCGCCCATTTCTTTTTCTTGTGGCGTTAATTCTCTTTGTTGGATAGACTGGGAGCCTGATTGTGATTGCGTGACTTGCTCAATAATTGGAGCTAACTGTTGCCCAGTTTCACCACCAAAAAGTTGTAACAGTACAACTACGACTGCTATTAGTCCGCCACCTGCAGCTAACTTGCCTTTGGAGCTCATTCCGCGACGATCCTCCATGTTATCACTTTGTCTTCTACCTTGCCATTTCATAATTAGATGAGTTGTTATTATTCGTTAATCCTAAGTTGAACATCATGTTCTTCCAAACCTAAATTTAAGTAAATTATTTTTCCCAATCTTTGCTGGTTCTATAAACCACTCCTTTAAAAAGTGCCACTAACTCATCACCTCTCTTCACTTCGATAATATTAAAGCCCAACTTATTGTTTACCTTTCCGATCACTGATTCAGCCACGATATAATCTCCTTCATTCAATGCTTCTATATGGTTGATACTTGTTTCGATTGAAACTGCGTATTTCCCATGGGTATTGGCAGCAAAACCGAATGCCGTATCCGCCAAGGCATAACTAATGCCACCGTGCGCTTTGCCCATACTGTTCAGCATTTCTTTTCTGATAGTCATGGCGACTTTGCATCTGCCTAGTTCACATTGTAGAATTTCTATCCCTAGCCATTGGCTGTAGGCATCGAGAGAGAGCATTCTTTTAGGTATGAGGTGTGAGGCAATAGGTTTCATCCGTTCTTAAAAATTATTTATTTATTCTTTTGACAATTATTGCACGTAAAGTTGTTATCATTTTAGACCATTCAGTTATCAATCTTCTGTTTTCTTCATCTTCTTCTGCCGTTATATAATTTCTCAAATTTGAAATGATACTTAAACTTCCTCATACCTCAAACCTCATACCTTTCCCATTCATTCTTCTCAACAACGGACTACAACGGTACCTGTCTTCATGATATTCGTTATATAATGCATCCATATTTGAAACACACCAATCGATGCCCTTTTCATCAGCCCAAGCCAACAATCCTTTCGGATAGTTGACGCCCTTGGTCATTGCTTTGTCAATGTCTTTCGCTGAAGCAATATTCCAGAATAGAGCATCTGCAGCTTCGTTGATGAGCATAACGAGGACACGGTCGAATATTTGTTGGGCTAATTCAGACTCCTCTCCCGAAACTTCGGGAGCGTTTTGAGGGACATTAGAAATTTGTGGAACAATTGAGCCGTTCTCATCATAATTGTAATAGCCCTTTCCTGATTTTCTTCCAAGATAACCTGCTTCAGCAAAACGTTTTTGAGTGAACGCTGGTTTGTATCTTGGATCGAAATAAAAGGCTGCAAATACGGTTTCAGTTACGGTGTAATTCACATCGTTTCCAATAAAATCCATCAATTCAAAAGGCCCCATCCTGAAACCTCCCAAAGTTTTCATGCTTCTATCAATGGTTTCAAAATCAGCAATCCCTTCTTCATAAATCCTCAAAGCCTCACTATAAAAAGGTCTTGCCACACGGTTGACAATAAACCCAGGAGTATCTTTAGCAATTGCTACAGTTTTTTTCCAATCTGAAATAATTTTAACCGACTTGTCCAAAACTTCTTTTGAAGTTTGAATAGCCGGAATAACCTCAACCAACTGCATCAATGGTGCTGGATTGAAGAAATGAATTCCGATACAACGTTCTGGTTTTTGTAATGATGCCGCAATAGATGCGATAGACAAACTTGATGTGTTTGAAGCGATAATGCATTCATCACTTACATAACTTTCCAATTCTGAAAAGACTTTCTTTTTTATTTCTAAATTCTCAACAATTGCCTCAATAGTGAGGTCAGAATCTGATAAATCTTTTAAACTATCACTGTAAGAAATATTGGTTTGGATTCTGTTTTTCTCTGCAGAATCAATTCTACCTTTTTCAACCAACCGGGCGAGAATTTTTTCCAAAGCTGATTTTGCTTTGTCCAATGCCGCTTGATTGGTATCGTATAATTTCACTTTACAGCCAGAAGTTGCCGCAACTTGTGCGATGCCGCTTCCCATGGTGCCTGAACCGATGATTCCTACTTTATTAATCATGAATATCGAATTTTGAATACTGAATATCGAAGTGTAATGCCGTCAATTTATTTTAATTTTTACTGTTATTTTGAGATGTTCGAATACTTGAAACAAAAATCGCAATTAGCTCATTATTTTCTTTCATTATAATCTCTAAACGTTCTATATTTTTAATTAAATCTGCTCCTTTCTGAATCTTAAGATTCACTAAGGATTCTCTCAGTTCCTTTAGACACAACTTCATTTTATGAAGAAAATCTCTTGCCGACTCCGCACTTTGAGCTTCCCCGTAATTCAATGCAGCCGACGTGGCTGAACGAATTAATTGTTTTGATAAATGTTGTGAGGCAAAACTACCATCAATTTTTCCACAAATTAAAATAACATCTACTGCAAACTGAATCAAACGTTCTTCTAAATCAAATTTATAATTTGCCATTTAAAACTTCATTATTCGTTATTAATCAGTTCTTTATTCGAGATTTATAAACCTTTAAACTCCGGCTTTCTCTTTTCCATAAAGGCTAAAACTCCTTCGGCATAATCTTCGGTTTGGGCTGCTTCAATTTGTAGTTTGGATTCTAAAGCTAATTGAGATTCTAAATCATTGGTCATTGATTTATTGAATAACTCTTTGATCATTCCTAAGGCTTTGGTTGGCATATTGGCCAATTTTATTGCGAGTTTATTCACTTCTTCATCAAAGTTTTCAAAAGGAATCACCTTATAAATCATTCCCATACGTTCTGCCTCTTCAGCAGCTATTTTATCGCCTAACATTGCTAAAGCTGATGCTTTTTGAAAACCGATCAATCTTGGTAAAAAGAAGGTTCCACCGCTATCCGGAATCAAACCAATCAGACTAAACGCTTGAATGAAATTAACGTGTTCGTGAGCGACCACAATATCACAAGCTAAGGCAATATTTGCCCCAGCACCTGCGGCTACGCCGTTAATGGCGCCAATGATTGGTTTTTTAATAGAACGAATTCTGGTAATTATTGGATTATAATGCTCCTCAAGAATTTTTTTGAATCCTGGATTGAGATCAGAGGATGTGACTTCTTTCAAGTCTTGACCAGCACAAAATGCTTTTCCATTTCCTGAAAGCACAATTGCTCTTACGGCATCATCTTTTTCACAAGCATCTAAAGTATCTTGAAGTAAAAATGCCATTTCGCGATTGAAACTATTAAAGACCTCGGGCCTATTAAGGGTGATATAGGCTACACCATTTTTATTTTCTAATAGAATAGAACTCATTTTATCTTATTTTTGATTGTTGATTGTTGATTGTTGATTGTTGATTGTTGAAGTATCTCGCTTCTGAAATCAAAAATCATTATTCTGCAATTGTTAATCCTTTTATTTTAGGCATTTAAAATAATCAAAGGGCTCTTGGCAATCATCACATTGAAATTGTGCTTTACACGCTGTTGATCCAAATTGACTCACCATTTTTGTATTTATGGAACCACATTGCGGACATTTTACCAATCGTTTGCCATGCAGTAACACGTCTTTGTCAGCTTCAGCATCTAGGGGCGACGCAATTCCATAATCTTCTAGGGCTTTTCTACCTCTAGGTGTAATCCAATCAGTGGTCCAGGCAGGAGAAAGAATTAACTCTACTTCACACTGATAGCCTGCTTCTTTTAGAGCCGTTTTAATATCATCGCCAATCACATCCATCGCAGGACAACCGCTATACGTTGGAGTGATTTGCACTTTCACAAATTCATTTTCTAGGATAGCAGAACGCACGACACCCATGTCCATGATGGAAAGAACTGGAATTTCTGGATCTGAAACTGTTTCCAAAATCGTGATCAGTTTGGGGTCGATATGTTGTTCAGTTGTTGTCATAATTAATAGCGAATATCAAATGCTGAATATCGAAGTATAAAGTTTGAGATTTTTAGTTAAATCATGATTCGTTATTCAAACTTCAATATTCATGATTCTTTTACCATTCCATATTCGGATACGCGCGTTGCATGTATTGCAATTCGGTCAATAAGTATCCCATATGTTCGGTATGAATACCTTGTTTTCCGCCCTTCTGGAAATATTTTGATTCAGGAATGATCAAGGTGGATTCTTCCAAAATGCTATTTACTTTTGAGTAGTATGCTTGCTTTAGTTTTGTGACATCTACACCAATTCCTTCTGAAACCATTGCTTTATCAGCTTCTGTTTGGTGGAACAATTCGTCGGTATAAGTCCATAAAAAGTCAATGGCAGTTTGCATTTTCTGTTGACTTTCATCAGTCCCATCTCCAAGACGCTTTATCCAATCTGAGGAAAAACGCTGGTGATAACTCACTTCCTTCAAAGATTTTGTCGCGATTGCAGCCAAGGTCAAATCTTTGCTTTTTTGCAATTCTGTCAAGAACAAGAAATGGTACACATCAAATAAAAAATGGCGCGCCATCGTATAAGCAAAATCATTATTGGGCTGTTCCACCAACAGAACATTCAAATATTCACGTTCTTTACGAAGCATGGCAATATCATCTTCTGTCCTTCCATCTCCTGCAATTTTAGAGGCGTATTGGTAGTAACTGCGTACTTGCCCGAATAGATCCAAAGAGATATTGGTACAGGCGATATCGGTTTCCAAACTTGGTCCGTGGCCGCAAAGCTCGCCCATGCGTTGGCCCAGGATAAGACTGTTGTCGGCGATACCGAGGATATATTTATACAGATTATCTTTCATTTTATAAATTGAAGTTGAAGTTGAATTTGAAATCAGGTTGAGTTTTCCTATTTAATATTTTTAATACTTGTAACTATTATGCGAATCAGTTGATCATTTTCATCTTTTAGTGTCATCAAACTATCATCAGAAAATAATCTTGCTTTTGTTTGGATATTAAAGTTTCTGTGACATTCCCTTAATTCTTTTAAACAAATTCTCAATTTATTAATTTTATCCTTATCGGTTCCAGCACCTAAAACTTCTCCATAATTTAAAGCTGATGAACAAGAAGACCGAATGAGCTGTTTCGCTAAATAATCTCCCGCATATGACAATGGTTTTTTGTCATAGAGCAAAATGATTTCTGCAGCAAAGTCTTCTAAACGATCTGATAGATCAAATTTCTTCTCAATCATGTTTCAGATTTAAACTTCAAATTGAGTTTCAATTTCTTTTGTCACATATATTTCACCTCATCAGGCAACTCGTAAAACGTTGGATGACGGTATACTTTATCTTGTGCTGGTTCAAAAAGTTCGCCATTATGTTCGGGATTTGATGCGGTAATGTTCTTGGATTCCACCACCCAAATACTCACACCTTCATTACGTCGCGTATAAACGTCCCGTGCATTTTCCATGGCCATTTCTGAATCTGCGGCGTGCAGACTTCCAAAATGACGATGCTCCAATCCGTTTTTACTTCTGACGAAAACCTCCCAGAGAGGCCAGTTTTTTTTATTAGACATAAGACATTAGATTTTAGATTTTAGACTTCAGGACGCTTATCTAACGTCTCATATCTCAAGTCTATTTTCTACATTAAACTGCTTGTTTTTCTTTTCTTTCTTGTTGCTTTTCAGCGTGAGCCATGGCAGCATCTCTTACCCACTCTCCGCCTTCCCATGCGCCAACTCTTGCTTTCATGCGTTCTTTGTTCATTGGGCCATGGCCTTTGACTACTTGCCAAAACTCATCCCAATTGATTTCTCCAAAATCATAACTTTGGCGCTCCTCATTCCATTTTAAGTCTGGATCTGGAATGGTCAAACCTATTAAATCTGCCTGTGGAACGGTTTGGTCTATAAATTGTTGGCGTAACTCGTCATTGGATTTACGTTTGAGTTTCCATTTCATTGATTGCTCGGTATGGATAGATTCCGCATCTGTAGGTCCTAACATCATCAGACTTGGCCACCACCAACGGTTCAGTGCGTCTTGAGCCATATCTTTTTGTTCAGGAGTTCCATTTGCCAATTTGATCATGATCTCATAACCTTGACGTTGATGAAAACTTTCTTCTTTACAAACCCTGACCATTGCTCTGGCATAAGGTCCGAAAGAAGTGCTGCATAACGGCACTTGATTGATGATGGCCGCACCATCTACCAACCAACCAATGGCTCCCATATCTGCCCAAGTCACGGTAGGATAATTGAAAATGGAAGAATATTTCGCTTTTCCTGAATGCAATTGTTCATACAGTTCATCTCTGGAAATGCCTAAGGTTTCACATGCTGAATAAAGGTATAAGCCATGGCCCGCCTCATCTTGGACTTTTGCCAATAATGCTACTTTACGTCTTAAAGAAGGCGCTCTGGTAATCCAATTGCCTTCAGGAAGCATCCCTACAATTTCAGAATGTGCGTGTTGCGACATCTGACGGATATGCGTTTGACGGTATTTTTCTGGCATCCAATCTTTGGGTTCGATTTTTTCGTCTCTTGCGATACGCTCCTCAAACTGCTTTTCTAAGTTTTTTACTTGTTCTTCACTCATCTTATTTGGTATTAGTGAACTGTTATTTGTTTTTCAGACCTCACAGGTTTTGAAAACCTGTGAGGTCTTGTTGCGTTAAGGATTGCAGCGGCATCCTTTTTTGTTTTTCACAAAAAAGATATAGCGGAAAGCCTGACCCTTTTGGGTAACGCCCAAATTATTATTCCAATTATACGTCAAAATCAACCACTACTTTTTTGCTGGTCGGGACGGCTTGGCAGCTTAACACATAATTCTGTTCGACTTCCTTATCCTCAAGTGCGTAATTCTTTTTCATTTTAACGGATCCTTCTTTGACTTGACATTTACAAGTACTGCAAACACCGCCTTTGCAAGCAAATGGCAAATCAGCACCAGCGGCCAAAGCGCCGTCCAAAATAGTATCAAAATCATCATCCATGATAAAATGGAACTCTTTCCCACCGTCAATAATGGTCACCTGCGTGCCCTCTATCCTTTGCTCAAGGACTTCTGCTATATGTTTATTTTCTTCTTCGGAGCTTCCTGTAAAGAACAGTTCGTAATGGATATTGCCTTTTGGCATTCCAGCCGCCTGCAACTCATCACGAATGAGGAAAATCATGTCTTGAGGTCCACATATAAACGCATGATGCGTATCTGGAACATCTATAAATGTTTTGGTCAACACAGCCATTTTATCCTTATCAAAACGGCCATTCAAAAACGGAATATCGCGCTGCTCTTTTGTCAAAAAATAAAAGACTTGAAACCTTCCAAAGAACTCATTTTTAAGTTGTTCTATTTCTTCTTTAAAGATAATGGATTTTACGGTTCTGTTCAAGTAAAACAGCTTAAAGGTGCTGTTTGGTTCTTGATGCAAATGTGTTTTAATGATGGAAAGGAGTGGCGTAATACCACTTCCTGCAGCAAAAGCAATGTAGTTATTGGACGCATCAACATCCACATCAACCGTAAACTCACCGTGTGGTGCCATGACTTCAAGGCTATCACCTTTCTTTAATTTATTGAAGGCATAATTTGAAAACACACCTTCACGAATGGTTTTAACGGCCACCTTCCACTCACCGTCCAAAGGGCTTGAGCACAATGAATAATTCCGTCTGATGTCTTCGCCATTGATCTCCTTACGTAAGGTCAAATGTTGACCTTGTCGGTAGTTGAACTTTTTCTTAAGCTCGTCAGGAATTTCAAAAGAAATGACAACGCAATCTTTCGTTTCCTTGTAAATATCTGCCACTTTAATCTTGTGGAATTCTGCCATAAATCGTCAAATAATCAAACTAACAACCGTTAGTCTGCTTCGCAAATTTACAAAATAAATTCTAAATTATTTGTTAATTCCGTTGATGAGGACTCTGCTTAGGGTTTCAGCTAAATCGTTTGCGTTGACAGCCTCTTTTTTGGGAATCCAAAGGTATAAGGAACGTAAGGTAGAGAGTATGGAAAACATAATAATTTCGGCATTAGCATCCATAATTTCATCAGATATAATTCCTGATTCGATAATGTCAATAAAATCCTGCTCATATGTTTTTCGCAATTGTAAATAGTGCTCCAACTGTTCTTCCAGATGCATCCAATCATTATTCAGACAGGCCATTCCGTAAGTATTTTTTACAGTGATCTCTACATGAAGTGCCACAATCAACTTTAATTTTTCAATGGCCCTAAGGTCTGACGCTTTGATTACATTCATTTCACGAGTAAACTCTTCAGCAAGAGAAACAATGATCGCTTTTAATATGTCTTGTTTGGAGGTGATATGGTTATAAAGACTTGCCGCTTTGATGCCCATGGCTGCCGCCAGGTCTCTCATCGTCACCGCGCTATAACCCTTTTCCTTAAAAAGTTTAGCGGCCGTTTTGATGATCTCTTCTTTTCGTGTTTGAACTACACTATTCAAAGTTTATAATTTTAGTCTCAAAGTTTTTCGAGTGGTGGATATTTTGTAAATTTAAATAAAAATAAACAATGGGATTTTTGGATTTTATATTTGGCACAAAAAAGCGGCAAGTGCAAGAATTGTTGGACAAAGGCGCTATTATTTTAGACGTGAGAAGCAAGAGAGAATGGGATAGCGGCCATATTGCCAATTCTAAACACATTCCTTTAGATGATTTGCAAAATCATGTTGAGAAATTGAAGAAACTAAACAAACCCATTATTACCTGCTGCGCCAGCGGAATGCGCTCAGCAAAAGCTGCCGAATTTTTAAACTTAAATAATATTATCGCCACTAATGGCGGTGGATGGTTGAGCTTGAAGAAAAAAGTCTCCTCCTAACCCCGAGACTTAGGACACTCCGAAGAAGAGCTAATTTTTGTTGCTATCACTTTTACAATATCTCTTTAAAGTTTTATGTTTTGCAACTCGTCAGAGGATTGGATGGAAGTGCCTTCATACTGAAGTGTCCATCCCAAAGAACTCGTGAGAATATAGAATTTTGACAACTCACTAATCAATCGATTTTGAGCATTGCTTTTAAGGTTGGATGCCTCAATCTTTTTCATCAGCTGTGCATTCACCTTATCCTTGATTTTATTATAATCTTCTGCCTGAAACGGATTTAAGAAATCTGCAGTGACATCATAATATTCAAAATCTGGACTGATTTTGATTTCTTCCTTTGGAATGCTTAAAATTTTTAGCGTTTTTGATGCTTGATCCAATTGGTATTCAATTTGACTTAAATCATAAGACACCGTCACATCTGCATTGACAACTACAAGGGCTTTCTTTTCGACATTCACCAAATTGGCAAAAACCGCTTTAGAGTTTTTATAGGTGAATACTTGACTAAAATGGCCTTCAGTAACAACCAACTTGCTCACATTCCGAATCTGTTCTTGGATGAGCGCTGAATTTTCCTGTAGAATTGTTTTGTCATTATCATTAAAAAAATAACGATAGCCAAACAAGACCACGATCACCAAAATTAAAACGTATAGAAGTCTTCGCATTGTTATCTCTTTTAAGACCTAAGCTGATTGTGAAATCTCAAAGGCTTCAAAACCTATTTTATTTGTTTAGCTCTAGTTTTTCTGCAAAATAATCGCAGAAATCTTTCATGGTTGCAGTCATTTTATCGTCTTGGGTAGCACGTTGGTAAGTGTTGCTCATTTCCACTAACGTTTGATGGAAAAAAAGTTTCATTTCATCAACTGGCATATCTTTAGTCCATAGATCAATCCTTAAAGTCTCCTGGGCTTTACTGTCCCAAACAGAGAGCATCATAGCTTTGGCTTCTTCGTTGTTTATGCCACCGTCTTGTGCAGTCCACATCAATTTTTCAGGAACTTTGTTTTCATCTAATTCCACTTTAAGTTCTATGGTAGAGGTTTTATTTTTTGACATTATTTACGGGGTTTAAATTTTGAATTATTAAAAATTTCGTCAGCATTCTTCTGAAGCATTTCCATTAACGTGACATCATTATTTTTCATGTAAGCCCTTACTATTTGCCAACCTACATACTGCCCTATCCTGCCTGGAGATTCACTATCCAGTTCCAGATAAAATTTTGAAAAAGGGGCATCGGCAATAAATCGGCTTGCTAAAGTATTGTCTGTACTAAACAACAGCTCACGTTCAATAAAATAACGCCATATTTCACTTTCATTGGCAGCGGCCCAATCCATCTGCGCTTCGGTATAGCCAATCTTTTCAGCATCTGAAGCAAACGGGATCATCTTATCTTTAAAATACAGCTGCTTTCCAGAATAGACCATATCGTCTAAAAGTGTTTTAGGACTATCTTGGAAGATATAGTGATCTGAATAGTTTGACGCCAGATCGCTCACCATCTGTGATCGCTTCATATTTTGGGTCAGAAACTTCTGAATGCCTTCATAAAAATGATGTTCTGTGCCGAGATAGGTGTCTAAAGAAATCAAAACAATAGTATCTGTGACGATGGTTTTATTTCTATAGTCTACATCAGAGGTTACGGTAATAACTCGTGGCACTGTAAAGGTCTTGTCGTAATATTTCAAATGTTGAAAAAGCGACTCAATTGCTTCCTGTTCTTGATCAAAATTTGAAAACGTTGCTTTTACTTCACTTGCCAGTTCTTGCTGCAAAGAATCAGTCATCCGATCAACCCAAATAGAGTCATTGATTTGCTCTGAAAAAAGAAAAGGAAAGTCTGCCTTAAGTTTAGGCAACTCTTTAGGCTGGGCGTTTGCGAAAGCCAGATCAAAACGTTCTATAGTAACCTCTACGTCAATTTTAGAAATTTCACTTTCTATCTCATTATCCTCCTTACAAGAACTAAAAAAAGCAACAGTACTATTAAAAGACCAACATTCTTCAGTGGGACTAATTTTAAGTAGTTTTTAATTTTTATTACTTATCTGATTACTTTATTTTTGTAGTACAAAGGTAGTATTCTTTGTGTTAAATCTTCCAAAAAATGCAAACAGAAAAAGTTGTTGACCACATTGTAAACTGGCTAAAAGAGTATGCCACCAACGCCGGTGTAAATGGTTTTGTTATAGGTATTTCTGGCGGCATTGATTCGGCCGTTACCTCAATCCTTTGCGCCAAAACAGGATTGGATGTTTTATGCATTGAAATGCCAATCCATCAACCTGCAAGTCATGTATCCAGAGGTCGGGAACACATCCAAAAATTGAAAAATAATTATGGAAACGTTACCGATAAACTTGCAGACTTAACTCCAGTTTTTGAAGCATTTAAGGCCGAAGTTTCCTTGGATGGCACTCAAGCAGTCGTTGATATGGCGCTTGCCAATACCCGTGCCCGCCTAAGGATGACCACCCTTTATTACTATGCAGGACTAAAAGGTTTGCTTGTTGCTGGAACCGGAAACAAAGTAGAAGATTTTGGCGTCGGATTTTATACTAAATATGGCGATGGTGGTGTGGATTTGAGCCCCATAGCAGACTTAATGAAATCTGAAGTGTACAGGATTGCAAAGGAATTGGATGTTCCAGCATCGATTATAAACGCAGCGCCTAGCGATGGCTTGTTTGGCGATGCCAGAAGTGATGAAGATCAAATTGGCGCGTCTTACCCTGAATTGGAATGGGCCATGAACATGAAAGAAAGCGGTAAAACTGCGGATGATTTTGATGGACGCCAACAAGAAGTCTTTAACATACTTTCGAGGTTAAATACTATCAATCAACACAAAATGATCCCCATCCCTATCTGTGAAATTCCTACATACCTAAAATAAGCGATTGGTCTATTAGCATATTCATTGAATATTATCAAATTTAATGGTATATTATTGTTTTTTTTATACATTTACGTAGCACATCTCCACAAGTTTAACTTAAAATCTTAAGTATATTGACTAACATAAGTAACTAATAAATACACTATTATGATTAAGGTACTGGTTGTGGACTATCATCCCATAGTAAGAGAAGGATTAAGGCTACTTTTTGACAAGGATCCAGAGATAGAAGTTGTTGGAACGGTAGGCACAGGTATTGAAATTTTTGAATTTGTTAGACGCCATCCCGTAGATGTGTTGATTTCTGAAATTGATCTTCCTGAACTCAACGGTATTACAGCCTTAAGGGCTATTAAAAAAGAACATAAAGATTTACGCGTTATTATGTTCAGTTACCATCCTGAAGAAATTTATGCCATTAGTTCTATAAAGGCAGGTGCCTCAGGGTATCTTTCAAAAACAGTAGATACCAAAACCATCAAAGAAGCCGTCCTGAAAGTTTATAATGGCGCTATTTATTTAAGTGATAATATGGCAAAACACTTGAATTTTGATGACACCCGAAATACGAAGAGCAAGCTTTACAAACGTCTATCAACGAGAGAAGTTGAAGTTTTGAAACTACTATCTTCGGGAAAAAAGAATAAGGAAATCGCACAAGAGCTTGATATCAATGAGAAAACCGTCAGTACATACAAAGCACGCCTTTTCAAGAAATTAAATGTGACCAATTTGGTGGACTTAATCCATCAAGCTAAACATATTGGCACTGTTTAATGTTTACTTCCAACAACTTTTCCCAATTTTTTAGACAATAGGGTTTTTAGCCTTAAATAATCCCTGACATCCTCCATGATGACCATCGAATTGGCATCGGGCCTGATAATATCCGCCTGGTATTCCACTACCTTTTGGTCAATTAGAAAACAGCGCAGACTTAAAATTGTTTGGGTTACCAATTGCGGAATAGTTTCCTTTTTATTTTTAGGGATGATATGGTTCCGCTCCCAATCATGCAACCTGTAACGCTCATCATTCATCAAAATACTGGTTACTTCATTGGCCATATGCTGATCCAGTTTATTAATAAAATCCCTTAACTGAAAGTCTTCCGCCTGGTGTAAGGCATCAATAATAATATAGTATAAATTTTTGAAGTGTTCATCAGAAAACTGCATTTCGTCCTCCTGTAAATCCAAATAGATCTTTTCAAATACTTTTGCCTGATGGATTACGGGCTCCATTTTTAAATCGCCAGTAGCTTCATCCTCCTTCATGACTAAATCCTCAAAATCTTCAGTTTCGTTGCCGTAAAGCAGAAGAATCTCAATGATTTTAAGTTCCAACTCATATTGATGGTTGACCTTGTTACTAGGCGGTTCTGAACGCACCACATCAAAGGCTCTTTGTTCAGTTTGGTGTTGTTTGCCAATTTCTTGGGTTTCTTTTTTGCCAATTTGCGCCAGGGTAGAAAACAAGACATTCTCACTAATGTCCATGATATTGGAACATTCCTTAACATAGATCTCACGCTTGATGGGATCAGGAATTTTTGCAATACTGTTGACAATTTCCCTAATAGTATCTGCCTTTTTTATGGGATCATTTTTGGCATCCTGCACCAATAGCGAGGCTTTAAATTGAATAAAATCCTTGGCATTTTCATCAAGATAAGCAGAAAGTTCATTTAATGAATTCTGCCTAGCAAAACTGTCAGGATCCTCTCCGTTTGGGAAAGAACATACTTTAACATTCATTCCTTGTTCCAAAATCAAATCAATCCCTCTAACGCTCGCTCTAATTCCTGCGGCATCACCATCAAAAAGGACAGTAATGTTTTTGGTCAACCGATTGATCAAACGGATTTGTTCAGGTGATAAGGCCGTTCCAGAAGAGGCGACCACATTTTTAATACCTGTTTGATGAAATTGGATCACATCAGTATACCCTTCTACCAGATAGCAATTATCTTCCTTAGCGATGGATTGCTTCGCATGAAATAGCCCATACAGAATTTTACTTTTATGATAGACTTCACTTTCAGGTGAATTGAGATATTTGGCCGCTTTTTTATCGGCACCCAAAATTCGGCCTCCAAAACCCAATATTCGGCCACTCATACTGTGGATTGGGAACATGACCCGACCCTTAAATCGATCAAAACGCTTCTCTTCCTTAACAATGGTCAAGCCCGTTTTTTCAAGAAATTCAAGTTGGTATCCTTTTTTTAAAGCTTCATCCGTAAACGCTTGCCACTCATCAAGAGAATACCCCAAATTAAAAGTGTTAATGGTCTCATTTGTAAAACCACGCTCCTTGAAATAACTGAGGCCAATGGCTTTGCCTGGATCTGTTTTATGAAGTATTTTTTGAAAATAGGTGTTCGCAAATTCATTCACCAAATAGAGGCTTTCCCGCTCGTTGGCTTCCTCCTTTTGTTCGTTGGTTTGTTCCGTTTCCTCAATTTCAATGTTGTACTTTCTGGCGAGGTATTTTATGGCCTCCGGATAGGTAAAATGCTCATGCTCCATAAGAAAAGTCACTGCATTGCCGCCCTTACCGCTACTAAAATCTTTCCATATTTGTTTTACGGGACTTACCATAAAACTTGGAGACCGCTCATCACTAAAAGGACTCAACCCTTTAAAGTTACTTCCCGATTTTTTAAGGTTGACGAAATCGCCAATAACCTCCTCAACACGGGCTGTTTCAAATACTTGTTCAATGGAAGATTTAGAGATCAAAGTTTTGGTAGAATTTTTTGTAAAAATAGTACAATCTTATCAAACATTACAGGAATGGAGGGTTTGAGTTTTGTGAATATCAAGAGGAACTTTATGAATCTCCTCCACTAATGCCTGAGACAAATAAAAATAAGAAGAGAGCTCAGGACAGGCAATTAAATTAAAAAAGGACTCAAATAAATTTAAGTCCTTTTTTGACTAACACAAAATAACTAAATTTTTATTATATGACTTAATCTAAAGCCCAACGCAATCCTAAAGACACATTGTGTTGGTCTACTGCCTGATCTTTGAACAATTCATTCAAATTATATTTGGCATAAATACTAAAATCTCCAACCCCAATATAACCGCTTAAGCCGTAAACAAGATTTGTAGTATTGAAATCTGACTTTATTTTTTCCTTTTGACGGTCACCATCTTCTTTATATTTTAATTTTTGCATCGCGCTTAAATTGACACCAGCAAATCCACCGATACCGATCTTGAAGTGATTGTCTGTGAAATAACGGATACGGTCGCCATAATCTTTTAAGTCAGAGGGTCCAAACTCAAAATGCAACGGCACGACAAAACTGGTAGTTCTAAACTTTGATTTTTTCAAATCAAAAGGGAACGCTTCCAAAGTTGTCTCGTCGCCATTTTCAACAAAATAGTTATTATTTTTTATAGATAATTTATTCCATTGCATTGATAAACCATAATTGACCCTCACAAAATTTGAATTTTTAAGCAGTCTCGTGTTCCAGATCCATCCTATTTCGACAAAACCAGAACCTCCCAATTCATAAGGTGAGTCATCCAAACTTTCCCCATCAATAATGGTATTGTTGAAGCCGATGGCGAATAATAACTGGTTGCCCGTTTTTATGTCATACTTTGGCGGCCCATTATCGTTTTTGATACGCAGTCCCTTTTTTTTACCTATGGAAATTACGAGTTCTTTTTCATGAGAGTTTTTAATTCCATAAGCCTCATCATTCCTTTCTAAAAGTGCAATTTGATGATCAATAATGGCCAAACGATTTTCAATATTCAAAGCCCGCTTTTTGGCCTTTTCCTGTTTTAATGTTTCGGCTTTTTCCGCGGTAATCTCGCCTTTTTCCAAACGTTGATTGATCTCCTCCACTTCAGTTTTTAATGCGGTTTTCTCCTCCTTTTCGATGGTTTCCTTATACTGTTTGAAAGACTCGATTTTTAACTGAGTTTTTGTTTTTTGAATGGTGTCCTGCCCTTGAGCTTTACCCATAATTAAGCATAAGCTTGCCAGCACAATAAGTTTTGTAATTGTGTTCATAATGTTCGAATTTTGATTGATGATTAATTTACGCTACCGTCTTAAGATTTTCGAGGCGGATTTATTACTTTTAATTATTTCGGTCCGCAACTGCAGTGATTACGGTTTCATAACTGGTCTTTAAGGCTTCGAAGATTTTGTTTCTAAATGAGTGTTGCAAATCTGTTTCAACGTCTTGTAAAAGCGCACTGGCATCTACGGTTCTGATGCTTTCCTTTAGTATAGCTTGGTGAGTAAGTTCTCTTTGTGCTTTGCGCAACAATGCATCGATATCTGCATCTGTCACCGCTTCGCCTTTCTTTTCTAAATCTTTAATTTGTGCCACAATTTCTGATACTTTTTGATCTTCCAAAGTTTCTTTTTGTGGGCTTATTTTCAATGGCTCCAAAGATTTATTTCTTTCGTTTTTAGCAACACTCAGATTCTCCTTTATCGGAGATGTCAAGCTTTTCTGTGTTTTTAAAAGTTCGGTTTTTGAGGTGTTCTTCTCAAGAGACTCAAGAGATTCAACACGTTCTTCTGTTTCTGCCAACTGTTTCTGTTGTGGTAATTTGTCCATCGGAATTAATTGATCTTCAACCTGTTTTTGAGTCTCCACTACAACAGGCTGTCGAATCTCACTGCCGGCATCTTTAAAAACTAGGGCTGTTGTAAAGAGAACACCTATCATACTGGCAGCAATCCCCAATCGCCAAAACAGTGTTTTACTCTTTCGATTTTCAGCGGACTCCAATCTTTCAGCCAAAGTATTCCATGAGGCCTCAGAGGGCGTAATGGCTCTTTTTTCGAGCTTCTCTTTCAAACTATCTTCCCATTTCTGCTGTCCCATCTTTCGTTCTATTTGATTTGTTAATCTTATCCTTTAAAATTTGTCGTGCCTTAAACAACTGCGATTTTGAAGTGCCCTCAGTAATATTGAGCACGCTTGCAATTTCATGATGTTTATAGCCTTCAATCGCATACATCATAAAGACCATTTTATAGCCTTCAGGAAGTTCATCTACGTATTGCTGAATTTCATCCAGTTCAGTTGCGGTTTCAATATTGTTGGTATGCTGATGGTTGATGTCAACATCTTCCATTGAAAATTCAATCTTCTTTTCTTGTCTCAAAAACGAAATAGCCTCCCTTACCATAATTTTTCTGAGCCATCCCTCAAAGCTCCCTTCATTCTTGAAATTTTTCAAATTGGTAAACGCTTTAAAAAATCCGTTGAGCATTACTTCCTCCGCTTTTTGAAGGTCTCTTATATAATACCTACACATACTCAGCATTTTTGGCGCATGTGTTTCATAAAGGAGGTGTTGCGCTTCACGATTGTTTTTGGCTGCTTTTTTTATGAGCTGGATATTGTTGTTATGTAAGTGGATAACTTTCAAAATTAGTCGCGTTAGGTCTTCTATTTATAAAGACGCAAAAGTTGTGCAAAAGGTTGCCTGGAGGGTTGGTTATTGTAGAGTTGTGTGTCGCTGAGTGGTTTGTTGATAGGTGTTAATTAATTGATTATCCGTTAATTACCTAGGTAAATTAAAATTAAAACAAATTGCAAACCTAATTATAAAAATGTATAAACTTCCAGCTTCAGTCTTCAGTCTTCAGTCTTCAGTCTTCAGTCTTCAGTCTTCAGTCTTCAGTCTTCAGTCTTCAGTCTTTAGTCTTTAGTCTTCATGCTTCATGCTTCAAACTCCATGCTTCATGCTTCAAACTTCACCCTTAATCCTACTTCTTCCGATCGATAACGTAATTGACCATAAGCAACAAAGACGCTTTAAATTCAGATTCTGGATACGTATTGAGAAGTTGTAATGCCTCCTCTTGAAAAGCAATCATTTTAGAAACTGCATAATCGAGTCCGCCTTTATTTTTCACAAAAGCAATGACTTCTTTGACGCGCTTTTTATCTTTATTATGATTTTTGACCGAATTGATCAGCCAAGATTTTTCCTTTTTCGAGCAATTATTGACGGCGTAGATAAGCGGTAAGGTCATTTTTCGTTCCTTGATATCGATGCCTGTTGGTTTCCCGATGGCTTCGTTTCCATAATCGAACAAGTCGTCCTTAATTTGAAAAGCCATTCCTATGAGTTCTCCAAATTTCCGCATGGCTTCCACATCAGGAGAATTGGGCTTTACTGAAGCAGCACCAAGGCTGCAACACGCAGCAATTAGCGTTGCCGTTTTTTGACGAATAATCTCGTAGTAAATAGCTTCCGTGATGTCCAGCTGACGGGCTTTTTCTATTTGAAGCAGTTCGCCTTCGCTCATTTCCCTAACCGCTACGGAAATAATCTTAAGCAAATCAAAATCATTGTTATCAATAGAAAGCAAGAGACCTTTTGAGAGCAGGTAATCGCCAATAAGAACGGCAATTTTATTTTTCCACAAAGCATTAATGGAGAAAAACCCACGCCTCCTGTTACTGTCATCAACCACATCATCATGCATCAATGTGGCCGTATGGATCAATTCAATTACCGCAGCACCTCTATAAGTACGCTCGCTAACATTGCCGTTATTGACCATTTTAGCCACCAAAAACACAAACATAGGCCGCATTTGCTTGCCTTTTCTGTTAACGATGTAAGTTGTAATCCTATTTAAAAGCGCCACTTTTGAAGACATGGAAAGTAGAAACTTTTGTTCAAAAAGTTCCATTTCATAAGCTATGGGCTGCTTTATTTGTTCAACGATTTTCAAAGGGTTATAGACATACGGATTTCTTTAACAAACGTACTAAAAATGGCAATGATATGCTATTATAAATAATGGAAAGACACATTTAAAAATGTATGTATGAGATGAAATAATGATTTATTCAACAGACAAATACACATAAAAAAGAGTATTCCAACTAAAAAAACCTGAACAAGTAGACTTTTGCTCAGGTTTTCAGATATTATAATTGAATGTTGAAATTTCAACAGATGACAATATTCTTATTTATAATATTATTTCTTAATAAATTTTTTAGTTTCTATTTTCCCATCTTCAGACTTGATATTTATAAAATACATACCTCCTCCTAAATCAGAAATATCGAATTTAACCTCTTTAACTAAATTTGTGGTTCTTTCAATAACAACTTGTCCCAAACTATTGTAGAGCTGAACTTTTTGAATTGCAGAAATCGACTTTAAATTAATCTCGTTGGTTGCAGGATTAGGATAAAGTGACGTAACATTCGTTGCAAACTCTGCTACGCCGAGCAAAGTATTTGTCGCTGAAGCTCTTACGATATAATTATCAAAAGTTATGCTTGACGCCATTGTATTCGGAACGGTTTGCGTTGATCCGGAAAAAGCAACAAAGTCTATTTCAGTTGGAACATCGGGTTGCGTGGTTATAGGAAGACCTAATGGTCCGTCGATACCATCACCATCAATTAACACTTGTCCAGTTATCGTATTATAGCTTATACCATAAGTTGAAAACATATTTGGAGCCACTACAATATCTAGATCATACCTAAAATTACCAGGAGTAAGCTGGCCGGTAGGAAGACTATAGGCTACAAGAAACAATTTATTAGTGGATTCGTCAATTCTAAAACCCGCCAAAACTTTGGTATAACTTGGATCGTAAATATATACGCCAAAATTATTTAAACTTGAAGATCCCAAATCTCCGGGATTAACCGACACCTCTACTTCAATTATGTCATTACCAGACGTTCGAGATGCCCACGCAGCTGGCAATCCATCGTTCCAAACAAATGAACCTCCCATATCACCATTGGGTCCAGTTAAGGTAAAACCTTGTGTGCTGTTTTTCCCGTTGGCTGTAACTTGCAAATTTTCTTCAGATGCATTGTTGCTGGTTGTAGGCGGAGCTCCATTGCTAATCTGAGTATCCCATCCAAGTTGCCCCTTGATGTTGCCAGGAGTGAGGGAATTAAAATCAAAGGAACTCAATTGTTGACTAAAACCGAAAAATGGTAAAATGAGTAATACTAAAAGTAATTTTTTCATCATATCTTTATTATTTATACATTAATAGTTGATTAAAAATAAACCTTATTATTTAAATTTAACAGTTATCTAGCTTTTTTTCTCCAACTCACCGCAAGCTGCATCAATTTCTCTTACATCATACCGTAATGGTGGCACTCGCTTCCAACATAAAGACAAACATCTCTAATACCACATTGCTGGATTGATGAAAATAAGCATCATCAATGGTATTTATTCAATTAAGTTAACCTACTTGGGTCACACTTTCAATTTTATAATAAAAAAAGTGCATCATGCTATTCTCCATCAAAGCGCTCGATTCAATTGCTGAAATCCGATCTGGTTAACCTTAACAAATACTATAATTTACGATCTCAAAAAATAACTATTCATGCATAAGTATCTGGAAATAGGGACACTACATTACGTAATTATTAGTGTTTGACGATTTATACTGCTATTATTTTAATGAACCCTATGGTTTACTGATGATTCTATAGCTTTTGGGAGTTAAATTTCGATTTTTTAATATTGTTTTAAGTGTTTTGTTTGTTTCTTTAAGATTAAATTAAGAAGTTTACGCCGGATTAATTTAAAGAAAAAATTATATGAAATTAAAACTAACCTGGTTGATGACACTTTTTTTGGTTGTTTATCACACATGTTTCCTTTGCCCAACTGAAAACAGTAACTGGTACTGTGACCTCTGCATCAGACGGTATGACACTTGTGGGTGTGAATGTTATTGTGAAAGGAACCTCAAGAGGTGTGCAAACAGATTTTGACGGGAATTTTTCTATCAATGCACAAAAAGGAGAGGTCATTGATTTTAGTTATGTTGGCATGACTACCAATTCCATTACCGTAGGTGATGGGATGACCTATGATATAGTAATGGCTGAGGATGTTGAAAGTTTGGAAACCGTCGTTATTACTGGTTATCAAAATATCAAAAAAGAGCTTTTTACAGGTGCTTCGCAAACACTAAAAGCAGCAGATATTAAATTAGATGGTGTAGCTGATATATCAGGGTCACTTGAAGGTAGGGCTGCGGGTGTTTCTGTTCAAAACGTTACTGGAACTTTTGGTGCTGCACCACGAATTACCATAAGAGGGTCGTCTTCAATTTTAGGAGATACGAAACCTATTTGGATTGTGGACGGGGTTATCCAAGAAGAGATTGTTAACATTTCCGTTTCAGATTTGGTCTCTGGAGATCCAAATACCTTATTGAGCTCTGCTATCTCTGGGCTAAACCCCTCTGATGTTGAAAGCTTTGAGATCTTGAAGGACGCTTCTGCGACTTCATTGTATGGGGCGCGAGCACTAAACGGAGTGGTGGTGATAACCACAAAATCAGGCAAAAAGAATCAGGCTCCCAAATTTAATTATAACGGTGAATTTTTAGTAAGGGATAGGCCTCGTTATGGTCAGTATGATTTGCTGAATTCTCAAGAAACTGTTTCTGTTTATAGAGAGATGGAGTCCAAGGGATTTTTAGGCTATCCTGCAGTTTTACAAGGAAGAAATGGGGGAATCTATAATATTAGGGCAAGAGCACTAAATACTTATAATGAGTCTGATGGCTCTTATGGTTTGGAAAATACGGCTGAAGCTAAGGCAGCATTTTTACAAAAATATGAATTAGCCAATACAGACTGGTTTAAGGAGTTGTTCAATATGACCCCTACGCAAACCCACAACATTAGTTTTTCTAGCGGGAGCGACAAAGCCACAACATACGCGTCTTTGGGATATTATACAGATGCCGGATGGACCGTTGCAGACAGGGTGAGACGTATAACTTCTACTTTAAGAAATACGTATTACCTTAACGATGATAAATTAAAGTTAACAACATTACTTCAAGGTAATATAAGAAACCAGAAAACGCCAGGGACCCAAAATAGGCAGGAAGATGTGTTCTTCGGGTCATTTACAAGAGACTTTGACATTAACCCTTATAATTATGCCATCCAGACCAGTAGGGCGTTAAGACCAAAAGACGAGAATGGAGATTTGGAGTATTATCGAAATAATTGGGCTCCTTTTAATATTTTAAACGAAGTTAGAAATAACACCTTTGAACTAAATGTGTTCGATCTTAAGTTCCAAGGTCAGGCAGAATATAAGATCAATGATAACCTGAAGTATAACTTTCTGGGTTCTGCAAGATATGTAACGTCCAATGGGGAGCAAGGTGCAACTGAGAACTCCAATCTTGCTGCTGCTTACAGGGCAGATGAAACAGCCATTGTGCAACAACAAAACACATTTTTATTTACTGATCCAGATAACCCAAATGCTTTGCCCAAAGTGGTACTGCCATTTGGTGGGATCTTGACAGAATCGAAAAATACCTTAACAACCTATACCTTCAGAAATTCTTTGGAATTTTCAAAAACATTCAATGATGTACATGGTTTAACAATCTATTCTTCTCAAGAATACCGATATGTTGACAGGGCAGCGTCTTCATTTACAGGATACGGGTACCAATTCTCTAGAGGAGGTTCAATTTTCACGGACCCTGATATTTTGAAAAAGGTAATTTTAGAGGGTAATGACTATTTTTTCTCACAAGAAACGCGTCAACGTGAAGTGTCCTTAGCTGTTCAGGCAACATATGATTTTGATACAAAATACATCGTCAATTTAACAGGTAATTATGAAGGCTCTAACAGAGCTGGAAAATCGTCTGACGCCAGATGGCTTCCAACCTATTCTATCGCCGGACGATGGAACGTACATAATGAGAACTTTTTGAAAGATTCTAGGGTCATTTCAAGTTTAGTGTTAAGACCAAGTTATGGTGTGACCGGACTTATCGCTGATGCTGCCAGTAACAATTTACCTGTTTTTCAAAATTTGGTAACAGACCGATTGAACCCTGATGATCGTGAAAACTATATTGATATTGTGGATCTTCAAAATTCCAATTTAACATACGAGCGTACTAAAGAATTGAATCTTGGCTTAGAACTTGGTATGTACAACGGCAGAATTCAAACTGTAGTTGATGTTTATTTTAGAAAGGGTATAGACCTTATAGACCTCATCAGAACGTCTGGAATTGGTGGAGAAGTATTAAAACTTGGTAATAATTCTTCTATGGACACTAAGGGTGTTGAGTTTCAGTTAAATACCATCAACCTTGATTCCGAAGATTTCAGATGGAGCTCAGGATTTAATATTTCATTCATTGACCAAGAGATTACGAACTTAAAGCAACAGACCAACGTTTTTGATCTGGTATCTGGTACAGGTAGAGGGAACGCTATCGGGTATGCTCCCGGGTCTTTATTTTCGTTTGATTTTGATGGCTTGAATGAATTTGGGCTGCCAACTTTCAATTTTGATGACCCAGATGCAGATCCAATTGGTGGCGTCGATTTTCAGGACACGATAGATGTTCTTGATTACCTAGTGCATGAAGGTTCAACACTTCCTACTATTACAGGAGGTTTTGCAAATAATTTCAAATACAAAAATTGGGATATGAGTGTGTTCTTTTCTTTTTCTGCGGGTAATAAGGTAAGGTTAAACCCTAGCTATAGCGCCACATATTCAGACTTGGATGTATTTCCTAGAGAGTTTGTAAATAGATGGTTACTTCCTGGAGATGAAGCAATAACAAATATTCCTGCAATTGCTTCTCAGCAAGCTATACAAGCATATGGTCAAAATGCCGTTACCCAAGCTTACAATGCATACAATTATTCTACAGAACGCGTAGCTGATGGAGATTTTGTAAGATTAAAAAATGTGACCGTAGGATACTCTTTCCCTTCTGAAAGCCTCAGTCAAATAGGATTGTCCAATTTAAGAATGAGTCTGCAAGGGACGAATTTATTTTTATTATATTCAGATTCCGATTTAGGAGGACAAGACCCTGAGTTTTTTAATTCTGGAGGAGTTGCATATCCAATCACGAGATCATTCACATTTTCATTAAATGTAGGTTTTTAAAAAATAAACTATGAAAAATTATAATTTCAATTTAAGAGTATTATTTGTTGTACTAGGTGCGTCATTCGTATCATGCAACGATGTTCTTGATGAGGTGCCAGATAATAGGGCATCTATAAATACAGAAGAGGATATAACGCGATTATTGACAGCAGCCTACCCTGAGGCGGCTTACGTTTCTTTTGTTCAGCCCATGTCAGACATCGCAACTGATAAAGGTCCGGATGCCCGTAATCAAAGGCTCAATGAAGAAATGTATTTCTGGAGAGATTTAAATGACATTGACTCTGATACACCAACCAATTATTGGAACAGTGCTTATGAAGCCATTTCGCAAGCCAACCAAGCCTTACAATCGATAGACGAACTTGGTGGTGGCGACAAGTTTAATGCTCAAAGGGGTGAAGCTTTGGTAAGCAGAGCATATGCCCATTTTATGCTGGTTAGTATATTCGCTAAAGCTTATAATCCAGAAACAGCCGCCAGTACCTTGGGGGTGCCTTATGTAACAGAGCCAGAAACGGTATTGTTGCCAAAGTATACAAGAGCATCAATTGAAGAGGTTTACACTAATATTGAAAAAGATTTAACTGAGGGGTTACCATTAATTTTAGACAATTACGATGTACCTTCTTACCACTTCAACAAAAAGGCCGCGAATGCCTTTGCCGCCAGGTTCTATTTGAATAAAGGTGAATGGCAAAAGGTAATTGATCACAGTACTGTGGCATTAGGCTCTGGTGGGGCAAGTGCATTGAGAATCATTAACACCCAAGCGTATCAAAATTTAACTTATAGTGAATTGAGTAATGGTTACATTTCAAGTAGCGAACCATCCAACCTGTTGTTAGTGGCAGGAAGCTCTACGTATGCTAGGGACTTTGCAACTCTACGTTACCATTTGGGTGCTTCTGTGAGTAATAGCCTATTTCCTGGTGATAATGGCACTGGTTCTCCTTGGGCTTATTCACTTTTCGGAGGTGAATTATTTGCAAATGTTCCTAAATTTGTAGAATATTTTAGAGTCACTAATCAAGCAGCTGGTATTGGTTTTCCATTTGCAACTTTTGTGCTTTTTAATGCAGATGAAGCTCTATTAAATAGAGCTGAGGCGTATGCGATGTTAGGACAGTATGAAAGTGCCTTGGCAGATATAAACTTGTCTTTTTCCGTAAAAACAGAAGATTATGCACCACGGAATGTTTTATCTGATGCTGAACTTAGAAACGAATTTGCTGTAAACGATAATAGCTTATATACACCATTTTACACAATATCAGAGGAGGCCTTACCCTATATTAATGCAGTTTTAGATATGAAGAAAACAATTTTCTTTGATGAAGGTTTGCGTTGGTTTGATATTAAACGACATAATATAGTAGTTGTCCATAATGATTTCTTCGGAAATACATTTACGTTGCCAAAAGATGATTTGAGAAGAGCATTACAAATACCAAGTGATGCACAATCCTTTGGAATTGAACCAAATCCTAGATAGTATATTAATTTTAAATCCACTAGAGTTATGAAAGATAATTTTTTAAATAGAACCTTTGTCATCGCCATCATTCTGGCCGTTTTTACTACCTCGTGTAGTAATGTAGATGACAGTGTGGGCCCAAGCCAAATAGATACCACCCCACCAATCCTCAATGAACTTGATCTGTATCTTCGAAATAGTTTTGTAATACCCTACAATATCGATATACAATACAAGTGGGATATTAATGATACGAGCGTAAACAGGTTTTTGCATCCACCATTTCAATCTAATGTAAAGCCAATGGCAACGTTGCTTCAAGATGTTTGGATAGCGCCTTATACAGCGGTTGGGGGAGTCAACTTTATTAAGAACATCGCTCCTAGAGAATTTATCTTATCTGGAGGATTTAATTACAACCCTAACAGTCCTACCATTACATTGGGTATTGCTGAAGCTGGTGCCAGAATCACCTTATTTAACTTGGATGAGCTTGATTATAGCTCAATTGTATATGATGAAGATACCAACAATGATTTTGAGGTTCAACTAAGTATCGTAGGCCCCATAAGTACTGTTCATCACGAGTATGGCCATATTTTAAACCAAAACGTGCCTTTTGATCCTGCTTTTGAAAAAATTACACCAGGCGACTATACTGCGCAATGGTTTAATAGAAGTAATGAGCAAGCGAGGGAATTAGGTTTTATAACCGCTTATGCATCAAACCAACCAGGTGAAGATTTTGTTGAAATGATTGCACAAATGTTGGTACGAACAAGGGCAGATTATGATGCACTGGTTAATAGTATCTCTAGTCAACAAGCTAAGGATGCTATTAGATTGAAGGAACAATTTGTTGTGGATTACTATCAAGATAATTTTGATATTGATTTTTATGCCCTCCAGGAGTTAACGAGTCAGGCCTTAATAGATGCAGTAAATTAAAATAAACTTTACAATGAAAAGAATTTTTAAAACACAATACTGGTTTGTATTACTAGCAATGATCTGTTTAACAGCTTGTCAAGATGATACCACCGAAGAATTATTTGATCAATCTCCATCCGTTAGAGCTGATCAGCAAACCAACGAACTTAAGGCACTATTGCTATCACAACCTAATGGCTACAGGGCTGAATATTTCACAAAAAATGATGAACGTGGAGGGTTTACCATATACATGCAGTTTAATGCAGATGGTACGGTCAGACAAACCTCAGATTTTGACAATCAAACAGCTTTGGCCAACTCTCTTTATGACGTACGGTTTGGCACGACAGTAGAATTGGTTTTTTCAACGAGAAATCACATTACGAAGGCTGTCGATCCCACTGCTCAAATTGATGGCGTCTCTGTTGAGATTGGAACGGGCTACGCAGGTACTAACAATTTTCAATTTTTTGGAAACGACAATGGCGTGTTAAGTTTTAGGGATATCAGAAATAGCGAAACAGCGACACTTACCTTAACGCCAACCAATTTTACAGATTTTGATTCACAAAGTCTTGCGGAAGTTGATGTTTTGAGAGAAAATTATGATAAGTTGAGTTCGCCTCAATCAGATTTGCCAACATATCCCGTTTTGGAATTTGACAACAGTCAGGGAAATACAAGATTTAAGTTCTCGTTCAATGAGGTTACAAGATTCTCAACTTCAAGGTTAGTAACTTCTAACGCTATCACAGATTTGGAGTTTGGTATTACGCCTACATTGGAAGGATTGACTGTCAGTCCACCGCTTACGTATCAAGGAGAGGTCTATGAGGATTTTACTTACAATGATGAAACCAAACGTTACGTATCAACAGTAAATGGCACTACGGCATCTATTTATTATGACTTTGCAGCGGCCTATGTTAACCCTAATGACATTGTCGTTTTGGAACAGGATCTTGGAGCATCAGGCTTTCTGTATCGTTTAAATTTGGGAAAGAACCCACTTACCAGCGGTACTCATGATAGCATGATTAATTTAGTGTCCAATAGTTTCAACCAAGGGTTAAACCTTAATTATAGAGTTAGTGGCTATCAATTGATATTGGACTTTGAAAGTAATGATTGTGATACATTCTTGGTTCTTCAGCTATACAATGATGTTAATAATAACGGCGTTAACGATGGAGAGGCTATAGGGCCTAATATCTTTTATTGTTTTGAAGCCGCCAAGATTAATGATGGGAAACTATTTTTAACTTATACAGGTATAAGTAACCCAGGTCTGGCCTTTACCGTACCATGGGTCCAACCGTTACTTGATTTTGTCGGAGATCCTGATGGGTTGATATTTTCAAGAGAAGGTAGTTTTTCCACTAATACTGCCAGTTTCGGCAATACCGCAGGAACCTTTACAAGTGTAGATAGTGAAGGTAATGGTGAAATAAGAGTTTATGGCTTGTTTTTTTAAGGGTATCTAAACATCAAGTATTTATAAAATAATTTCAAAAGCCTTTGCGTATTGCGTAAAGGCTTTTTCTTGGTATGAGTTTACGATATCAATTTCCTAACCTACTATTGAAATTCCTTATGCGCAGAAATAAGCTAAAATGGCCCTGCATTTCAGCACTATCCTAAGTGCATTTCTTGGATGGCTAATTTAGTTGGTGTTAGGAGATAGCATGTAGATGTCACTAGAAAAAATAAACCTATCTGACTATCTGATCAGAAGAACGCAAAGAAAGGTTGTACTAATTTTATGGTCGGGTGTTATGGGTTTGTTGAAACAAACAAAACTCGGCACAATTTCATCCACATTGACAACCGTCTGCACTTTTTCGCCCCCTTATATTTTACCTTCTTGAAGAACTGCCTAAGCAACCCATGATTTCCTTTGCCATGCTGAGAATTAAGCTGTCAAACATTTTAACAAATTCTCGATATTTTTCTCTGAAATTTTCTACAATGATTGGAAAATGCTATCAAAATATAGTCATTTTTAAGCAATGACTTTTAAAAACAGTCTTAAGACAACTATTTTTAACAGGGTTAGGACTTATTGGCCAACTGTCCGCAAGCTGCATCAATATCCTTGCCTCTTGAGCGTCTTACCGTAACGGTAATGTTACTCGCTTCCAACATGGAAATATACATCTCGATAGCCGCATTGCTGGCTTGTTGAAATTGGCCATCATCAATGGGGTTATATTCAATTAAGTTGACCTTGCTTGGCGCAAATTTGCAGAATTGGATCAAAGCTTCCACATCTTTTTTAGAATCATTAATCCCTTCCCAAACCACATACTCATAGGTAATGGTATTTTTGGTTTTGGCGTACCAATATTCTAAAGCTTCCCTCAAATCAGCCAACGGAAACGTAGCATTAAAAGGCATAATGGAAGTTCGCACCTCATCAATGGCAGAATGTAACGACACGGCAAGACCAAATTTCACCTCATCATCAGCCATTTTCTTGATCATTTTAGGAACACCTGACGTAGACACAATAATTCGTTTGGGAGACATTCCCAAACCTTCTGGCGATGTAATTTTTTCAATAGCCTTTAATACATTATTATAGTTCATGAGTGGTTCTCCCATGCCCATAAACACAATATTGCTCAATGGTCTGTTAAAATATAATTTGCTCTCTTTGTCAATGGCCACCACCTGATCAAAAATTTCATCAGGATTAAGATTACGCATGCGTTTAAGACGCGAAGTGGCACAGAATTTACAATCCAAACTACAACCAACCTGAGAGGACACGCATGCTGTGGTACGTTTTGAGGTAGGAATCAACACCGATTCAACAATCAAACCATCATGCAGGCGCACCGCATTTTTAACGGTCCCGTCATTACTGCGTTGCATTTGGTCCACTTCAATATGATTGATCACAAAATGATCTTGCAGCATTTGACGTGTGTCTTTGGAGATATTGGTCATATCCTCAAACTTGTGGGCACCTTTGCTCCACAGCCATTCATACACCTGATTGCCGCGGAATTCCTGATCGCCTTGTGCGACAAAAAATTCACGAAGTTGCTCTTTCGTTAATGCTCGTATGTCTTTTTTTGTTGTTTCCATTGCAGATGCAAAAATAATGAAAGGATTTCCGTTTACAGAATAGGTAGCGGGATAATTTGAAAAAGTTCAATTTTATGGTTCGTCTAAACTTAATGCCGACGTTATAAAGACTTTGGGGATTTTCCCGCAGATGTCGCAGATTGACGCAGAAGAAACCAACGATTACCCTTATGTTTCCTCATTTCAATAGCTTTTGACGAATAATAGAGAAAAAAAAACTCCATCAAAATGATGGAGCCTTTATAAAATAAAAAGTATCTCTTAGATAATGAGCATCGCGTCACCATACGTATAGAAACGGTATTTTTCTTTAACAGCTTCTTCGTACGCTTTTTTCATAAAATCATGACCAGCAAAGGCAGAAACCATCATCAACAAGGTTGATTTTGGTGTATGGAAATTGGTAATCATACAATTGGCAATACTAAACTCATAAGGAGGGAAAATAAATTTATTGGTCCATCCTGAAAACTCATTTAATGTGCCACTTGAGGATACTGAACTTTCAACAGCTCTCATGGCAGTAGTTCCTACAGCACACACTCTCTTTTTCTTAGTTTTCGCGTTATTGACAATATCGGCAGCTTTCTGATCTACAAAAGCTTCCTCACTGTCCATTTTGTGTTTGGACAAATCTTCAACTTCAACGGGGTTAAAGGTTCCCAAACCAACATGAAGGGTGATTTCAGCAAAATCAATACCTTTAATTTCCAAACGCTTCAGTAAATGTTTAGAAAAATGCAACCCTGCGGTTGGTGCTGCAACTGCACCTTCGTTTTTTGCAAAAATAGTTTGGTAGCGCTCTTCATCTTCTGGCTCCACATCTCTCTTAATATATTTTGGTAGTGGTGTCTCTCCCAATTCAGTCAATTTTTGACGGAATTCTTTATAAGAACCATCGTAAAGAAAACGTAATGTACGTCCTCTAGAAGTGGTATTATCAATAACCTCAGCCACTAAAGTTTCATCATCTCCAAAATACAATTTGTTACCAATACGTATTTTACGTGCCGGATCAACCAAAACATCCCACAAGCGTTGTTCTTCATTGAGTTCTCTTAATAGGAACACTTCAATTCTTGCGCCTGTTTTTTCTTTATTGCCATATAAACGTGCAGGAAAAACCTTGGTATTGTTAAGAATCATGACGTCTCCTTCATCAAAATAATCAATGACATCCTTAAATAATTTATGCTCAATCGTCTTGTTTTTTCTATCCAAGACCATCAAACGTGCTTCATCTCTATTTTCGGCAGGATGTTCAGCTAATAATTCTTCAGGAAGTTTAAAACTAAAATGGGATAATTTCATGTTTACAATTTGTTTTTAATGATCAGACCTATCTGCCAACAGACCTCAAGAATACCTTTTCTACCATACCGATTGCTTCCTACTTAGCTGTAAGTATTTTACACGTCGATTTGTATAGATTTTTTGCAGGCTGCAAATATACAATCTCAAAGTAGGGGTTGTCAAGTAAATGAGGGTTTATTATTGGGTTATTTTAAAACCGAGAGTTTTAAGGTCTTCCCAAAATGTAGGATAGGATTTGGAGACTACCATGGCATCTTCAATTTGAAGGTTTGTTTTTAAAGCTAACGGTGCAAACGCCATGGCCATCCGGTGATCATGATATGTGCTGATGGCCTCTCCTGTATCCTCCCCTAACCCCTCCGAAGGAGGGGAACTTACGTCTGCAATGAAAAGTTTGTGAGGTTTCAGGGTTAAACTGTTTTCCGTGATGTGCAGGTCTGCTCCTAGTTTTTCTAGTTCTGTTTTTAAGGCAACGAGCCTGTCGGTTTCTTTGATTTTGAGCGTATGCAAACCAGTGAGATGGCAGCCTACACCCAATCCAAAACAGGTGACGGCGATGGTTTGTGCTATATCTGGAGCGTTTTGAAGTTGGCAGTTGACCGTCTGCAGTTGGCAGTCAGCTTGCTTTGTAAGGGTGATTGCATTGTTGTTGAATAGTGTAGCCACGCCAAAATCAGTATAAATGTCAGCCAACACTGAATCGCCTTGTAAGCTATCTCTTTTGTAGGAGGACAGGGTGATTTCAGTTCCGATAGGACTTAAGGCTACGATGCTATAAAAATACGATGCCGAGGACCAATCACTTTCTACTGTAAGGATATCTTGATGTGTGTTCAGCTTTTTTAGCGGACTTACCTTTATTGTATTACCCTCAAAACTAGTCTTTACACCAATTTGATTAAGCAAATCCAAAGTCATATTGATGTAAGGAACAGAGGTGATTTCTCCTTCCAAAGACAATTCCAAACCATTTTTTAATTTTGGGGCAATCAACAGAAGGGCTGAAATATACTGGCTGCTCACATTGGCCTTGAGAGCTACTTGGTCTTTTGACAGCAATTCGCCCTTGATTAACAATGGCGGACAACCTTCCGACTCGAGATAAGAAATATCAGCGCCTAACATATTCAGCGCTTCTACCAAAACTTGTACTGGGCGTTCTTTCATTCGAGCTGAACCTGTAATAGTAATTTCTCTTCCCGTTTGAGTAGCGAAAAAAGCCGTTAAAAACCGCATGGCAGTACCCGCATGGGATACGTCAATAAGGTTGGAGGTCGATTTCAATGCTTTTTGCATCACCTCAGAATCGTCAGAATTGGAGATGTTTTCAATCTGCAATTCTGGATAAAGCGCTTGCAAAAGCAACAATCTATTGGACTCACTCTTGGAACCCGTGATGACAATTTTAGGAATATTTTCTGAGAGAGAGGATTTGTGGAGCGTTAACAACATTCTATTAAAAATTTACAATCAACGAAAATAGAAAAGCTATGTCAAAAACTAACACAAAAATTCAAAATATTGAAAGATAAAATTCAGGAATCAACTAGACTCCTCAACTAAAGGAAGAATAGTTAGTTCTATTAATAGCTCATAAATGGTCCGTATGATTTCTTGCTTCCCGCAGATTTCGCGGATGAACGCAGATCTTAATCCCTAGGCAACGAACTCACTTAACAACCAACATTTACTTCAACTTTTCATTATTATGATGTCTGTCATGATCGCGTTTCGTTTTTGTGTCCATTTTTTTGTCAAAGGCGGCCTGAAGATCGATTCCTGTTTGATTGGCCAAGCACAACACGACAAAAACCACATCAGCCAATTCCTCACCAAGATCTTTGTCTTTATCGCTTTCCTTTTCACTTTGTTCACCATAACGGCGCGCAATAATTCTGGCTACCTCGCCAACCTCTTCAGTAAGTTGAGCCATGTTGGTCAGCTCATTAAAGTAACGGACACCGTGGGTCTTGATCCACTCATCTACAATACGTTGTGAATTTTTTAGTTCCATCTTATATTTTTTTCAGTACAACCTTTTCTGCCTGCTTTTCTGTCATGAGCTGATAAAACTGCTTGAAATTATCATATTCGCCCGGCAGTATAAACGATTTATTTAAATTTATGGAAATTAAAAATTGTAAACTTTTCCCACTTGCTTTTGCAATATACTTAAACTCACCTGCATCTCCTTGAAATTGAACCACCGAATTTGATGGCATAGACTCTACCTCATAGCCGTCAGGGATCGTCATAATAACTTGATATCTGTCATTAAATGAATATATAAAATCAACTGGATACTCTCTTTTATCTTGCTTAAACGGATTTTCATTAGGCGCGAAAAACAGCATTGGTGTCAGGAACAACTTATCACCAATTTGCTCAATGCCACTTTCAAGATGATAATCATAATTATAGGTTATTGGCTTATTTAAGGCTTCCATATCAGAGATCTCATAATTTGACACTTCTATTTCGCCTTTATCCTTTTCAACAGCCATAAGTTGTTCTTCAGCATTGAAATTTTGATATTCACTTCGGAAATTTTTGGCCGCAAAAGATGTCAATTGACTTCTAACCTTACCATCAATTGAAAGATCACCGTTAATTGTTGCAAGTAAGGAAACATTTTCTTGAACAATGTCTTTAGGTAATAAATCAAACCAAGTGGAGCTGCCAGCCTTTCTAATAATCCGTCCTTGCCAATTGATGGCTCTTACAGGAAGCACATTTGGTGTCGCAAATTTATCAGTAGCGTCCAAAATGATGACATCATTAAGCACCTCAACCGCTGCAACCACATAATTGAATGCGCCTGTTGCAGGAAACAACGGAATGTCATTGCTTCTGGTACTGATCAACATTGGGTTTGCGTTTATTTTAGCATAACGCAGCATCGCTGTAAGCATCAAGTTGATATCCCCTACGTTACCTACCCCTTCTTTATATGCTTTTTTTACACCACTATCAGCAGTATAGCCCAAATAATCATTCCATTTTACTTTTGATTTGACAAAATTATAAATGAGATTTAGTTTTTGAGAGTCGTCAGTTACACCCGTGATGAGTGCATCAATATCATCTTCAAAATAATTGGTTTGTGTTAGTTGTGATCCAAAGTCGCTGTTATCATAAATGGTTTTTGTAACCTCATCCCAGTTGGAGGCATAATCTGTAATTTGTCCTGATGGACTTTTATAAAAGGCGTATTCCCAAATCAACTTGGTTCTGTACGTATTAAGATTGCTTACAAAGTTTTCGCTTTTTAGTGCAGGAACATTGGATAGTTTTATTTCCGTTTTATATTCCTTGAAATTAAACTTGTCGCTTGAAAAGTTAGTCTTGACAGTATTTCCAAATCCAGTGGAGTTAGATTCTCTACTTTTACTGCGAACTTCCTCTGTTCTACTCACTGTAGATTCATTTACTTTTGGAATATAAGTAGCTCTTGGGTTGACATATTTATTAAAATTGAAGTATTCTGGTATTCTGACAGAAATATCCAATTCTTTAATAGGAATGGTATATTGCAGATTCATGTCGTCAATACTAATATATGGTGACGTTACCCTATATTCAAACTCAATAACACATCCTTCCTTAATATTAGGCATGGTGAACTTTTCGGTTTTCCAGTATTTATTGTTATGCTCTTCAAATATCCCATCTTTTCTAAGTTTGGTTTCTTCGATCTTGCCATTTACTAAAGTGTAGGTTACTGCGTTAAGACCACTAACAGTCTCTCTTTTTGACCCATTATCACTCAGTTTAATTTCTTCTGTAGCCCAATCAAAACCGTCCTTATTATAAATTTTTATACGTTGATACACCTCAGTAATTTGAACAAATCCATCACTCTGTGTAAAATCATAATAGGTTTTTTGAGACAGATACAGAATGGTGGCATTTGCCTCAGGATCTGTAGGATTACTAACTTCCTGAAGTTCTTCTTCAGATACTTTTCCAAATCGGTAATCTTGCGCATTGGACCAGTTAAAGGCCATAAAAATAAGTAGGCAGGTGATTTTTGTCATGGGGTTAGTGATTTTTTTATTAAAATAATTCTTGACTTATCTTGTTTGACAACCTCTAGCCAAAAGTTTCTAAAAGCTTCATAATCTTCTTTTGCATAAGCGCCTTTATTCAAAATGAAGGTTCGTTTGAAGCTTAAGATGATTTCTGATTTTTTAACAATGGAATAGGCATATTCACCAAATTGGTTTTTGATATGTGTATCTTCCTGTAAGGCTTCAACCTCAAAATTTTCAGGGATTGAAATCTCATAGTCATCCTTATCATAAAAACCCCGCTCTATTTCAAACGGCAATGTTCTATCCCGATACCGTGTTGGTACATTTGAAAGCACATTGAAAAAATTTGGACTTAACAATAAACGATCTCCAGTTTGTGAAGCATATTTTTTGGCAGTCAATTCAATATTTTCAGTAAAAACTATGCTGTCTTTATCATTATTGTAAGTCATGGAGCCCACATCAACATTATTGATATAATTCCAATAATTTTTATAATGAAGTGTCTGATCTTTCAGCGTACTGTTCTGAATACCTACGTGATGGCCATACTGTGTTCCATATGAATTTAAGCTGATTTTAGCTTCCATATCACCATTTTCAGTTACAATGATGTTGGCCTTCGTATCCAATAGGTTTTCTAATGCACTGTAAACTTTAGTACGGACAATTTTACCTCCTTCAGGGGTAATGACAAAGACATCTCTATCATCCGTAAAATTGGCACTGTACCCAAATGGTGATGTTTGACTCGTACACTCCAACCAAATATTCTCTCCTTTGTATGGCAGGTTCAGTATAACATGGTTTGTTTGCCCAAGAAATGAAACAAAATCATTTTTTATGCTTACAAGGTTATCAGGAGAAGCGTAAACTCTAGTATAATAGGATTCTACACCAACGAGATCTAACAATGCTTTAGTATAATTAGAAAGTCCTTTGCAATCACCATACTTAACCTCATCCACTTTTAACGCATCAATTGGCTGAATGCCTCCAATACCTTCCTGAACACTGATGTATCTTGTGTTATTTTGGACATATTGATACACTGCTTTAGCTTTATCAATGGGATCTACCATATTTGCAACCAGTGATCTTATTTCACTTTTTGTCTTTTCAGAAACTTCTGTTCTTCCTACCAACAATTGCTCATGCATCCATTGCCCTAAACTGTGCCAATCATTTGTATTCCCTATATAACCTTCATAGGAAAAGTTTTTCAAATTTATCATTGCATATGGTGTAACATCAGTGAGATTGGGAGAATAAGCTTCATGCATAATGGCTTTTAAATTATATGCCTCATAATAGATTTCGCCATCTTTAGAGTTGTTTAGAACGTTAAATTCTTTGAAATAATTCTTATAGATATTGAGCTCATTAGAAGGATCATACTTTATAGAGTAACGACTAGTTTCTGTACTTATATAATAGCCTTCAATTGGTTTCCACCTTGGGATATAGGCAGTATATCCATACTCTACCTCAGTTTCAAAGACCACAGTGTAAGGATAGTCAGTTGGCGTGTATCTCATATATTTGACACGACTATCAGAATACAATGTTCCACCGTCAACGGCGCTGACATCTTCAAAATCATTTTTTTTAAATTTTTTGATCTCTTCACCACTTGAGTTATAAATTTTAGCTTCCATTTTTTTAATGGAAACATTCTCATCATAACCCATTGAAGTTCCAACTTTAGAGTTCCCGGAAGAATTTAAAATAGTGACAATCCGTTTGTTGGTGTACACCATTTTATTATAAGATTCGACTTCAATATGGATATCATCCAGTCTTACCACAGCATTGGCATTTTCTAATAAAGCAGAAGGAATGGTATGGGAAGTTACTAGGTTTTCCTCTTGAGATAAGCAGATAAGCGGGAAAACCAAGACGAAAAATAAGCGGCAGGTTTTGATCATGGGGTCTTGTTAGATAGCTAAAATATAACTTTTTAGCTAATAACAAAATAGTTACTCAGGATTTTTAGAATCTATTATAATGGTTACAGGGCCATCATTTAAAAGTTCAACCTTCATAGTTGCGCCAAATTGGCCTGTCTGAATTTTCTTGCCCAGACTTTGTTCTAATTGTGTTACAAAAGTTTCATACAGCGGAATAGCAACATCGGGTTTTCCTGCTTTAATGTAACTGGGTCTGTTGCCTTTTTTGGTTGAAGCGTGCAAAGTAAATTGACTGACCACGAGAGCATCTCCATCACAATCTAAAAGGGAACGGTTCATAACGCCCTTATCATCTTCAAAAATGCGAAGGTTGGCAACCTTTCTTGTAAGCCATTGAATATCTTCCTGAGTATCTTCATCAACAATGCCCAATAAAATGAGCAATCCTGAACTAATGGATGCCACTATTTTGTTATCAATGGTAACACTTGCTTTTGAAACTCTTTGAATGACTACTTTCATAAGCTCTCCGCTAAATCCCCGTAGGGGAGTTTTAAATTGTTAATCTTTTTCGTTTAATCATGAAGGATGACGGATGACCGATGACGGATGACCGATGACTGAAGACTGCCGACTGCCGACTGAAGACTGCCGACTGCCGACTGAAGACTGAAGACTCATTTCACCCATTCCTCCGTTCTATAGTTCTCATCATCACCTTCTAAAATCTGCAGGTAACTTCTATAGCGGGAAAATGAAATTTCATCTCTATCCAATGCCTCTTTTACAGCGCAATTGGGTTCCTCAACATGAAGACAATTATTAAATTTACAGTCTTGTTTTAGGGCGAAAAACTCCGGGAAATAATCCCCAATTTCTTCCTTGTCCATATCGACGACTCCAAAACCTTTAATTCCTGGCGTGTCTATAATTTTGGCACCGAAGCTCAAATCAAACATTTCCGCAAAGGTTGTGGTATGTTGACCTTGCATGTGCTGCATGGAGATGGCTTTAGTTTTTAGGTCTAAAGTTGGCTCAATGGCATTGACCAACGTCGATTTGCCAACACCCGAATGGCCTGCAAACATGCTGGTTTTATCTTTCATCAATTTCTTTAAATGATCAAGATTCTGGCCTTTCATGGCTGACACTTCCATACATTCATAGCCTATCTTTCTATACACGGATGCCAAATATTTCACCTCCATCACATTCTCATCATCATAGGTATCCATTTTATTGAATACCAAAACAGTTTTAATTCCGTAGGCTTGGGTAGTGACCAAAAAGCGGTCTATAAAACTGGTGAGTGTTGGTGGGTTGTTGATGGTGATAAGAAGAAAAACCTGATCAATATTAGATGCAATAATATGGGTTTGTTTAGAGAGGTTAACCGATTTGCGCACGATATAGTTCTCACGATCGTGAATGGTATGAATAATACCCGTAGTGACATTGTCTAAAGTTTCCACATCAAAATCTACAACATCTCCCACGGCAATTGGGTTGGTACTTTTAATGCCCTGAAGTCTAAATTTTCCTTTTATACGGCAATCATACACCACACCTAACGCTGTTTTAACGGTGTACCAACTTCCTGTAGATTTATAAACAATTCCTGTCATTGATTGAATTTAATTAACAAAATAACGATTTTTAAGTCGAGAATATGTATAACTTAGATGTAAAATTTTCAAAAATTAACAACATGAAAAAATTAGGTTTATTATTAATAGTGGCATTAATAACCTTTATGGATGCCAATGCACAGGTAGAGTATAAAGTTATTACAAGTGTTGAATCTATTGTATCGAGTGGTTTGGGCCGTTCTCGGATTGTTTCAGCTTTAGAGGATAGGAATTATAAGGATTTTACAACCAATCGATCTGAAGAAGATGATGAACGTAATAAATCAGACAGAGGCGAGATTCGTGTTAAGAATTTTGAGGAAACAAAATTGCTCAACTTTTACAATATTGGAGGTATCCGTTTTCAAAACATTGCTGCAAACGATGCTGTTGTAAGTTCAAAAATAAACACGATGTCTGAAGAAGGTTGGGAATTAGCCTTTGTGACTAGTGCCGTGGAAAGTGATAGCGGAAAAGATGACGGGCAAGGCATTTTTATAACACGCTATGTTTTTAAACGTAATAAGCAGTAAAAAATATGTCTGTTCGAGCCAAGTCGAGAACCTTCTAAAATTAAAGAAAGCAGCTCGACTTGGCTCGATGTGACATAAATCTTATTTAAGACTCATATTATCCGTTGATAACCTTTTCCTGGTGGTTAATAGATTCTTGATGAATAGCTTTAAACATTTTAAGGATGAACTCTTCACTCAGTCCATTTTGTTCACCTTCCAGGACCATATTGCCCAAAATTTCATTCCAACGTTTGCTTTGTAAAACGGCGACGTTTTTCTGCTTTTTCAAGCCTCCAATGCTATCGGCAATTTTCATGCGTTTCCCCATCATTTCAATTAGTTGATTGTCAACAACATCAATTTGTGCTCTCAAATTATTCAAATTGGTATTGTATTCTGCTTCCGGGTCTGACTCTTTTCTGATTTTTAAATCGATCATCATTTGAATCAGCGTCTTTGGAGTAACTTGCTGTGCGGCATCACTCCAAGCGGCATCAGGATTGCTGTGCGTCTCAATCATAAGTCCGTCAAAATTCAGGTCTAACGCTGTTTGCGAGACATCAAAAATCATATCGCGCTTTCCTGTAATGTGCGATGGGTCATTGATTAATGGCAAATCAGGAAATTTGGTTTGCAACTCGATTGCCAATTGCCATTCTGGATTGTTTCTGTATTTTGATTTATCATAGGTTGAAAACCCTCTGTGGATCACCCCCAAATTTTTGATATCTGCGGTAGCTAAACGCTCCACAGCACCCAGCCAAAGCGCCAAATCTGGATTTACCGGGTTTTTAACCAATACAATTTTGTCGGTGCCTTTTAGAGCATCTGCAATTTCCTGAACAATAAAAGGGCTTACGGTAGAGCGGGCACCAATCCAAAGTAAATCAATATCATGCTCCAACGCCAATTCAACATGCGCTCTATTGGCCACCTCTGTAGCTGTTTTGAGACCCGTTTCTTCTTTAACTTTTTGTAGCCATTTTAAACCCAATGCGCCAACGCCTTCAAACATTCCAGGTCGGGTACGTGGTTTCCAAATTCCAGCTCTATAATAACTGACATCCGTATCTTTCAATTGGTGGGCAATGCCTAATACTTGTTCTTCTGTTTCTGCACTACAAGGGCCTGCAATGACCAAGGGATGATCCAATTTTAAATCATCTAACCATGTTCTTAATTCTTTCGTGTTTTCCATTGTATTCTTGATTATAATTTTTTATTTTTTATTAAGAAAAAAGATCATAGAAGACATACTTCACAAATAAATTTGCTCTTTGCTCTTTGCTCTTTGCTCTTTGCTCTTTGCTCTTTCTTCTTTGTTCTTTGTTCTCTTTTCTGTTTCCAAGATTTACCCCGATACTTAGGGGCTAAATCCAAACTTTAAGATTGTATTCCACCACTACTGGAATTTGGTGCTTTACATTTTTGGTGTTTAAAGTTATTGTATGCCGTTTAAAATTTCTTTTATATGATTGGTGTTTTTCATTTCTGAATAAATAGCATCAAAATCATCGTCATGCATTAACGCTCTAAACTTTGTGAGGTTGTTGATGTATTCATCCAATGTTTCAAGCACATTGGCTTTATTCTGTTTAAAAATTGGTGTCCACATTTCTGGGGAACTTTTTGCCAAACGAACCGTTGAAGCAAATCCACTACCTGCCATATCAAAAATATCGCGTTCGTTTCGTTCTTTGTCAATCACTGTTTTTCCCAACATAAAAGCACTGATGTGCGACAAATGTGAGACATACGCAATATGCTTATCGTGCGCATCAGGATTCATATAGCGGATGCGCATGCCCATATCAGTAAACAATTTAAGTGCTTTTTCCTGGAGCTTAAAGGCTGTTTTTTCAACTTCACAAATGATGTTGGTCTTATCTTGATACAATCCTAAAATGGCGGCTTTTGGTCCTGAGAATTCGGTTCCCGCAATTGGATGAGCTGCTAAAAAGTTACGGCGTTTAGGATGTTGATCTATGGCTTTGCAAATCTCCGCTTTGGTAGATCCGACATCAAAAACTAGGGCATCGTCTGAAATCAAATCCAATACTTTTACAATTTCATTGACTGCTGCATCTACCGGAATGGACAAAACTACCAAATCAGCGTTCTTTAAGTCCTCATAGGTAGCTTTAGCATCAATAACATTTAACTGAATGGCTTCCTCCAAATGTGCGTCATTATGATCAATTCCGAACACTTTTGATTTATGGTGGTGTTTTTTAAGATCAAGAGCCAAACTACCGCCTATCAATCCAACCCCTATGATGTATATATTTTTCATTCCCATTTGTCTTTTCAAGACCTCTTCCCAAAGGGAAGAATTAGTTCTTTTTATATAATATTATTTCACTCTTGCAATCGCCTCTTCCAATTCATCAACCGTGGCGCACAGTGAAAACCTAATATAGCCTTCGCCATTACTTCCAAAAATAGTCCCAGGAGCGATAAAAATTGAATGCTCCTTCAAGATCATATCAATATACTTTTCAGCTTTCATGAAGGGCGGCAATTTTGCCCACACAAACAATCCGGTCGCAGATTTGTCATAAGAGCAGTTTAAGGCGGTCGCCAATTCCCATACTTTCTGACGGCGTTCTTCATAAACACTGTTCAGACTAATGAACCACATTTTTGAACATTTTAAGGCTTCAATAGCCCCTTTTTGAATGCCGTAAAACATGCCAGAATCCATATTGCTTTTCACTTTCAAAATGGCATCAATATATTCTGATTTGCCCAAGACCATGCCCACTCGCCAACCTGCCATATTAAAGGTTTTACTCAAAGAGTTAAGTTCCAAACAAACATCTTTGGCCCCTTTATATTTTAAGATGCTTCGCGGATACTCGTTCAACACAAAACTGTACGGATTATCATTGACCACCAAAATATGGTGACGTTTTGCAAAGGCAATAATATCTTCAAAAACCTTATTGCTTGCCGTGGCTCCCGTTGGCATATGCGGATAGCTGATCCACATGAGTTTCACTTTTGACAAATCGCTTTTTTCCAAAACCATAAGGTCAGGACACCAATCGTTTTCAGCTACCAAATCGTAAAAAACAGGTTTCGCTCCTACAAGTTTGGTTACTGATTCATAAGTGGGATAGCCAGGGTTCGGGATCAATACCTCATCTCCTTCATTCAAGAATGCCATAGAGATGTGCATGATGCCTTCCTTACTGCCCATTAACGGCAAAACCTCAGTTAGCGGACTTAACGACACCCCAAAATGCTCTTTATAAAAACCAACCATGGCTTCCCTCAGCTCGGGCAAGCCTTGATAGCTTTGATATTTATGGGCTACAGCATCTTTCATACTTTCATTGAGGGCTTCAATAACGCTTGCCGGTGGCTCTAAATCTGGACTTCCAATTCCCAAATTGATTATTGGCTTCCCCTGGGCTTTGAGCAAGTTAACTTCCCTCAATTTTTTCGAGAAGTAGTACTCTTCAACAGTATTTAATCGATTTGCAAAGGTGATCATTGTCGTGCATTTTTATATTCGCCCAAAACCTTAAAGTCTTGTGCCATAATGGTCATTATTGATTTTGCCTTTTGATAATCTTGATAGGCCTCAAAAGTAACATCTACAAAAAAGGCGTACTTCCAGGGCGTTTCTATTTTTGGTAGCGACTGAATTTTGGTAAGGTTCAATTTACAGTCGCTCATCACATTTAAGATAGACGCTAGACTGCCCCGTTTATGGTCCAGTTCAAATTTTAAGGAGGCTTTGTTGATCTTGACCTCATCAACTTCAGAGTTGGAAGTTTTTGCAATCACAAAGCGGGTTTCATTATGTTTGATGGTTTGGATGCTTTCTGCAATAATTTCCAGTTCAAACAATTCAGAAGCCAAACGGCTTGCAACAGCGGCGACATTTTTAAGCTTTTTTTGTTGGATGCGTTGTGCTACCTCAGCCGTATCTTTGTCTTCTACCAACTTAATGTGTGGATGTTTCTTGAAAAACTCCTTACACTGCAACAGCGCCATCGGGTGAGAATACACCTCGTGGATGTCTTCAATAGATTGTCCTTGAAGGCCCATTAAATGGTGCTGAATATCCAAGTAGTGTTCTCCAATAATGTGCAGGTGATTGTCGTCTATCAATGCGTAATTAGGAATGATGGACCCCGCAATTGAATTTTCGATCGCCATGATCACAGCGTCGGTTTTATTGCTCAGCACGCTCTGGACAGCACCGTCAAAGGTCATGCACTCATCGAGTGTTACAGCATCTTCAAAATATTGTAAGGCAACAATATGATGAAATGATCCTTTAATTCCTTGTATAGCAACCGATTTTATCATTTTTTATTTTAAGTTTTCTGCTTAAAAAGCTTGATTCTAAATACTCCTATTTTTGCTAATAGCTTTTTCTTGATCCTGCCGAAAGGCGCGATTAGTTCAACTAGTTTATTTTATTGCGTTCTTCGATACTTATAAAACGAACGTTTCAATAACAAAAAAAGTCCCGATTTTCATCGAGACTTTTATATTAAATTTATGGTTAATAAATTACACATACGAAGTCTCGTCCCCTTTGCTAAAAAAGAAATAAAACCAGTTTTGATATGATGTAATTATTGTTTTCATTATTTGATGTCGCTAAAGTAATTAATAAATTGAATAAACAAAACCTTTTTTAAACTCTTTTTGATATACAACGATTTCGCAAAGTATCCTATATCTAAAAATGCGTATTTTTGAACAAATTTAGCAATCTATGTCTATTGAAGTCAATCATCTTACCAAATTATACGGCAATCAAAAAGCGCTCAACAATATCTCCTTTAAAATTGACAAAGGTGAAATTGTGGGATTTTTAGGGCCAAACGGCGCTGGGAAATCGACGATGATGAAAATATTGACCACCTATATTGACGCCACTGAAGGGGAAGCCAAAGTAAATGACTTTGATGTTCAAAAAAATGCACGCGATGTTCAAAAACGCGTTGGATATTTGCCTGAACACAATCCGCTGTATTTGGACATGTACGTAAAGGAATATTTGACATTCAATGCCAATGTTTACAAGATTGACAAGGACCGCATTAGCGACGTGATCACCCTAACAGGATTAACTTTGGAAGCTCACAAAAAAATTGGTCAACTCTCAAAAGGGTATCGTCAGCGTGTTGGATTGGCGAGTGCTTTATTGCACGACCCAGAAGTGTTGATTTTGGATGAGCCAACAACAGGATTGGATCCCAATCAGTTGGTTGAGATTAGACAGTTGATCAAATCTCTTGGAAAAGAAAAGACGGTGTTCTTATCCACGCACATCATGCAAGAAGTGGAGGCTATTTGTGACCGTGTTATTATCATCAATAACGGTGAAATTGTCGCCGATAAAAAGCTAACGGAATTAAAAGCAGACCAGCAACAAATTATTGAAGTGGAGTTTGACTATCGTGTTGAGAATGTTTTACTCAATCGTTTAAAGCATGTGCAAAGCGTTAAAAATACCCACGACTTTATATACGAATTAACCTTCTCAACCAAAGCAGACATGCGTGCCTCAGTATTTGATTTTGCACATGATAATGGCTTGAAGATTTTACAACTGAACCAAAAGAACAAAAACTTGGAAAGCTTATTCAGGGAGCTGACGTTATAGTCAGCAGTCTTCAGTCAGCAGGCTTCAGGCTTCGGGCTTCCTATCTTCTTATAAGTCATAATAGGGCAAGCAGTTGGCAGTGTTAAATAATCACTCAAAAATCAAATGTCCTGTATAATACGCCTGCACATCAATAATTGGAGGTTTATTGACTACAATAACGTTACCAGTGCTTCTGATTTCTCCAGTTAAAGATGCCTGCGGATTGACGATCATATCATTACTGCTGCGCTGAAAAATCCTGATATTTTGTGCAATGAGGTTCCGGCCTTCAAAGCGGGAATCTCCAGAATAAAAACCAATGACCAAATTTTCAACAGTTCCGCTCAAATACATATGAGATAAGTTGTTATTGATCACATTTAAGTTGGAACAATTGACTTCCATTCTGAAATCACCGTCAGTATGGTATTGATCTGCTGCTTCAAAATCTTCAGAGACCAAAGTCAAAACAGGATAGTTTAAAACCCCATCACTCAACACAGGCAGCCCCGTGCTCGATCGGATCTCCGTAATGTTAGGTGCGCTCACATAAATTTTAGTAATTCCATAATCTCTAGTGATATTACACCCATTGTTATTTCTTAAAACAAGCTGATCGTTTTCAACGTTGATCTTAATATCATCTATCAAGTACTCCCCCGTTTCAACAACAATTTTTTGCTCGGGTCCTTCTTTGAGGATCAGCTGCACCCTTTCAAAAACAATGATTTTACTGAAGGCAGGAACGGTAATTTCCTTCCGAATAATATCCCCAGAATTCTGAAAACAATCTGGCATCACCTTGGCATTACAGGAAAGTAATACGATTGCTCCAATGATGTATAGGTACTTTTTCATGTTTAATTTTTCCGACTATTATTTATGCATCCAACTTCAGGCCTCCAACTTCCAACTTCAAGCTTCAATCTATTAGAGCCTCACCCCCACTCCAAATTCCACAGCTTCTGCTTTTGCGCCATGGGATTTTAAGGTGATTGCTCCAAAAAATTGATCTCCAAAATAACGTTTTAAGCCAATTCTGTTATATACGCGACCTTCAAAATCATAAGGATAATAAACGTAGAATCCCAATTGGGTTATAAGGGACATTTTATTGATAAACAATTCATGGCCCACAAACAGTCCCAAACGCTTATAATCAGTATCGGGGTCAATATTTCTTTCAGGATAAGCCACCGAATAATAATAGATCAATTCCTTTAAAAACTCAGCAAAAAACACATCTGTTCCTACCTGCAAAGCACTTTTTCTATTGATGCGCTTATCAGCATAAAATGACAGATTATAAAATGGATATTGTCCGGTGCCTACCACATCACTTTCATTAACTCCAGCTCTAAATGCGAGGTTATACTTGATTTTTTCGGTGAATTTCTTGTCTTCCGTTGACGGCTGAAAGTCTGGCTTCTCCTTATAATCCACCAAATAATTAGCGCCTACATTAAAGACAAAGGTATTTGTAGAGTTATTTGGCGCCTTGACATTGGCGTTAGAATAATGAATGATTGAGAATCCTGCCTGAAAACCCAAGCCTTTATACACATTCTCTTTTTTATAATTGAGCATGATATACGTGGTACTCATCACATCTGAGCCATAAGCGTTATTGTTGTAATTGGTCTCCCTGTCGTACGGATTTGTAGTGTATGCAAGACCTTGACCTATTCTAAAGTTAAGATTCCGATTCAAAAAATAGAAGTTGTAATGGGCATATAGACTGTAGTTTTCGCCCAAATATTCATTTTTTAAATCCTGATAGATGAATGAAAACCCCCAATCTGGATAGTTGTAGCGACTTTCCCAAGCCTTAAAGCCGTAAGTTTTTTTGCTATAACTTAAGATTAGTCCGGTAGGATGGTCAGTAATAAGATGTGAAATATCAGGATTATGTTCTAATATGGTTCCATAGAAGTAATTAGCGTCTAAAGTGAACAAATCAGGATCGTCTTGAGAGAACAGAAATGAACTCGCTAAACACAATAAGCTTACTATTAAATGCTTCATTCAATTGGAATATTCGGCAAATTTAACCGAATAATTAAAAATGTGATGGTTGTGGGAATCTATCTTTTTTACTTTAACGTTTTGAAACATAAATTTCAAAACTTACCATCACCCCAAATTATCTTGTTTTAATAGCTGTCATAACAATTAAAATACTTGTGATGCAATGCTTTGAATGTTATCACTTTTCCCCATAGAATAGTAATGTAGCACCGGAATTCCTGCTTTTTGCAATTCTTTTGATTGTTGAATACACCACTCTATACCCACTTGTTTTACTTCAGTGTTATCCTTGCATTTTATAATTTCGAGGATCAAGGCCTCCGGTAAATCCACATGAAAACGGTGTGGTAGCAAGTTCAATTGTTTTTTGGTGGCAATAGGTTTTAATCCAGGAATGATAGGAATAGTTATGCCTTCACTTCGGCATTTTTCCACAAACTCGAAGTATTTCTGATTGTCAAAGAACATTTGAGTGACCACATACTCTGCACCATATTTAATCTTCTTTTTCAAAAAATGAATGTCACTTTCCAAACTTGGTGCTTCCATGTGCTTTTCCGGATAAGCTGCAACACCCACGCAAAAATTGGTTTTAGACGAGTTTTGCAGTTCTTCATCCAAATAAATGCCGTCATTTAGTGCGCAAATTTGTTTTACAAGTCCGTTGGCGTACTCATGACCTTCTTTTTCTGGTCTGAAATAGGTTTCATTTTTAACTGCATCACCTCTTAAAGCCATCACATTTTGAATGCCCAAAAAGTCGAGATCAATCAAGAAATTCTCAGTGTCTTCTTTGGTAAACCCGCCACATAAAATATGCGGAATGGCATCTACCTTATACCTATTTTGAATGGCAGCACAAATCCCAACCGTTCCAGGACGTTTTTTAACCACGTGTTTTTTGAGCAGTCCGTTTTCTTGTTCTTTAAAAACGTACTCTTCACGATGGTAGGTGACATCGATAAAAGGCGGTTTAAATTCCATTAGCGGATCTATATTATCAAAAATCATATTGATATGCTGCCCTTTTAATGGCGGTAAAATTTCAAAAGAAAATTGTGTGTTTCCGTTGGCTTGTTGGATGTGTTCTGTTACTTTCATGTTTACTCCCCACGAAAGTGGGGATCTCTTTTTTTAGCCACTCCCAAAATATCGGGACACGAATATGTTCAATGGCTTATAATTATTATTCACTTTTTTTGGCGTTACCTAAAGGTCGCGCTTTCACTACTCGCTCTCTTCGAGGAGCTCAAACAGACCGTTCCAATGCGAAGCATTCACGATTTCTTATTTATCACATAAGAATGGATGAGTAATCGCTAACGCGGCTCAGTCTACTTGATTACATTTCATCTTTTAACATTCTACTTTTTTGCCACTAATACTCAAATATAGGTAAGCAGCTTGATTAATATATTTTTAATTATTTCTCTGTGAATCTCTGTGTAAACTCAGTGCAACTCTGTGTAACACCTATTTCACAGAGAAACACAGAGCGCCTTTTTCTAATCCGCTAAATTAGGACTCAACCATTTTTCAGCTTCTTCGTTCGAAATTCCACGGCGTTTTGCATAATCCTTCAACTGGTCTTGGGTAATTTTTCCAAGTCCGAAATATTTTGCTTCCTTATTCCCAAAATAATATCCCGAAACACTTGCTGCTGGCCACATGGCCAAACTCTCTGTTAACTCTACACCAATAGTTTCTTTGACTTGCAACAACTTCCAGATAGTTTTCTTTTCCAAATGATCTGGACACGCTGGATAACCTGGTGCCGGACGAATGCCTTTATAACTTTCTTTTATTAATTCGTCATTTGATAAACTTTCAGTGGAGTCATAACCCCAAGAATTAATTCTGACTTCCTTATGTAAATACTCCGCAAAGGCCTCCGCAAGACGATCGGCTAGCGCTTTGATCATAATGGAATTGTAATCGTCAAGATTTTTTTCAAATTGTTTTGCCAAGGCTTCAGTTCCAAAACCCGTACTCACACAAAAACACCCCATGTAATCTTGTGTTCCTGAATCTTTTGGTGCTATAAAATCTGCCAAAGCAATGTTTGGAACGCCCTCGCGTTTATCGAGTTGTTGACGAAGGGTTAAAAAGGTGACTTTTACCCTGCCTGAATCATCATAAATTTCAACATCATCATCATTTACAGCATTCGCAGGAAACAATCCAAAGATGCCTTTTGCTTTCAAAAGCTTTTCGTCCAACACTTTTTTCAAAAGTTCCTTGGCGTCTTTAAATAATTCTGCGGCTTGTTCTCCGACAACCTCATCGGTGAGGATGTCTGGATATTTCCCGTGTAAATCCCAACTTCTAAAAAACGGACTCCAATCAATAAAATCCTCCAATTTTGTAAGGTCCAAATCTTCTATGATCTGAATCCCAAGTTGGTTTGGTCTGACGATTTCTGAAGTGTTCCAATCGATTTTGAATTTGCGCTTTCTGGCGTCTTCAATGGTCACATAATCTTTTTGCTTGCCACGTTTTAAAAACTGCTCGCGGAACTTTTCATACTCTTCACGAATTTGTTCTTTATAAACACGATTATCCTTTTTTAGCAAATTACCAACCACGGTTACAGCTCTTGAAGCGTCATTGACATGCACTACGGTATGTCCATAATTTGGTGCGATCTTAACTGCCGAATGCGCCCTTGAAGTGGTGGCACCACCTATAAGCAATGGAATGTTGATGTTCTTCTTTTCCATTTCTTTGGACACATATACCATTTCATCCAACGATGGCGTAATGAGACCGCTTAAGCCGATAATATCGACGTTCTCTCTTATTGCGGTTTCAATGATTTTTTCTGGTGGCACCATGACACCCAAGTCAATAATTTCATAGTTGTTGCAGCCTAGAACAACACTTACAATGTTTTTACCAATATCATGGACATCACCTTTTACTGTGGCCATCAATACACGACCAGCAAATGCTTGTTTTCCGTCTTTTTCGGCTTCAATAAATGGCTGTAAATAAGCAACAGCTCTTTTCATAACACGCGCCGATTTGACGACTTGTGGCAAGAACATTTTTCCGCTTCCAAAAAGATCACCAACCACGTTCATCCCAATCATCAAATGGCCTTCAATCACTTCAATTGGTTTCTTGCTTTCTTGTCGTGCTTGCTCAATATCTTCAATGATAAAGGTTTCGATACCTTTCACTAAAGCATGTGTAATTCGATCTTGCAACGGATCATTTCGCCATTCCAAAATTTTGGCAACGTCTACTTTTTTATCATCTTTAACCGTTTCGGCAAAATCCAATAAACGCTCCGTAGCATCCTCCCGTCTGTCAAAAAGCACGTCTTCAACACGCTCCAATAAATCTTTCGGAATCTCATCATATATTTCCAACATGGTCGGATTGACAATACCCATGTTCATCCCATGTTGAATGGCATGATATAAAAATGCGGAGTTGATGGCTTCACGAACCACATTATTTCCCCTAAAAGAAAAAGACACGTTGCTCACACCGCCAGAAACATTGGCATAAGGCAAGTTTTCACGAATCCATTTGGTAGCCTTGAAAAAATCCAAAGCATTTAAACGGTGTTCGTCCATTCCTGTGGCTACGGGAAATATATTGGGATCAAAAATGATGTCCTGAGGAGCAAATTTTACTTTATTAACTAAAATATCGTAAGAGCGTTTACAAATTTCGATACGTCTCTCTAAAGTATCAGCTTGCCCATCTTCATCAAAAGCCATCACAATTACAGCGGCGCCATAACGTTTCACCAATTTAGCATGATGGATAAAAGCTTCCTCACCTTCTTTTAAACTAATTGAATTCACTACTGATTTTCCCTGCACCACTTTTAATCCAGCTTCAATAATTTCCCATTTGGAACTGTCAATCATAATTGGCAATTTGGCAATGTCTGGTTCTGACGCAATCAAATTCAAAAATTTGGTCATTGCATAAACGCCATCCAACATACCTTCGTCCATGTTGACATCTATAATTTGGGCACCCCCTTCTACCTGATCTCGGGCAACATCTAGGGCTTCACTGTAATTTTCATCTTTTATAAGACGTAAAAATTTACGTGAACCGGTCACGTTGGTGCGCTCACCAACGTTTATAAAATTACTTTCCGGAGTAACGGTTAATGGTTCGAGTCCTGAAAGTGTAAGGTATTTATTGTTTTTGTTCATTTTAATAGTTCCTTTAAAAGACCTGAGAGGTTTTAAAAACCTCTCAGGTGTGCGCAACTGCAATTTTGCGTGGTTCATAATTCTTAGCTATTTCTGCAATCGCTTTTATATGTTCAGGTGTGGTACCACAACAACCACCTATAATATTGACCAAGCCATCTTTGAGATAATTTTCAATCAGCACCTGCATTTCTTTCGCGGTCTGTTCGTATTCGCCAAAAGCATTTGGCAAACCTGCATTGGGATGCGCAGAGGTATAGAATTCTGTCTCGTGAGATAGACGCTGTAAATAAGGTTGCAATTGGTCTGCTCCAAGCGCACAGTTAAATCCGACGCTGAGCAATGGAATATGAGAAATCGACATCAAAAAAGCTTCGACGGTTTGTCCTGAAAGTGTTCTTCCAGAGGCATCTGTAATCGTCCCGGAAACCATGATTGGAATATCTATATTTCGAGCTTCTTTAACTTCTTCAATAGCAAATAAGGCGGCTTTAGCATTTAAGGTATCGAAAATAGTTTCTACCAACAGCACATCCACGCCGCCATCAATCAGGGCTTCTACTTGTTGTTTGTAGGCAATGCGCAATTCGTCAAAAGTAATGGCACGAAATTCTGGCCGGTTGACATCTGGAGACAGGCTTGCGGTTTTGTTTGTGGGCCCAATACTTCCTGCCACAAAACGTGGTTTTTCAGGATTAGCTGTGGTGAACTCGTCAGCAACTTGTTTGGCTATTTTTGCCGATTCAAAATTCAGTTCGTAAACCAAACTTTCCATATTATAATCTGCCATGGCTATGGAGGTTCCAGAAAAAGTGTTGGTTTCCACAATATCCGCACCCGCTTCAAAATACTTGCGGTGCACATCGGCAATGGCCTTTGGCTGCGTTAAGGAAAGTAAATCATTATTCCCTTTGAGGGAAGTTGGATAGTCTTTAAAACGGTCGCCACGAAAATCTTCTTCCGAGAAATTATAGCGTTGTAGCATAGTGCCCATGGCGCCATCTAAAACTAAAATACGATGTTGTAATGCTTTTTTTATATCTGACATTTTGTTATAATAAAAAAATGTCATCAGGAAAGTGAGAGGAAAATACACTTTGGTTATCTGTCTAAATCCTGAATAAATTCAGTATAAAGTAGAATTTAGCACCTTCTTTAAAGTAAAGGGTTGCTAAGGCTTCAATGGGTCTAATCCCTCTGCCTTTCGTGATAACAATCATTAATAGTATGAACTATGACGAAATTAAGCGATAAAAAACTTATATCCAACTTTTAGTCGAACAAATCTGAAGATAAATAACGATCGCCAATATCACAAATGATGGCGACGATGATTCCTTTGTCCAGATTCTCAGCAATTTTTAATGCCGCTGTTACAGAGCCGCCACTGCTCATACCTGAAAAGATGCCCTCTTCTTTTGCCAAACGGTTCGCCATTAGTTTTGACTCTTCTTCACTCACTTCAACAACCACATCTACTTTGGAGCGATCAAAAATTTTGGGAAGATACGCTTCTGGCCATTTACGAATGCCAGGAATTTTAGCCCCATCCTTAGGCTGCGCGCCCACAATGGTGATCTCTTTATTCTGTTCTTTCAGAAATGTTGAAACGCCCATCACAGTACCCGTGGTGCCCATGGCTGCTACAAAATGAGTGACCTCGCCATTGGTGTCTCTCCAAATTTCAGGGCCTGTAGTTTTGTAATGTGCTTTCCAATTATCATCGTTTGCGAATTGGTTCAGCATAAAATAGCCCTTCTCCTTTTCAAGCTTTTCAGCTAAATCCCGTGAGCCTTCAATGCCATCATCAGAAGAGGTCAATATTAATTCTGCACCATAGGCACGCATAGTTTTGATGCGCTCTTCGGTTGAATTCTCAGGCATGATCAATACCATTTTCAATCCCAACAGTTGTGCAATAAATGCCAAGGCAATGCCAGTGTTTCCACTTGTGGCTTCTACCAAGGTATCTCCTTTTTTGATATCGCCACGTTTCAAGGCTTCAGAAATCATATTAAACGCAGCACGATCCTTGACACTCCCACCAGGGTTATTGCCTTCCAATTTCAGAAATAGACGCACGCCTTTTTTTGAAATGATGTTTTTTACCTCTACTAGTGGCGTATTCCCAATTTGATCGGTTATGGATTGACTTTGAATCATTTTTTACGGGTACTTATTTTAATTTCTGTTTTGTAGGTGACCAGCGAGTTCTCTGGAACCGATTTTGTGATCCAAACATTGGCACCTATAATACTATTCGCCCCAATAACGATATCCCCTCCCAAGATGGTAGCGTTGGCGTAAATGGTGACATTATCCTCAATGGTAGGATGGCGCTTTGTTGACGACAAACTTTTTCTAATTTGAATGCCGCCCAAAGTGACACCTTGATAGATTTTCACGTTTTTCTTTATGATGGCTGTTTCGCCAATGACAATACCAGTGCCGTGATCAATAAAGAAAGAATCACCAATAGTGGCTCCCGGATGGATATCTATGCCTGTCAAACCATGAACATATTCGCTCATCATTCGTGAAATTACGTAAGACTCCAATTTATAGAGTTCATGACTCAACCTATAAATAGCGATGGCATGAAACCCTGGATATGCCAAATACACTTCAGTCAAACTCTTGGTTGCAGGATCATTCTGTTCAATTGCGATGGCATCTAGATCGAGTTTCTCCCGAATTCTTGTAAACTGATCTTCAAACTGACGCCATAACGCTTCGCCGTTTTCCAATCGAAGCTTTGTAGCTATCTTCAAAAATGTATCCTTGACAATTTGACTATTTTGATTGCGATAGTCTTCATCAAAGAGCATATAAAATAGACTTTTGGTGAACGTTTTTACGGTATCTTTTAGGCAGATGTTGTAACTCTGAAACTGGTTTTGGTTGTTATAAACTGTACTCATACCCTCAATATTACGCATTATTCATGGTTGCAATATCAAAATTAAACAATTATTAACAATGGCCTAAAGTATGGCTTGCACAACTGCTTTTGGCGCTTCCTTTCGAGTCCCATCAAATCCATCAATACCGCTTACCGTTGTGTACTTAAGCACATATTTCTTACCGGGATTGATAATTTGATAAGCTGATTGGCACATTAATGTGGCTTCATGAAAACCACAAAGAATCAACTTCAATTTTCCTGGATAGGTATTGACATCTCCTATGGCAAAAATTCCCGGAATATTGGTTTGGTAATCAAAGGTGTCCACTTTTATGGCATTTTTCTCTATCTCAAGTCCCCAATCTCCGATTGGCCCCAACTTTGGAGACAATCCAAAAAGAGGAATAAAATGATCTGCTTCATAAACAATTTGTTCTCCTTCCTTTTCAATGATCACGGCCTCTAGCTTTTTGTGTCCATGAAGTGCAGTTACTTCCGCAAGAGTGATTAAATTAATTTTCCCAAGAAGCTTTAATTCCTGAACTTTTTCAACTGAATCCAAAGCACCTCTAAACTCATTGCGTCTATGGACGAGCGTGACTTCTGAAGCGATATCTGCCAAAATAATACTCCAATCTAAAGCAGAATCACCACCACCAGAAATAACAACTTTCTTGTTTCTATATACTTCAGGATCTTTGATAAAATAGTCAACCCCTATTTCTTCATAATGTGCGATGTTATCAATTAACGGCTTTCTCGGTTCAAAACTCCCCAAACCGCCAGCAATAGCTACAATTGGCGCTTGGTGTTTTGTGCCTTTATTTGTGGTGACAATAAAACTGCCGTCTTCTCGTTTCTCTATTGTTTCTGCACGTTCGCCTAAGGTAAATCCAGGCTCAAATTGTTTGCCTTGCTCCAAAAGATTTTTGGTCAAATCTCCCGCCAAAATATCTGGTACACCAGGAATATCATAGATGGGTTTTTTGGGATATAATTCTGAACACTGACCTCCAGGTTGTGGCAAGGCATCAATTAAATGGCATTTTAGTTTTAGCAATCCTGCCTCAAAAACGGTGAATAATCCTGTTGGTCCTGCCCCTATTATTAAGATGTCTGTTTGAATCATTTTATTTGCTAATTAAGGTTTCGGTAATTTTGTTGAGTGCGCTGACTTTCTGCTCAAAATTGCCTTTAATTGTTTTTCTATATTGATTTAAATTTTCTACTAAAATGTTGACATCATCAGGAATGACTTCTTCAAAAAACTGACGTAAACGTTTGGCCGTTGTTGGCGATTTTCCGTTGGTGGAAATGGCTATTTTCACGTTACCTTTCGTGACTATGCCTCCTAAATAGAAATCGCAGAATTCTGGCGTGTCTGCAACGTTAACCAATAGATGACGTTGTTTTGCGTCATGGTAAATTTGTTTGTTGACCTCCAAATTATCAGTTGCTGCTATTACTAAGTCTTTGTCGCATAAAGATGAAATTTCATAGGACATATCAATTAGCCGAATATCAAATTGTTTTGCCAATTCCTTGACTTCATCCCTAAAAAAAGGAGCCAGCATTTCTACATTCGCATTGGGACTTGATTTCAATAAAAACGTGAGTTTTTCCAACGCGACATTACCCCCACCTACTATTAAGGTTTGAATTTTGTGCATTCTTAAGAAAATGGGATATAAATTATTGCGTGAAGTCCCCTCCGCCCCCAAAGGGGGAACTTGTTCTAATCTTTTCATATAGTTATAGCATCATTTATGGTTGCTACCTCTGTATTAATAGCGTTTAATGCAACACGTTGATTGACAACTTCGCCAATAACAATGATTGCAGGATTGGACAAGTTTTGTTTTTCCACAACCTTACAAATTGTTGACACCGTTCCAAACCCAAATTTTTCGTCTTCGGTTGTTCCATTTTGGATAATTGCCACAGGGGTGTTTTGCTTTCCTTCAGATGAAAACACACCTACTATTTCAGCCAATTTGCCCATGCCCATTAAAATCACCACCGTTGCTGTGGATTGCGCAGCAAGTTTGACGTCCTTTGATAATTCATGAAGTTTTGTAGTACCGGTGATGACCCAAAAACTTTCGGAAGCGCCACGCTTTGTTAATGGAATTCCTTGGTATGCAGGGACGGCTAAGGCTGATGATATACCAGGTACCATATAGGTTTCTATGCCGTAGTGACGTGCAAAATCAATTTCTTCCGCACCACGCCCAAAAATAAAGGGATCGCCTCCTTTTAAACGCACCACATGGCCGTGAGATTTCGCTCTTGCCACAATCAAGTCATTAATCTGATCTTGTTGGTATGCATAACACCCTTTCCGTTTGCCCACAAAAATGAGTTCTGCATCTGCGGAAGCGTAATCCAATAACGCCACATTAATCAAGGCATCATACAAAATAACGTCCGCAGATGCAATGGCTTTTATCGCTTTGATTGTGATAAGTTCTGGGTCTCCAGGACCTGCGCCTACGACTGTCAATTTTGGAGTTTTTATCGCTTTCATAATCTTGGATTTTAACTTACAATAGATTGTTCCTGGGTTCTAAATGCCCTCACCTTTTCTAAAAACACCGTTGCGTTCTCAATATATCTTGTGGCGAATGCTTGTGTGGGGGCATTCGTTTTAATTTGATAAATCACCTCAGAGAATGAAGTTCCCAAATCAATTTTATGACTTTCAATAAACTCAGCATCAAACTGACTTATAATTCCCGCCTGTGTGTTGGTAGAAATGTTTTCGGATAAGAGAAGTGCCTTTGCAGAATTTACCATGGAGCTGTAGGCAAAATAGATGGCGTTAGAATAAACCTTATGGCCTAAAGCTTCTTTGGCGTTGTCAATCTTTTCGTCACTTTCTAAAAATAAGGTGGCAATCAAATCGATGACCACACCTGCACATTCGCCAATTCCAATTGCTTTTATGTAGGCTTCATTAGTGCCCCAATCGATAAAATCTTCTTGGGTCAAATTGGTAACATTTGACAAATCGGTCAAAAGATTGTAGAAGTATTTTTCGCCTTGTTCTAAATAGTAATCCAAAAATTGTTTTCCATTGGCGTTGGCTTCAAAATCGTTTAGTATCCGACGCAATGCTTCCGGTCCTCTTCTGCTCGGGACTTTCACCACTTTATCAGCATACACGCCATTTCCATTGCCCAAATTTCCGCCACCAAGCAACACTTGAAGGGCGGGCGCCACCAATTTATCTGGCGTACGTACTGACATGCCCTGAAATCCTATGTTAGCCATATTATGTTGGCCACAAGCGTTCATACAGCCGCTGATTTTAATGACTAAATCTTTATTTTTTAGATAGTGTGGGTATTCCGTTTTTAAGACGCGTTCTAATTCTTCAGCAATACCTGTACTGCTCGCAATCCCCAAATTACACGTATCCGTTCCTGGACATGCCGTAATATCAACCGCTTTGTTATAGCCAACTTCCGCAAACCCAAGTTTGTCTAATTCCTGATAGAAAAATGGCACTAAATCTTCCTTCACAAAAGGAATGACAATATTTTGACGTAGCGTCAATCTAAGTTCTCCCGCCGCATAATTCTCAACCAAATCAGCTAACAAGCGAGCTTTATCTGAATAAAAATCGCCCAACAAGACTTTAATTCCAATAGCCACATAACCTTCTTGTTTTTGAGGGATCAGGTTTGTTGACTTCCAATTATTAAAAGCGTCTTCATTTTTGAGTTCAATTTTTGGCGCTTTAACAGTGACTGGAACTGATATTGGATAGTCTTCAACATTTATAGGAACAGTGTTGTTTTCAATAGCTGCCTGTTCTTCATCAACCAAAACTTTAAAATCTTCTAAGCCAATATCATTGATCAGAAACTTCATACGTGCTTTGGCACGACTTTTTCGTTCGCCATGTCGGTCAAAAATGCGCAATACGCCTTCCATGACTGGAATTATTTTATCAGTGGGCAAAAACTCATAAAGCACATCGGCATGACGAGGTTGTGAACCTAGTCCGCCGCCCAACATGACTTTAAATCCTCTGATACCATTTTCAATTTTGGCAATAAAGCCCAAATCGTGCATGTAAGACAAGCCTGTATCTTCATCAGACGCAGAGAAAGACACTTTGAATTTCCGACCCATTTCCTGACAAATCGGGTTTCGTAAAAAGAACTCAAAAACAGCATCTGCATAAGGCGACACATCAAACGGTTCCTTAACATCGATACCAGCTGTTTCACTGGCGGTGACATTTCGAACGGTGTTTCCACATGCTTCACGTAAGGTGACATTATCTTTTTCTAAATCTGCCCATAATTCTGGCGTTCTGTCAATATCTACATAATGAATTTGGATATCCTGACGTGTGGTAATGTGCAAACGTCCACGGGAATACTCATCGGAAACATCAGCAATTCGTTTTAACTGTTTGCTCAAGACTTTACCGTATGGCAGTTTGATGCGAATCATTTGGACACCTTCTTGCCGCTGGCCATAAATCCCTCTTGCCAAACGGAGGCTTCTGAATTTTTCTTCGTCCACCTTACCATTTTTGAAAAGCTCAATCTTATTGGCTAAATCGATGATGTCTTTTTCAACGATTGGATTTTCTATTTCTGTTCTAAAACTTTGCATATGAAACTCCCCTCCTAACCTCCCCGGAGGGGGGAGGGATTCTTACTCGGGTGAAGTAAGATTATTGTTGTTTTTGTATATGTGATGCCCAACCCTTATTGAAACTTACAAGGAATTTTGATTAAGGACGCGCCAGTTCCCCCTTCGGGGGTTAGGGGGATTTTCACTGTATAAAACCCGCACCAACGGTATTATTTGATTGCGAATCAATTAGAATAAAGGACCCATTGGTACGATGGTTTTTGAATGGGTCAAAGAAAATAGGTTTGTTCAATTTAAAGGTTACCGAAGCGATATCGTTCATTCCCAATGCGCTTATATTTTCTTCTACGCCTGAATAATCTGGATGGATTCTATGATGAATGACATCCACTTTTGCCAAAACTTTATTGACGCCATGTTGCAACACATACTTATTTCCAGTCACTAAATTTTGCGAGTCCATCCAAGAAATAGTGGCTGTGAATTGTTTGTCAATGGTGGGCAAATCATCAACTTTTACCAACATATCGCCTCTGCTTACATTAATGTCATCTTCTAAAGTGATTGTGACTGACGAGCGCCTTGAAGCGGTTAGATACGATTGGTCATACACAAAAATCTCTTTTATCTTTGATTTTGTTTGTGATGGCAAGGCAACCACTTCATCACCCACACTCAATTGGCCACCATATACTTTACCCGCATAACCTCTAAAATCATGAAATTCTTCAGTTTTTGGTCGAATGACATATTGAACGGGAAATCTTGGCGTACCAACATTATAAATGTCTTTATGGTCTAAAGATTCAAAATGCTCTAACAAAGTTTGCCCCTTATACCAAGGTGTGTTTTTAGATTTGTGAACAACGTTGTCGCCATTTAAAGCACTCACAGGAATGAACGTGATGTTCTGTTCTTGATAATCGCGCTTGCTCATCAAGACTTCAAAATCAGCTTTGATGTTGTTGTAAATGGCTTCTGAAAAATCAACCAAATCCATTTTATTGATGGCCACAATCACCTCTTTTACGCGCAACAAATTATTGATGAAAAAATGCCGATTGGTTTGCTCAATCACTCCTTTTCTCGCATCAATCAGAATAATGGCTGCTTGCGAGGTTGAAGCGCCTGTGACCATGTTGCGTGTGTATTCCACATGACCTGGCGTATCTGCAATGATGTAGCTTTTGGTTTGTGTAGAGAAATAAATGTGCGCCACATCTATCGTAATACCTTGTTCTCTTTCGGCCACCAAACCATCTGTAGCCAAGGAAAAATCAAGATAATCGTATCCTTTTTGCTTGCTGGTTTTTTTTATGGCTTCGAGTTTATCACTCGTTAATGATTTTGTATCATAAAGAATCCGACCAATTAAGGTGCTTTTCCCATCGTCTACACTTCCTGCTGTTGCTATTTTTAAAACTTCCATTCCTCTCCCCAACCCTCTCCAAAGGAGAGGGAGTTCATTACGGGTATATTTT
>NZ_LZRN01000023.1 GCF_001678675.1 Gelidibacter algens
CAATAGTGAACTAATATAGTTAAGAAAAATATCTTAATCCCAAACGCATTGAAAGGGGTACAGAGAGAAAAACAAAATCCAAAAAAACGGAATAAGATGGTAAAACAAAGAGGGAAAGATTTTTTCCTTTGGCAATATCAATGATTTTAGATAAAATAGGAGAAAAGGTCCCAACAGATATCCTTGGCCATTTACCAAAAAAAAGAGCAATCGCCCAATAAACCTTATTTTGTGTACATATCCATAATAGTAAAGCAGAAAAAATATCGCGCTTGCAAAGAAGGCTATCAGTAGTTTCTTTGACTGTTGTGTTCTGGATTTTATAAGAAAAAAGATAATCAGTCCGAGAATTGACATACCCGAAATAAGAATGAAATCTACACACCGTGTCCATATTTCCATCTTCGAAAATTAGAACATAATCTGTAGATTTCAAATTACCACTTTTATAAGAATTTGTTAATTTTTAATCACTTTGAATTTATTTATTTTATCGATTATGAGCGTGTAAGCTCCTTTAGATAACTCTGGAAATGAAATGCCTTGGTCATTTGATACTTTTCCGCTTTTTACTTCTCTTCCTAACATATCGAAAATCATGTAGGGAGTATTATATAGATTCAAACCTTTAATAAATACCATATCATCAGTTGGATTTGGGTACACACTAAAAGTATTCAAAACCTCTTCTCCAATTCCCAAATTTTCCAAACCAAATTTGAGAATATATGAATCTCTCCAGTCAACAGCAGTCATTTCTATTACATTTTCAGGGCTTGGATCTATATCGATATTATATCCGTAATGAGCACCAAGAATTAAATCACCATGAATGTCGATTTCCATTCTGTGAGTGTCAATAAAATCTACACCACCAAAATTTACGGCATTGACAAACTCACCATTGGAACTGTAAATAGCCAAAAATGCATCCGTAGCGTTCAATGATTCCACTTCCAAATTGAATTCCGCTGTTTCAGAGGGATTAAAATCTGTAAGATTCTCATAAAACCCAGAAATAAAAACCTGATCTGCATTAGCAACGACAGATAATCCGAAAACAGGTTCTTCAGCATTAACTTTCAGCACCCACTGCAAGTTTGCGTTAAAATCTAATTTCATAACAAAAGCATTTGGGGCAAATGGCGAATCTAAAATGATATCAGCTCCGTTCACAGACCCAAAATTGACAGCATCCTGCATATCTCCAGTAACGTAGATACTGCCATCTTGAGTCACACTCACAGCTCTAAAGTTCACTCTTCCACCATTAGTACTGTGAGCATTTAAAAAGTTCATATCACCATCCAACACAAGCGTGTAGCCAGAATTATTACCGCCTGTGGAGGTTAAAAAATATTCTTCCGTTTCACTTGGATCTAAATCTATAGTTCCTTTAAATATTCCGGTAATCAGAATAAATCCATTCGATGTAATTTTCATGTCCATGCCTAAATCAAAACCGTTGCCTCCATAACTTTTAGCCTTTATTAGCTCTCCAGATTGATTCAATTCTATAAGAAATATGTCAAAAGAACCTTGACTATTAAAAATTTGCTCGGCAACACCTGGATCTGCATCAAAATTTTCCGAGAAATATCCCATTAAAATCAGCGAACCAGAATCGGACATTTTAATTTCCACAATATCTTCATAAAACTCGCTGCCCATACTTTTAGCCCAAAGAAAGTCTCCATTCGCATTTAGTTTCACTACAAAAATGTCCAAGTCACCTATTGAATTTAGAATAAATTCTTCACTACTAGGGTCAAAATCAACGCTACCTTCGTAAGTGCCACCAATATAAACGTTCCCGAGCAGGTCGGTTGTGATGCTCATTCCAGTGTCGTTACCTGCACTTCCGAAACGTTTAGCCCAAAGAAAATTGCCATCCGTATCCACTTTTTGAACAAAGACGTCCTGCAAATCTCCTTCGGAAGTTAAGTTAAACTCGTTTTCACCCATATCGAAATCTGCAGTTTCATTAAAAAAGCCTGTGGTATATATATTGCCGTCAATATCTACATGTAGTGATTTTAGAACGTCTTCACCGCTTCCTCCAAAACTTTTACCCCAGGTCAGCGTCTGGGAGTATATGGAGCCATTTAATGCAATAAATAAAATTGATAGTAAATAATTTTTCATAATCATCTTATTTTTTAAAAATTAATAATTGCAAATAAACATGAATAGGTCTATCAAATCGTATCATTGGAAGCAATGAGACCTATTTTTTTTACTAATATTTTACCTCCTGCAATTATCAATGCTTAAGGAAATAAAATCTCAACTTTGTTATTCACACATACATTCATTGGCAAAACCAAATCCTATTTCTTGACTTTCCCTACAAAAAATTCAGATAAATTCTTTAATAGTTTAATTGAAATAAAAGATTATTTTTAGTGAACTAATTCGAGGTTATTTTGTAGATGAATTACTCCAAATTTTGGCTAATCAAAGGAATAGTCCTTTAAATAAAAACCATGGAATTTAATTTCTAAACACTTTGAAAGCTAAATATCCGAAATCTAATCGTTTGTTGTAGCTATTCTCTTTAATGATTTTAGTTTGCAAATCCACAAAAAATCAAAACGCATCGCCATAATGTATCCATTCAAAAATTAAATTCTTAAAAGAATAATCGGTTGGACGAAAATTCATTCTACTATTTCAATGTGCGATGTTGCAACCAATACAAAACACTATACAATAATAATTGTGTAGGTTTATTGCAATTTGCATCTCGTCTTACTTCAAAATAAAACCTCCACACATCAGTTAACTACACATTCACATCTTTTGCACAAAGATGAAGTATTAATGTTTTATATTAAGTAATCTAAAATTAATTAGATAAATCATTTTGGAAACGGTTACGCAGCATTATTGTAAAAAAGTAATTTCTTGTAACTTAATTTATCTCTAATCGTCTTAACAGCACATTAAAAATTTTATCAATCAAAATCAACTATTATGAAATCAAAAACAATTAATAAAATCAATTGTAATCATATCCTTTGTATTATTAAACTTTCCTTTGGCATCTGCTCAAAGCTACCTTAAGGAAATAGATGCTTACTTAAAGGCCGAATATCCTTCCAACGGGCCTGGATTCTCATTTTTAATTGCAAAAAAAGGCAAACCCATCTATCAAAAAGCATTTGGAATGGCAAATATGGAATCAAACATCCCAATGAGCATAAATCATGTGTTTGAGATTGGTTCAATGACCAAACAATTCACCGCTGTTTCCATTTTAATGCTAGGCGAAGACGGCAAACTCAATCTTGAAGATGACATCACTAAATACATTCCCGATTATCCCACACAAAATAAGAAAATAACCATTCAACATTTATTAAATCATACTTCGGGAATTAAAAGCTACACAGGGATGGCAAATTTCAGAACTCGTGCAAAAGTGGATATCTCTCCGAAAGAGTTGATTGACACCTTCAAAAACGAACCTATGGATTTTGCGCCTGGGGAAAAGTACCAGTACAACAATTCTGGTTATATTTTGCTAGGATATATTATTGAGAATATTACTGGGGACAGTTATTCTAATTTTATAGAAAGCCAAATTTTCAAACCGTTGGACATGACCTCAACCAGTTTTGGTAGTAGAAAGCGTATTATCGCCAATCGCGCTTTAGGATATTCGGAAATTGAAAATGGATATGAAAATGCTGATTATTTGAGTATGAGTGTTCCTTATGCGGCAGGTGCTATAATGTCCACCACTGGAGATTTGCTAAAATGGCAAAATGCACTTAATACGAATACTTTAATTACAGAAGAAAGTTATATAAAAGCCGCTAATGGCAGTACCCTAAATGATGGTACGCATATTTCTTATGGTTTTGGTCTGGAAGAAGGAGACATCAATGGTTCAAAAAGTATCGAACACGGTGGTGGTATATTTGGCTATACCACCATGGGAATATATATTCCGGAACAAGAAATATTTGTCACTGGTCTTACCAATTGTGACTGTAAAGACATCTCTGGAGTCACAGCACGTATTGCCTCAATAGTTATAGGAAAACCTTATCCGGATAAAAAGAATGCCATAAAACTATCAGAAAATGAACTTACAAAATGGGTTGGAAGTTATAAATTTGAAGATGGGACTATTCGTTTCATAACAATGGACAAAGGTCAACTCTACAGTCAAAAGGAAGGCAGTATGAAATTTGAATTATACCCAATGACACCCACTGACTTCATATTTGAAAGCGGCACACAGTCCTATTCATTCTCTGAAAGAAACGGAAAGAAAGAAGTGAATTTTAAAAGAAATGGAAATGCTTTTTTAGGCATCCAAACTGACAGAAAACCTCCTGCAGTAAAAACCGAAATCATATTATCATCAGAAACTTTAGTAGACTATACTGGTCAATATGAACTTGCACCTGACATGATTCTGGAAATCACAACAAAAGATAACCAGATCTTCGGACAACTCACTGGCCAACCATCATTTGAGCTGTATGCAGAAAAAGAAGATTCATTTTTTATTAAGGTTGTGGAAGCTCAATTACATTTTAATAAAGATAATGATGGCAATGTCACTGATTTGGTTCTCACTCAAAATGGAAGAAACATTGCTGGTAAAAAAATAAAATAGACGCTCAAAAATCAATGAACTCCATCTTATAATTTCATTGAATATTTCAAATCATAAAGGAATAAAGCCGCTTAAAAATTAATTGAGACGGCTTTATCATATGTACGATTAATTAGAACATAGTTATAGTTTTGGGGAACTTAAAAATCCACTACATAGTACACAGGAATTACATAATTTTTAAGATGAACTAAGTTCACTTCATTTTCCAAACCGAATGAATCTTTCACGCACATGATTTCCAAATTCTTTATAAAGAGAAAATCCGAACATGTAAAGATTTATAAATGTATGGTGATACTAATATGGGAAACCATTGAATAATATTCATTTATGTAAGAGGCAGGGCGATGAACCATTTTGAAGCAGATTCCCACGCACCAAAGTGAATTTTAAATACAACTATGAAATGAGCACTAATATATAATCCCAAAATCAATGGTAACAACCATCTTCCTTTATCTTGATTCCTTTCTTTGAATATCATTAGAAGAAGAAATGAATACAAAACAATAATCATCAAAAAAATACGCGATAAGGGTTGGAACAATGGTATAATTTATTATTCTAGTCAATACAGGCTCGATAAATGCTATTCCAGTTGCAATCATTCCTCTTGTATGAATTTCAGTTTGTTTGCGGTATCTAATGGCTATACTAAAAGAAATAATCAAAATCACAAGGTCTTTAAAGGGTATAAATAATGAAATATCTAAATTTTCTTCATTTAAAGAGTGACTGTTATGTGCCAATAATATGAAAGACATTATTAGATATGGAAATATCAAATAGGACAATAGGCTGATTAGTCTATGTGCATAGAACCTCTTTTTCTTTACTAAAACAGGTTGAAGAATGAGCATGAATATCCAAGTTATCGTCATCGCAGAATGGAGATGAAAATAAAACACAAAATCAGGGCTCTCATTGTAAAAACTTGAAAAATATGTTAGCAAGAAGGCTAAAATCACAAGTCCAATGAGCACACTAAAGTAATATCCAGAGTCATCAAAATTAATCAGAGATTTTTTTGATTTCATCTTTAATTTGTATGATATGAGGGTAGAAAGATTGAATAGGTATCAAACTGTAATGAGCGCCTTTCCTTTTGATATTTATTCTAATCGTATCGGAAGGCGCTCAAACATATTTCTGTTTAATTTCTTATCAATTTAGAGTTTGAAGAGAGATTTTGATGAATAATTGAAGGATTGCCTTTATAGTATAAAATGCTATTTCCGCTGCCGTCAATAGAAATCGAAGTATCGACCGTTAGTTGTGCGTTGCTATTTCCCGAAAGATTAATTTTCAAGGCGTCTATCGTCAAATAATAATCGGTCAGTTGGCAGTTGCCAACAAGTTTTGCATCCAATGAACCGACATTTCCAGATAAATCAATCATACAATTACCAGTTGCCTTTAAGTTCATCTGTTCTATATTTACGGAACCAGAGAGGAAGCAATTGCCAGTAAGTTCTATGTTGACATTAGTGGGATTGACCAATTCCTCTACCGTCAAATTTGTATTTCCTTTGAGGTTTATATCTGTTATCTCTTGAGTTGTGATGTAAATTTGTAAGATTTCATTCCCTCTAATTTGGCCCACTCCATCCAGTTTTACCGTAATTTTGTTACCGGATTGGGTTATTTTGATATATTGGTGAAGGTTGGTATTAGCCTTTACCTCAAAATTCTCCTCGGTATCGGAAAAAGTTAAAAACACCTTGAAATTGTCATTAATTTCTAAAGCCGTATAATCGTTATATTCATAATTTTTAGAGGTGACCTCGTCAGAAGCCGTAATGGTGTCTTCTGAACAGGAGAACAATAGGACCATAAACATGATTAGTGAAAGTAGTATTGCTTGTGTTTTCATATTTAATTTTTTAGAGTTATTTATTTATAGTATTTAAGATCCGATTTTACAGCTAGAAGACATCTTTTTTAAATTATTCTCTATCTTCTGTCCATCAATTAGCGCCCAATGACTAACAATTTTGTCCTCCCTTATTTCGAAAAATCGAAACCCTTCCACACTCACTTCGACACCTGTTGCCTCCATATCACGCCACATCCCGATATGTTTTAAGTTCATTTTTATTCTTAAACCACATTTTTTCCCTTCAGTGATATGATCTTCTATAAAAGTCATGTGTTCAAAGGACTCTCCAGTGGCAACAATCCAATTCTTAAGACCTTCTTTGTCGGGTGACAGCGAATTAGGCAGAGAATAATCTATAAATTCGGGATGCAAGAAGTCATTTAATCTATTAAAATTTCTATGATTCCAAATTTCCTCAATAAAGCTTGAAATTATTTTTGAATGTTCCATTTGTTTTGGTTTTAAGTTTAAATGTGCTATACAGGGGATATGGTTCAGGTTCTAAATCGAATAAAAGATTCTATTTTAGTAAAAGCAATATCCTAAAGTGACCATCACACTTCTGTTTTTAAATTTGTTATCCTTATATTCATCTGTGTTTTCAATATTGGATAGCCCATGCAAATATCCTAATTGTATCATGCCCCTTTCTAACACACGCATACCGATTACCGCATTCAAGCTAAAATCAAATTTCTTAAATCCAAGCCCGCCATCTTCTATATCCGTAAATGGTTTGTAATACACTGTTTCTGAACTGCCTTCCACGATTAGATTTGTCTCTGCTTTGCCAGAAATTCCATATCCGAATGAAGGACCTGCACCCACGTAATACTTACTTGATTCTTTGCCAATGTTATAGATAAGAAGAATGGGCATTTCTAAATATTCAAGTTTAATTTCTGCCTTTTGTTTACCGGGAATTCCTTCCACAGAAAAGTCGTGATTCATTTTACCTCCTTTTTGCAGATAGTTTAGAGAGGGACGTAGGGAAAGACTATTCATTATTGGAATTTCGGCAAAAGCACCAATCCCATAGCCCAATTTCCATTCTTTGTCGGGAGATTCGCCTTCTATTACAAAAGAGGATTTGTTTAATGCCCCATGTGCCTGTGCTCCAAACTTAATTTGAGCCTGTAACGAGGCGGTCGATACACTAATTATTGATGAGATAATTGCTATTCTAATTTTTGATTTCATATTCGTTTATTGATTATTGAATTTTGATGATTGCTTTATTTGTTTTGATTATTAAAAAAATAATTTTTAATTTTTGTTTGTAGCCGTTTTTCAATTCTTTTCATATCGCAGATGAATAAGCCCAGATTCGAATTGTTTGCTTGGTAAAGCTTTCAGATTGATTATTGGTGTTCCTCCATTAAAAAGTTTTTTCCCATGTCCAAGAAGGATTGGAATTACGGACACTCTATATTCATCAATTAGATTCTTTTCCATCAAAAGCTTTACAATTTGCCCTCCACCATCACAATAGATATTTTTGCCAGTGTCACTTTTCAATCGATTTATTAAGTCTTCAATATCTCCATTGTAGAAAATTATTCCATTTTCACTTTGCACTTCTTGCCTGGTAAGCACATAGCATTGATGGTGTTGGGCAGGCGGAAAGACCCCTCCTGTTAATCGGAGTACAGTTTCATACGTTATTCTTCCGACAATATAAGTATCCACCGTTCTGTTGAATTCAGCATAGCCATAATCTTCTCCTTCCTTTTCTACGACAGAAAGCCAAGAAAGATCATCATCGATTGTGGCAATGTATCCATCCAGACTCATACTTATATATAGAATCAATTTTCTGTTGTTCCTCTTTATTTTCATATTCAAATATTTTATTTCAAAGGATCTATAAAATTAAAGACGATTGGAAATTTGCTCTATTACAGATTCTACTCATTTTTGCGCAGGCTTATAACACAGGAGGAATCGCTTGAGGAACTAAATTCTCGACCGGTTTGATGCTTTTTAAATACGCGAAAATTGCCTTTATATCTTTATCTGGCATTTGGGCATATGCTTGCCAAGGCATGGGTGGTAACAATGGTCGGCTTCCTTCAAGGCCTTTATATTTTCCGTGTTTGATCGCTATTAAAAATTGCTCTTCAGACCAGGTTCCAATGCCTGTGTCGTCAGGTGTTAAATTTGCGGAAAATGATGTTCCCCAGGGGCCTATAGTGGCGGTATTATTCATATTAAACAGAACATACGCTTTTGCGGTTGCCAAATCATAGGGTGCCAATATCTCTTCTGCATTATGTCCCGACAATAATCTGTTAGGGTCGGGTATCGGGCCTCTTTCTGTCATGATTTTAGGTGAATGGCAATCATTGCACCCCGTAATTATGACTAGTTTTTCGCCTTCATCAATTTAATCTTGAAGATTGATTTTAACTTCGTATTCCGTTTTGGCATCATTACATCCGAATAATCCAAAAAACACTAACATTGTCAACTTTATAATATTTTTTTTCATTTCATTTATTTTATAGTTTCTATTATCCGACAGATTTTTGAGAGATCCTACTATTTATTGTGGTTTCAAACCCGTATTGTATTTAAAAAAGCCGTTTCACAAACCGATTCTCTGCACAACTACATCAAGAAAATGAAAACGTATTTGTTTTGAAATTTTCATACTTCTTTTTGGATTATTTCTTCGCCAAAATATCCAGTTTAATATCTACACCAGGCAAGATGTGGTGTTCGCCTAACTCTGGGTCTGCTGCATAGTTCATGCCCCATTTAGTACGATCTATTTCGAAAACAGAGTCCAGCTTTAGGTTGTTACCTTCCAATATAATGAGTGCAGGGAAGCTAATGGGGTGTGTTTGCCCCAACATGGTAAAATTACCTGTAATGATATAATTGGTTTCTGCGGCAGGATTAGTGCTTGGTTCTACTTTCGTTATTATAAATTTTGCATTAGGATGCACAGCCAAATTGAAAAAGTCTGCACTTTTGAGATGATTTAACAGTTCTGGTTTGACCTCTTCTGGCAGGTCGAAATTCTGTATGGACACGATTGGGATTGTGAAAGTACCACTGAAAAGCCTACCATCTATCACCTCTATATCTTCTCCTTTAACGGAAAAGGATCCCACATGAAACAGGACTGGGCTGTATCCTTTCCACTCGATTTTTGAGCTCGCTTCTTGCAATTTGTAGCTATTTGAGCTGATATCATCATCATCCCCACAACTGGTCAAATTTATTACTACAATCAATGCTAAAATTTTAAAAAATGTTCTTTTCATGATTTTTCTTTTTTAAGGTTTAATTATTAATTTAAAGTTTTTGGTTGAAAGGCTTTTTTACTCCCGACCATATTGATTTCCGGTTTTATAATAAGCAGATTACTTGTCAGCGGACTGTTCTAAATGGCTCATTTCTAAATTAAGGTTTTACTGGCCATGGAGATTGAGACCCTTTTGGTTGCCCAGTCATGTAAACACCCCACTTGTTGTATGAGTGTTTTAATATCTGCATATTCTGCAGTGCTTCTACCATTATACTTTAGCTGCTGCTCCAAATGAGCAGCCACCTGTTCAAATAAAACTGGTACCTGCGGCACTGTTTCCTTTGCATTTGAGAGGTAGGCTCTCATTATTTGCAAATATCCGACCAACACTTCAGTCGCATTAGCATCCAGCGGTATTGTTCGATATCCAGTTTTAAGTATTGCCCTTGCACAATCGACAGAGTGATGTTCCATAATCTGGTTTAAGTGCACACTAAAATCGGTGTTTTTAAAGAGAACAACTCGTTTCATGACTGTGGGGATTCGTAATTAATTATTCAGTGAAAATCGCTATTCAAGACGCCGTACTTCTCTTTGAGTTGAGAGATCATATATTCAATGATTTCAGTAGGTGGCGGTCCTTGTGGCGGCATAAGTTTCACTTCATCATCTGCTGGAACACTAAACTCTAAGAAGTATTCTACAAATTGACCAGGAGTGATAAGCGTAAGGAATCGGGCGCTCTCCGACTCAATCACAAAATGATGTGGTACCTGTCGTGGCGCAAACACAGCATCTCCAACAACTCCCTTTGTAACCGTCTCTCCAATGACAAACGTCATGTTTCCTTTTAGGATATAAAATGTTTCGTCTTCACGAGTATGTACATGCATAGGCGGTTCCACCCCCCTTGGTAGCGTCATGTCTATCAGTGCCATATTCCCACTAGTTTGCTCTGGCGAGATCAGGATTTTGAAATATCCTCCCTGATAGCTTCTTATGGCATCAGCACTGCCCATACCAAGCATTCCTTTTAATGTTTCCATCGATTTAATTTATTTTGAATTATAAGTCAAATATCCTAACTCTAAATATCCTAAACTTGTAAAAAAACGACCTACTTTTTATTTTGATTGATTCTTTTACCTAATTGATATACAGAATACACAGACATAATTTTTGCCCACAATTTAAGTGAGTTCCTGATTGAATGAATGTTTGAAACCTACTGTTTGGAGAGGGCAGTAGGACGTACCAAGGTGAGGTTGATCTTTTCTATACTAGTTTTTAAGCCAAAGGCGGCTATTTAAGAGATCCATGGTTATGATATACTTACTAAGGAAAGGTTGCCCCAGATTACCATCCATAATCATATCTGTTACTACAACAGGACTGTCTATTGTGAGTTCGTTTGCTAAATCATACTTAAGTTGTTGCTCTTCTAGATTTGGGTCCAGACCAAAAACTTGGGCATACTCCTTTGAAATCAGTGATACACCACCCGCCCCAGAGTCGAGAAGCAACCAGGTCATCCCATTCTTTGTGTTGACCCCAATGAACACACTAAAACATCTCCCTGAACATTCTCTTGAAACTCGCATAGGAAATTCTATCATATCGTTCGTTCTAGAAGCAAGACTTTCTGAAGTTTCAATGGTCAGTGTTCCCGATGTCGGGTTTATTGTAATGGCCTTCCCATCAAAAGCATCCAGAGATAACAAACCATCAGGTGTAATGTCCCCGGAAAAGCGGTCTCCAAAATCGATTTTTCCGACGTTGGCAGGAGCCAAGATTGCATTGCTTGCTTTGATTTTAATACTATCGCAATGTGCGCCATCACCTCTGGTTCCAAACATGTTGTAACCCGTGGTACGTCCCCAAAACGTACACTCCATATCTCTAGAAAAATCCTCTGAAAGCATGGTAATTCCACCTCCGGTATCCAAAAGAAAATTACCGGATTTTCCTTGGACGGTTACATGTACCTTCCATAGCGCTTTACGGAAACGTTCGAGTTTAATGACTTGTGGTTGTTCTTGTGACAATTGCGAAGTTGATTTTTGAGGAGCGCAACCATAGTTCAATACTACTACTATAATGGCAACCATGGTCTTTATATTTTTTTTCATATCTTAAGAATTAAACGTGTACTTGGCTCCTCATTATTTTTCTCACCACGAAAATATTATAACTTTTTGATTTCTAAACCTATAAAAAAGCGCCTACCTAAATTTACCAATTCCTATTGAATTATTGATTTTTTAAGCCTACGAATTTTAGAACATATGTGCTAATTTTTACCCTGCAAAGGGTTTAAATTCCTCAATTGGGTCTTATTGGCCTGACTAGACAAGCAAAAAAAAAGCAGTGACTTTTTTTAGTATTGCTTTTTTTAAGTATTGGTAATGATTATTGATTATATGAAAGTCTGGCTAAAGGAGTTCCTGTACTGATTTCTTGCTCAAACTCAATGTTGGAAGTTTCACCATACGCTTGATTGGAATCCAATTTTTTTAGCTTTAAAGATGTTCCATTATAAGTTGCCGAAACCGTATAGGTGCCCAAAGGAATGTCATTAACAACAGAATAACTTGTGACCACTGGGCTACTCACTAGGGTGTTTCCCGTAGAGCCGTCTATCAGTGACCCCACTGGAGTTAAGGTCACGATGATATCATTCTCGTCTATGTAGTAGCCTGGTTCATTATAAAGTTCCAAAGTCGCACCATAGAATCCATCTATTGCTATTGGTTTGGCACCCGATAATTTCCATTGAAAGTTCCGTACCGCTCCTTCGTTACCAAAAGCATCATTTTGGTCACAATGAAGCTCAAGTTTGTATTGTTTTCCGTTAAATTGTTTATTGAGATAGGCAGAAGCATGGTAGGTGCCTACGGTTGCTAATTGTATTTTGTAACGACCATTAGTGTCGGTAACACCATTTGCAGTGGAATGGTAACCTACAAGTGTGTTTTCAATTGCTACCTCAACCCCAGCGATTGGTTGACCATTGGTATCTGTAATTAATCCTGTTGCATAGCCATTAGTGGAATTGTTTTCAACGGAACTACTTTCGCAAGAAAAATTAAAGATAGAAAACATAAAAATTGCCGTATAAAGTAAGGTATTTGTTCTCATTTGGAGGTTTTTAATTGTATTTGATTTCATGTGTTATTGATTAAGATGATATATGTTACTTATTTTTAATTGAAAGAATACATGTTAAATTTGATTTTAAACTCGCTTTTTTGACAATAACCCTTTTAGTTGATGGGTAGTTTTTGTTACCATCAACTTTTGGAAATGGCAAGATTAGCAATTGATGCGTGTCCAATAACGATTCTATCCCCTTCTTGTCAAACTATTTAATTATTTTGATTCACGGGACAAATATCTCAACCTTTAGAACTCTAAACTTGTATAAAAGCGACCTGGTGTATGTCTAAAAGAGAGCGTTATCCCCGCTAAACAGAAGTTTAAGTTCATCCAATTATTTTATGATTCAAGATGGGAGAATTGTAGTGCCTGGCTGTACAAAAGAGCCTCCATGTGTAATGAACAATTCGTTCGTGTTTTTAGAAAGTAGTTTTGTGGGTTCTGTACCCGTAATGCTCTTAAAATCCCTACAGAAGTGAGATTGGTCATAATACCCAGCGTCATAGGATAGTGTGGTAAGCGAGATGTCTGGATTTGTTTGTAGCGAGGTGAACGCAGAATTAAGCCTAATAAGTTTACCCATCTTTTTTGGTGATACTCCTATCTTCACCAGAAAAAGACGTTCCAATTGCCTGGTACTAATTCCGAGTTTTTGTTCAAGTCCTTTAATGGAGAGGGTACCGTTGTTGGCTTTCAACTGTTGAATGGTGTAGTCGACGTAATCGATTAGGTCTGGCTGGGGCAGCAGACGTTTTTCTAAAAAACTGTTTAGTTTGATGATTCGATCTGTATCGGACGGGGATTCCTCCAATTGCTCCAAGAATTCGTTTACGGGACTTCCCCAAACGGCCAAAAGATCCAGACTAGGCCAGTTACGTAATTCTGCCATATTTATGGGGACAAATGCCTGTGCACCACAAGATTTAAACTGTATATTAATAAGACGGGAGTGGCCTGTAAATTTCATCCATACAGGCTTTGTGAGAGGACCCACCAAAATAGCCCTATTTTCACGTTGCATGGGTTCCAATGCGCCTTGAAAACTATACTCATAGGTATCCCCATAATGGAAAAACATCGCAACTTTTCCGTAAGGAATGAGTCGCCATATATTAGATATCTCTGTTACGTTACGCCAATCAATATCGAAGAGCATATAATTTTCGATATACGCGCTCAAGGCAGGACTAGGCTTAAAAGTTTCAGCTTTCATAGGATTTACAAAAAAGCGTGATAAAATTACACAAATTTATCATACTGCTCTGAAAATCAATTGTAAAAATGCGACATCGCTTTGTTTTCAATTCAAAAGCTAGCCTTTTACACGCCACCAAATAGGCCAATCCAGAGCCTCTTACTCTTGAACCTTCGTTTTATCAATCGAGTATAAACTTCCAAGTTTCGTCTTTTTGACGTTTCCAAATGGTACTAAATACACCAAAGTCTTTTACCTGCTTCCCTGTTGAATCTTTATAAACTGTGCTATATGTACCATACGTAAAACCCAAATCACCTGATTTAGACACTTTCACAAACTCGGCTTTCCACCTCAAATTTTTAGACGGTTCTTCTTTATATAGACTATCTATTCCTTTATGTCCCTTTACCAATTTGTTGGATCTTATGAGTGTAGCGTCATTATCCGCAAACGCAAGAAAAGCGTTATGTATCCCTTTTGATTGCACCATTTTTTCGAAATTTTCTTCGGTCTTAAGAATTTGTTGTTTCCATTTTTCCCTGTTATCTGTTTCTTGTGCGTTATTGCAAGAATTTAGTAATACAAGGAGAACCAGCAACGCAATCAGCTTTTTTTTCATATAGCATTGATTTTAAAATTCGATTTATTTTTTAGTTTAGAGTCCTATAATCAAAACCAACTCCTTTCATTCCGTTTTTGAAAACGTATGACCTACACCTTAAAATTTAAAGTTCGAATCTTTAATCCCAGCCTTGCGCTAAAATTACTGTCCAAGTAAGGGTTTCCAAACTGCCACCCTTTGGTTTTGTATTGCAAATCGCTATAGATGCTGATATTCTTGGACAATTGAAAACTAGGTTGTACCAGAGCAGAAAAACCACCTGAAGAGTTGGTTGCAAAAAAATATTGATTTTTCGGTTGGAGCCACAATGCGAGTTTAAAATCGAGATTAAGCCGGTCATTATTTTTTGGTTGGAAGTCGTAAAAGGCGAGGTCAATTGAAGGCAATGTCAAATTTTTACTTCTATTGGCCCCAAGACTTAATAGCAGTTTCCTTTGGTTGATTTTCAAGTACAGATCGGCCCCTGAATAGTATCCAAATGAGGTGGGTATACTTTTTAGTGCAAAGTTGAATGTGAAATTATCATTTAATTGCAACTGATTTATTCCGACGATAAAGGGACTTATAAAATTAAGATACTGCATTGTTCCGGCTTCTCTCAAAAAATCCTTCATCTCCTCCGTCAGATCACTTCCTTTGATTGGACGCCTTATACCGATTCCTCCAGGCCATTCCCCCCTGTCTTCGTAGGGTTCATATGGCCTGTGCAAATCATACACCCATGCAGAAAAATCATAGCCTGTAAAATCCCGGGCCAGAATGTCATTTTGGTCGTGGGCAAGGATGCTGTCCGTAATCCTATTGAACCGTGGTTTTAGGGGTAAGTTTACATAATTGACGGCATGTAAGGTCCCCAATATCATTAGACCTACCGATGGATATCCTGCGGCATCAAAAAAGTTGTCTTCCTTGATTCTTTGAAAATAGGCATATTCACCTTCTACGCCAGCTGCTGATAATCTTACGAGATCGGCAGGATGGTCCTTTTTCAGATTGATCAAATCCTCATCTTTGACCCTCGTCACCGCAATATCAAAACCCTTGCCAAATTCCCAGACCTCATCATAACTATAGATGCCTCTGACTGCCATGACACTTCTATGGAATTCCTCATGCTGGTACGCATATCCATAAGGCAATTTTGTAAGTAGGTAATCGGTCGCCAAAGACGATATATTTGCAAATATCCTATTCTTGACATACCGTTTTGTGGTCGTGGGCTTCAATAGTTTGTTCCATAGGATGTTATGTCCGTAATAAAATGTACCATGGAGATTTCTGGCCATCTCGGTATTTTGATTCATGCTCAAGTTTCGGTATCCTTTCCTGAAATCGAGGAATTCGAGATTCCCATTGTCCATTGAGTTTCCATCAACTCGTCTGTTTGCTTCAGCCTGCCCTGCATCTATCATAAAAGGATAGTCAATAATTGGGAGGATCCATTCGAATGAAGGGTCTAACGTATCTTTTACAATTGTCTGGCTTTTCGAAAGGAGTGGGACCATGCCAAACAAAAATGGTATCAATAATCTACAATGTACTTTTATCATTTTTATTATTAGTTTTAACTGCTTTTGAGAGTGTTAATTAAGAACCCCTAAAGCCATTTAAAGTTATAACACAAATGTCATAACTCATTGTGAAACAAAATTGTACAAATACGACTTGATTATTTTGATGATTTTATCTATAAAACAACTTTGAAGAACATATGCTATTTTTTTTCATTGAAAATCATCGAACCCAAAAAATAATTCTATATAATTTATTTTTTATAAATATCCGTTCATCACATCAAAGTTTAGTTCATTGTAAATAATCCAGCAGGCACGGAAGGACTTGCATTGAAACCAGAAATCACTCCGTAATTTGCGGTTAAACTAAATTCAGACCCCACACTCATTTCGCCTACGCCTATACTCGCTGCTCCTTCAATCGTTTGTTTCATTCCCCAATCACTAATTTCTCCTTTGCTATTTACGGTAATGTAAAAAACAGCAGACATTTCTCCGCTCACAGCAACCAAACCATTTCCTTTGACTACCGGGGGTGTGCCAACACCAATTTCAATCGTGGATTCTTTACTAACAAAGTTCTCAGTATATTTAGCTTTTATACCTATTAGGTTAAGACCTAAAGCGGCATTCTTACAATTCATCTTTAATTCTCCCAACCCAATACTTACACTTATATCGATAGGGCAAATACGCTCAAATGGATTGTTAATTTTAACTTTATTAATAGCTATAGTATCCTGACTACAGGAATCTTCTGCCGTTGCAAACTTATATATCGATTTTAAATGCCCGACATAAATGAGTGCAGCTTGATAATAGGCAGCATTTGCTAAATGTTCATTTAAGCCAGCCAAATAATGCCATTTGCTCTGAAAGTGAAACTGCTCTCTTGCAAAATGTAATATGGCCTTATTGTGGGCCTCTGTCGCAGAAGCGCATTTATACAGGTATTCATCCTTTCTTTTGTTCTCTTGTTTACAAAATGCCAACTTCAAATTTTTTATCTTTTCAGACACATTTCCGCCACCTTCTCCCATCTGGTCGTACAAATCTTTAAGTTGTTTTTCATACGTTTTAGAAAGTAAGGCCAAATCTGCTTCTAAGGCCTGTCTTTGTTCATTGAGGTACATTTCATAATCACCCTTCACTTTGACTAGATAGGTCATGTTATCAGGAGCTGTATATTCTGCCATCAGCATTTTCATCGCTCTAGCTGTTATTGGATGTATTGCGTTAATGCTCTTAATTTTTGTTATTTCAGATTCATCAGCTCCCTTATCACGTTCGGATGCATACAAGTCTGTAAGTTCACTTTCCAACTCGTTCAGTCCTTCCAAATAGCTTTTTTGTTCGGAAACCACCTCCATATATTCATCTGTGGTTCTTTGAATTTTGGGTAATTTAAATTTGTATAAATCAAAATAATCGGGAGTCCCTTTTGTGGTTGCCGTAAAGTCGGGCTTCATTTTTACGCCCAGTTGTTCCGCTAAAAGTTCTGCTGCTTCAGAACTTTCATATTTTAAGGATTCGGTTACCAGCTCAATGGCTTTGGCGGTTTTACCTTGTTGCTTGGCAATTAGTGCTGCGGTGGTGTTTGCACGAGCAAAACGAGCATCTTGTTTTAAACATTTATTTAAATACACCTGGGCACTGTCTATGGCACCAAGTTTAATGAATGCCTGTCCGAGATTGTTCAGGACAATGGTGTTTTTAGGTTGCTTTTTTAATAAAAATTTCAGAATTGGAATTGCTAATACACTTTCATTACTTACCGTTAACAATCCTGCCAAGTTACCCACATTCACCGTATCGATTACATTCCTCTTGGCTGCGTAAGCCGCCAGATAAACACCTTCTTTTTCTGCCCCTTTATAAAAAACAAGGACTCCGGTATTTCCCATCTTTAGCGAATCATTTTCACATTTTTCAATGACTTCTTCTACGGACTTTAATTGTTCAGATTTCATTACCTTCTGAAGCTTTTGAATAATGGCGCCAATATGTTCGTCGAGTTCTGTCGTTGTAAATATATGCTTGGGAAGTTTTGACATTGCAACTGCATTGAGAGGTGGGATTTTTAATGTTGATGAGGCTTTCGGCATGGCCTGTGCACCTGCATTCGACTGCATCATCTGCTTCATAAATTCGTCATTCGATTTATCACCTTGTCCCATTTTTTGCTTTGCTTCGGCGATTTTCTTGTTGAGCTCCTCCTGGCTTATGCCTTGTGCCATGGCATCGACATTAAAAGATAGCACTAGAAATAGCGTCAAAAAATTTAATGATTTAAAGAGTGATGCATAAGAAAAAACAGTCGTCATTGTTGTCTGTAGTATTTTAATGTTAGTCTGGTCTTAAGTTTATCGGTTTGGAACTATCCTCAACTCTTGATGAATTTGAGTGTTGTTGTATTATTCTTAATACCTATGATTTTAATCAGATAGGCTCCAGATGACAACTGTGAAACATCGATTGTCTTTCCTGGATTTTTTAAATTGACCATACATTGTCCGGATTGATTATAAATTGTAAGCTCATTAAAGACGTATTCTGATTTTAGCGTGAGCGTGTTTTTTACTGGATTGGGCTCAATTGACACACCATTTGAATTTTGAACTCCATTTAGTGTCAGATTCTCTGTGAGGTCTACCATTGCAACGAAATGTTGCATCTTTTCCCAAAACATAGAGGGATTGGTATTTGGTACAAATCCACTGATGACAATTTTGTCATTCATTACCTCAATGTCCGTGCATATCTCATCCCCATTTTTATTGGGAATGTTTAATTCTGCTGTGTTTTCCAACTCAAAATGTGGTGAATACAGGTTGAGGTTCAAATTCTCCATTTCCAACGGATTTTTAAAACTTCTATATACCAATATAACGGAGCCATCCCCTTTAAGCTTAAGTTTTGATTTTCTAAAAATAGGACTGGAGGAATTTTTGTTGTCAGGTGCTGGAATCACCACCTGATTCAAAACATTACATGAGGCGTCTAATTTTGAAAACACAATTTCAGAAACAATTGCATAACTTAAATAAGTTATATATAAGCTTTGTGTGGTGTTGTCAAACTGAAGCTCCTCTAATCTTACAGCGCCGTCCTTTTCGATATTCAATGTCTTACTCATCATAATATCACCAGAATCAGAATTAATTTTCTGTAAATAAATACCATCTTTTTGCTGACTGTTTTCATCCCACTTCCTTACATGGCGAGCTAGGAAAATTTGACCTAACTCATTAATGGATTTTCTATAGCCCAAGTCCATCTCATTTCCAATCCCATAGTTTTTCTCCCAAACCAAAAGGCCTGATAAAGGATTTATGCATTTTAGGGTGTGGAATTTTTCGTATTCGTAATCCACAACAATGTTACCGTTTGGCAATACATCCACTTTGTCTTGTGACACTGAAAATGCTCCAGAAAACTTCAAAGTCAATTCATTGTTATTTGATACTGACAGCAATGAATAGGTCTCATTGGAATAATCACTAGCCGTAAAATATAGCTGATTGTTGATTTTGAATAGCGTCAGCACTCTGCTCAACGCAGTGTTCCCCGGTAAATCTAAATGATGCTCGTCTATGACTTCAAGATTTTTGTTCAGATATAATAATCTGTACACAGGTGCCGGTCCTTGGGGGGCATTATCAAAAATTATAGCGTAGCTTTCTTCAAGCGATATCATAGTGGTGAATTGACCAGAAGCATAGTTGGTATTCAAACTTTGAATGACTTCACCATTCCCATTTAATTTGTAGAAATTTAGATGATCTTTTTCAACCACAGGGATCAAAATATTCTCATCATCAACTATGACATTTGTTGGCATACTACTTCCCAAGTCCATCGTAGAATGTGTATCAAACAACTTTGACCAATGTGACGATTGGGAACGCGCCATGTTGATTACAAAAATCAAACATATGACATTTAGTATTTTTCTTGATTTCATTTTTTTTAAACTATTTTTATGGTCGTGATATCAGCCGCCTATTATCTTCTTGCAATTTTTTACTATTTATAAATTCATTCTACTGTATAATCATTTCTATATTTTTTTTATCTTAATGAAATAGACAAATACCAGAGATGCATATATGCCCTCACTAGCTCAAATAATAAATATGAATATTATTAATTGAAGGGTTAGCTATTGGGGGATTTATTTTACAAAACACTCTCCATGCGTTACAAATAGCTCCTGTGAGCTTCTTGAAAAAAGCTTCGTAGGACTTATTCCTGCAATATTTTTAAAATCCCTAGAGAAGTGTGATTGGTCGTAATAACCCGCTTCATAGGATAACTTGGTAAGAGAGATTTCTGGCTCCGCTCGTAAGGAAGAAAAAGCAGCGTTAAGTCTAATAAGCTTACTCATTTCTTTAGGAGATAATCCAATCTTTGACCGAAATAACCGTTCTAGTTGTCTTGTGCTAATTCCAAGTTTCTGCTCTAGTCCTTTTATAGAAAGGTTTCCGTTGTGGGACTTCATATGCTGAATAGTATAGTCAACATAATCAATCAGATTTGTCTGTGGCAATAGGCGCTTCTCTAAAAAACCATTTAGCTTGCTGATACGTTCTTCATCAGAAAGAGATTCCTCCAATTGCTCGATGAGTTCAGCGGTATCCCATCCCCATAATGCCTCAAGGTCCAGGCTTGCTACATTACGGAACTCTTCCATATTTACAGGAAGAAATTGTTGTGCTCCAGAAGATTTAAATTGTATTTTAATGAGACGTGTATGCCCTGTAAACCTTAACCATATAGGCTGTATAAGTTGCCCCACCAAAAAGGCTCGACGCGTATATTGCATCGATTCGGTTACTCCCTTTAAACTATACTCATGTGGGTCGCCATAAAGAAACAGCATAGATACTTTTCCGTACGGAATAAGCCTCCACACATTTTCAACATCAGTAGTATGATGCCAATCAATATCAACAAGCATATAGCTATCGATATACTTGCTCAAAGAAGCACTTGGTTTAAAAATTTCAGCTTTCATAGAAATTACGACATGGGCAATAAAAATTCACAAAAATCATTTGTTAAAATGTGACTAGATTTTATTGAACCTCAAGATTTATCCTCGAGTCCATTAAATACTGCTTGGTTATAAGCGTCTAACTTACCCTTGTTTTCAATATTCCAAATCAAACTTTGAACTTTAGCTGTTATGACAGCATTTTGTTCTAAATTTCCAGTAGTCAATTTTTTCGTATCTAATTTTTGGAGAAGGTCTAACATAGGTTGGTAAGTAGTCACAATTTCTGCTTTGTATTTAAAATCTGTACCTACACCAGGAATACTCCTGGTGTCATTCAAACAATATGCCTTTATAGGAGAAAACAAATATTGACCCTCCGGTACTTCGATGGTAAGTTTTTCTATAAGAATTCCATTTTGAACCTCCTTATTATCTGATACAACTATCAACCCTGGTGGAAGTTCTACACTTATTTTGCTGTTAGTGTTATTTTTAAATGCAAAACACAAAGGCACTAACGTTTCTTTTCCTGGCTCACCTTCCATAGCGTGGCCACCACAATCAGTCTCATCAAATCTATTATAGGTATATATTGGACTATCTAATGTAATTCCCGGAGGTAATAGAAGAGGTGTGCCTTCAGGATCTTCATCAGAATTTCCGAAGCCTTTTGCGGAAACAAAATCAGGCAATCCGCCGTCATCATCTGAAGATGTACCATCCTTTTGACAGCTATATACTAACGTCAATTAACTTAATGCGAATTTGGTGAACAAAAGCATAGATTGCTTTTTAAGAGCTTTTTTTTTATTTTTCATATACATATAAAATTATGGGTGTAAAATTGTTATATATCGAAGACTATAACTTGTATAAAAGCGACATCGCCAGTTAAAAGAATTTATGGCTCCTATTTGAATAGGGATTTTCAAAGATTAAGATGCTTACTATCATTTGATGAAGCATAATTATTATATAAAAATTGCGAAAGGGTCTATGGTTTTGTTTGCTTATCGTTTAAATTTCTTCAAATTTTATGAATAGGACTCTTGTAAATCTTGATTGAAATCAAGATTTACATTCACCTTAAAGAAGTTGAATTTCTAACTATTTGTGAATGTAGAAGCTGTTGAAGATTAGCGTTATTGGATGACGTAAAAAGGGGGCCTTAATACCCAAAAAACAAGTCATTACCAAGAACATAATAACCTAACCCGTCAAAGTAGGCCAATGTTAAAAACATGATGTCTATAAGACCATGAACTATCATGGTGACCCAAAGATTGAAATTTGTTTTGATATAGATGATGGCAAAAATTAAACCGAATATGAAGGTCATTATCAAACCGCTTAAGCCCTGGTATATATGCGGAAGACTGAAAAGCAGAGCGGACATCAACACGATGACGACTGTTTTATATTTAAAATCAGGCAGACCTATTTCCAATTGTCTGAAAACAAAGCCACGGAACAAAATTTCTTCTCCTATAGAGGCGCTTATGATGACATAGAAGAGATACTTCGTGTATTTTGAGGCGTTGTGCGCAATTGATTGAAAAGCGGAATAATCTGTTATCTCTCCAGTTAGTTTATTGACGAGCGGTTGTATTATAAAGTCCATGATGGGCGCTATGCTGACAAAGATCAATAGGCTCATCCCAATTGTTTTTAAAATACCTCTATTTGTTTTAAGTCCAATATTATGGAATGCCTTATCGTTCCAATAGGTTACTAGAAGTACGCAAATAATGATAAATATGAATGTGTATGGGAAGGTCGTCCAAGGGTTAAAAACGAGTCCGTAAATTAAAACGAGTTGAACAAATGCCAGTAATTTTGATTGTTCCGATTTTTTTAGAAATACCTTCATTAGCGTTCCTGGCTTTTAATTTTGAAATTTAGACAAATTAAAGATTTTTTGGTCAAAAATAAAAGTGGTTACAAACCACCCAATTATGCTCCAACCCTGTTTTTTTCACTTTTAGCGCCATCAGATTCATATTGGTTTTTTAGCGTCATGGATGTTCCAAAACTATATGAAAAGGTGAGCGCTACAAATCGGGAATCCAGTTTGTTTCTCCATTTGGCATCCGTATTCTTGAGATTTTTAATAATGCCGTTATTGAGATCGGAGTAAAATATATCATTGAGCGCCAATTTAATGCTGGCTTTGTCTTTAAGCAACTTCTTTTGAACCCCGAGATTGATTTTTGACTTTGACAAAAGGACAAATTGCGCGTTCGTAATATCCGTGTGGTAGGTCCCACTAATTTCTGCTGACCATCCTTTTTCAAATTTTAGACTGTTGTTTAGTGATACATACCAGAAAGTACCAGACGAGGTAAAGTCTTCGGTGAACAATTGCCCTTTAAATTTGGCATGGGTAATTTCGTTATAGGCGCTGGCGGACCACCATTTAAAAAATTGGAGTTGCGCATTCATGTTTATAGTGAAAAATTCACTTGTCCCGATATTGGCTGGTTGACTAAAATAAATGCCCTCTTCTATTTTTATGGTTTCTGCAATATCATTTTTAGAAAAGGTATAATTTAATGTAGTAGAAAAAATGTCTTTATAACGATAGGACAACTCATAAGTATCGGTAAATATGGGTTCCAAAAATGGATTGCCTAAATAAAAGGTAAATTTATCCAAGGGTCTAATAAACGGATTTAACATTTGAAAAAAGGGGCGATTTATTCTTTTCCCATAATTCATAACCAATGAATTGTGATTGATAGAATCCAGATCATATTTTATATAGACTGTAGGAAACAGATTAGTGTAATTATTCTTAAATTTTGAAGCGGGCTTCTGTATGTTACCGAGTTGATGTCCTTTGGATTCCGTGTTTTCTAGGCGCAGACCTGTTTGAAATGTAAAGCGATTATAATTGGTATTAAAATTAACATAGGCCGCATTAATAATCTCATCGTATTTAAAATGGTTGCTAGAGTTGTAGTTAGGGATATCTTCTTCGTCAATTATATCCCGATACTCCGCCTTATTGTCGGTTTTTGTATAACTTATTTTGTAACCTGTCTCAAAAGCGGAACCATCTTTAATTGGCAAGATATAGTCGGTTTTTAAAGCATAAATGTCAATATTTGAAGGCAAATATCCTTTGAGTTTATCTTGACTGGACAATGAGTGGTCCGTTTGGTACACATAGTTATTGAAGGCTTGCTTGGTGGTAGTCTCATATTTTAAATAGTCAAGATCCACATTTATTTTTTGGCCTAGACTGTCCAATTCATGACGCACATTGACATTGATTGCCCCGTTTTTGAATTTCTCTTGCAGCGTGTTATTGGCAACAATGGTAGAGTCTAACACCGAGGAGGGGTTTGTGATTTCACTGTTAACATCAAACCTACTATCGATCGTTCTCAAAACACCATTTAGGCCAAGGCCAATCGTTGTTTTATCTGAGGCGTAGTAATCCATTCCTATTTTGGCGTTGGATGATTCTCTTTCGGTATCAATGAAACTGTTTTGATAAAACAAACTTTTGGTAGTGCCGTCATCATTCTTGAACTTTCTGAAAATGAATAGATCATTAAAGGGGTTTTGTTTTCGATAACCTATGTTACCAAAAAGTCGCACCTTATTATTCATATAATTGAAATTGAAGTCTTGACTATTGCCAGTTCTTTTCCCTTGAGAAATTCTGGAAGTCAGACTGGCGTTGAATCCTTTTGCATTGGATCGTTTCGATATTATATTGATAATTCCTGCGCCACCTGTTGCATCGTACTTGGCCGGAGGATTGGTCATTAACTCAATTTTATCCAAGGTTCCTGCTGGTAAGGACCTTAAATAGGTTTCTAATTCAGCTCCCGATAAATACGTGGGTTTGTCATCTATAAAAACCTGAACGCCCGATTTCCCCTTAAAGGTAATCGTCCCGTTTTGGTCCACTGTTATTCCTGGAGATTTCTCCAAAACATCCATGGCATTGCCTCCAGCGGCCGTAATAAATGCCTCTACATTGACCACTGTTCGGTCAATTTTATTCTCTACGAATAGTTTTTTCTTTGTAATAACCACTTCGTCAAGGTTATTGACATCCATGGCCATCAAAATAATGGGAGGGAGGATCCTATTGCTATTTTGAATGGAAAGACTAATACTTTCACTTTGATAAAATTTGAACTCCACATCTTCAATTAATACTTTATAATCGTTCTCTTTTAAATTCGTGAATTGATAGATGCCCTCTGTATCGGTCATTTCAATTTTTACAATGGCATCTTCATTAGCTTGAATTAAGACAATCTGAATTCCCATTAAAGGTTTTTGGTCTCTGTCAAGTACTTGTCCACCGATGCTAAAACCGGTCTGCCCATTAATAAATGCTGTAAAAAAGAGGCATATAATTAGATATTTGAATTGATTTTTCATAATCATGAATGTTTGAAAAATATGATAAAAGTGATATAATGGAAAGGTTTTGAATTAAGACTGCCTATTCTATGCTGTTAGTGCTATAAGATAAAAATGAGCTTAAAATAAAACTTGATATATTTAATCCAACTATTTTTAATTTAAAAGACATGCCTTTCATACCGTTACTTCATTCTCCAACATAGTATCCCTACTTTCAAATCTGGTTGGGTTAGTTGTCAACAGATCATTCATCCATAGATCGATAGATTTTAGTAAATCTTCAGACGAGGGATTACAAAATGCTTTTTGTAAACAATCTTTTGCGGTTATTTCCCCTTCTTTTATAAGCTCCAACGTAGTCTCCATCCCTTTTCCTTTTTTGGATACATGCGTTATGATATTTAAGTCCATCATTTGACTAGCGTTCCACTTCTTATTTGAATTGATAATTTCTTTGGCTTTTGCAAATCCCACTTTAGGTGTTAAAAAATTATAGGCGCCCAATACAGGGACAATTCCTATATCAGATTCTGGAAAACCAAACTTAATATGTTCTTCTGCAATCACATATTGAGTTGCCAAGGCATATTCAAAAGTTCCACCGAAGGCATTCCCATTAAGCACACTAATGACAATGGCGTTGGTGTTGAAACTAATGCTCAAATGATACGCTATTTTAGCACATTTATAAGCGTAATCCATCAGGAGCATTTTATCATTGTCGTTAATGCATTTCAATAGAAACTTCACATCACTCCCTGCATCATTATTCAGCTTATATCGTGATTTTAAGATGATATATCTAATTTTTTCTTCCTGAATCCATTCTTGAAGCAATTGAAGCGAATTATAAAACTCACAAACTGTTTCATAGGAATAACATGAATTTTGATTTGAGCCAATGCGCAAATAAAGAAGGTGTTGTTTCTCATCGATATGGATTTTTATTTCAGTTCCAATTTTCCTGGAAACTCTTTTCTTTTTGCAAAGTGACATGTATTATTACTTTTTAATGATTTCGATTAATAAGCTAGATCTACATGTGGTGCTTATAGTTTAACAAATTCCACCCTTCTATTTTCTGCCTTTCCAGTACTTGTTTTATTGTCTCCGACTGGTTGAGAAGCTCCCTTTCCATCTGTTTCAATAGAGGCCGCATCGATTTTAAAATCTGCAACAAGAGCATTTTTGACAGCTTCCGATCTGCGTTTTGATAGTGCAAGATTCGATTCTGCATTGCCGTCATTATCTGTATGCCCTATGATTTTTACTTTGATGGCATTGTCTTTAATGGCGGCCGCAATTTCTTTAAGAATTCCATAAGAAATGGGCTTAATTTTATCTGACCCGGAGTCAAACTGAATCCCTGTGGTAACAAAATGCCCTTCGTCCATTAACTTGGATCGTGTGTCTGCTTTACCTTCCGACAACTTAATATTACCAATGTAATATGCAGGCATCCCCTCCCGTGTCATGGCTTCAAATTGAATTTGATTGAAATCATGGCTTAATGGCACTGCAATAGGCACATCCAAGACTTTTTGTGCATCATACCACATACGCAATCTTTCGCCCTGTATCGTCATCGCAACATGTATTACACCTCCATTATAATAGTCTCCAAAACCTTCAAATCGAAATCTGTCGGTTTTCAATTTGGACAGTTTTTTCTCTGTTGCTTCCAATCTTATATCCGCATACTTATGTTCGAAATTTGTCTTAAAAGACAGCATATTATTCAATTTATGACCATCATAACTTAATTTTAATGCCTTATCTCCACCATCGTAAATTTGAAATTGCCAAGGTTTAAAAGGAGCAATGGCATTACGTTTAGGATCTACTGGCATATTTACGAGCAAATCGTACTCCAACGTGAAATTAGCTGGAAATTTCATGGTAGGGGTTAGGGTTCTGCCCGCAACTAATTTTAACCATCTGCCCGCCAAACCTTCTACGGTGACCACCTCTGCGCTACCATTTGTAAACCATTTCAGTGGAAACTCGCCAATGACATCTTGCTCGAAATTTTCGGCATAGATGATGTGTTCACCAGGCACAAAATCAAATTTTGAATAGGTGGTAATGCCTGTTTTAGTATTTGTTGGCCCATCTTGTTCTTCTCCATCGGAATCCTTTTTAGATTCACTTTTCTTGTCATTTTTGTCTTTTTTTTCGCCATCAACAGCATCTTCCACTTTTTCCGCACTTTTTTTGACAATCAAGTCACTGCCTTTATCTGCTGCCTTCTCTTTAAGTTTCTTTAAAAATCCTTGCGACGAGGCAGTCGTTCCTAGGCATAATGCGAATACTATCACAAATAATAGTCTTTTACTCATTTTATTTATTAATTAATTGAACTTCTATTTATTATTCTTTTATAAATTTCAAGGAATTGCCGTCATCAAATTTTAACACATACATCCCTTTGGCTAAGCCCTGCGTGTTTATTTCTCCTTCATTTTTAATAACGCCTTTTTCTATTTCTGAACCTATGGCACTATAAATTTTAAAATTTTTATCTTCAGTTAATCCTGAAATCGTTATAAAATCTGTTGAAGGGTTTGGATATACTCTAATGGAATTGTTGGTGACAGCATCATTTAAGGACAGGGTAGATAAATCAATTTTAGAAACTTTACTATCGGTATATTCAGTAATATAAAGATCATTCCCATTAATCAATAATGCCACAGGTCCACTTAATCCAGTTATGACATCTGTTACCATAGGTGTTGGTTCAGCGATATCTATTTTAGAAACTTTGTTGCCACTAAATTCAGCAATATACAGGTCGTTTCCATTGATTACTATTGCTAATGGCCCATCTAGTGCAGTCACAACATCTGTAGCTGTTGGTATAGTTGCTGTGATATCTATTTTAATAATTTTATCAGCGAGCGTTTCCACAATGTACAGGTCATTTCCATGCACCGCCATTGAACGTGGACTGTTTAATTCTGTTATGACATCCGTAGTTTGGGCTGTAAGTTTAGGGGAGCTTAAAAATAAAATGGTTGTTAAAATGTAAAATAAGGGTTTCATCTTTAGATAATTTAATGTTTAATATTTAGTTTAAAGTTTTGTGACACTCATAGCAACAATGAACACTCTTTTTCATACTACTTGCATAAGTTGACGGGACGAAATTAAATTATCTTAAAAGGTTGAACTTGTAAAAATGCGACGTTAAGACGAATCTATTTGAGAATCAAATAAGAAAGGATGTCAAGAAAGGAAGCGGTTTTCAACTTAATGGCCACTTACTTAAATCTTATATAAATTTCCAAGAATTGCCTTAACAATTTTAACTATTCCTGCTTCCAAACTTGTTTTATATGGTTACATGAGTTTATACTGTTTAAAATTTTACGACAGTTTCTAAAGATAATAATGTCAACAAACACCTGATTTATTATTGAAAATTCAATTGTGTTTTTTGTTTCTATTCTTTTGATAATTATCTTAACTCATCGATAGCGGTTTGCAAGGTTTGGTCAATTCCGGCGTTGATATCACTAATATTGTTGATACTTAACACATCAGGAGCCAATCCAATACCCTCATACGACATCCCGTCATATAATTCTGTTTTTTGTGTGACGATGGTGTAAAACCAGCCGTTTGCCAACTCTCTTCCTATCATAGTGCCTTGGGCGCCATTTGATGTATCTCCCATCAGCGTGACGTTTGGCAGTGTTTTAAAAGCCATTACAGCACGTTCACCTGCGCTAATGGTGTAGTTATCCATCAGTACAATAATGGGTTTGTTTATATATTCCCCATTAGGGTGAATGGACCATTCATGCCAATCGGTATAGTCGTTGGCACCTTTTCCATTTTTGGTTTTACTGCGGAATACATAACGGGATTGATCCGTCAATCTGCCTATTTCAGAAAAACAGTAGGTAAAATCGCCTCCATCATTATGGCGCATATCAATGATATAACCATTCACGTTATTATATTGGTTCAGAAAATCATTTAGTTTAAAGAAATTTTCTTCCACATGGTCAAAATAAATGTAGGCCAAATTTTCGTTCTTTATATTACCATAGATGTAGCTGTTTTCATCTCCTTCCTTATATCCAGATTCAAGATAAATTCTCACCACAGGAAGACTGAACAACTCATCATCAATGAGCTCATTCCTTATTCTGTTTGAATAAAAAACATCTCGTCCAGGGGCTGTTAAGCTTACATGTCCGTCATCAAGTTTACCCAGCATTTGTGATAGTATGGAAAACAATTCGGAGTCGGTAGTATTTGAATTGACCATTGGCCGAAACGCATCATATTGGGCTTTCCAATCCACATTTCGCTCTTCGAAGGGCGCATATTCTTCATTGAAAGTCGTCCATAGGTTTTCAAAAATGGCTTCTGGATTATTTGCGGGTTCCTCTGTATAGGTATCACATCCCATAAACGTGAGAGTGATAAAAAGCATTGTTATGATGTGTTGTATTGATTTCATATTAAAAGTTGAAGTTTGCATTTAGATTAATTGATTGGCGATTGGAAACTAGATTTCTTGGTTGGCTCGAATGGATGAATTCTAACATATATGCAACACCTAAAGACCATTTTTCATTTAGATTGTAGTTGTACCCTGCTTCAAAGTCAAATGTTTGTAATCTATTCCAAGTAACCAGTTGTCCGTCTTCTATAAAGGACATCAATGTTTTAAATTGAGAATGTGAGGTGGTGTTTTCGATGAATTGGTCATCGTTGACTAGGTAGGGGGAACGTGCCAACCACATTACTAGCGGCAGCTGCACGTTGGCAGTAAATTGACCTTTCTTTCCTATGTTGTGCTGATACCTTCCAAAAACACCTAAACCAAGTGTGGAATAATAGCCAAAACTACTGGTTCTACCATAGACATAGTCCAAGGCTTGCACGTCCATTACAAACAGCCCGCCTGCAGTGAACGTAGAATTTCCTGACTCCTTAACGTTTTTCCCAATAAGATAATCGACATCAATAAAATTAAAGCTGTGCGCATGTGCGGTATGTGTTTCGCCATGAATGGTGAAATCATATGGATCCGATACCGAAGGATTAAAATTACCATATCGAAGGCTGATTTTTTGGAACAGATTTGCTTGCCTGATGTATGCCATTCCCACATTTAAAACGGTCATATCTGTATGAATAAGGGGAGAGAAAATCAAATCCTGACGGGATAGGGAACTCGCTCCGATTGTAATCGAAAGTGTGTTTTTTACTTTTTGCTCTTGTCCAAAAGAGACTGAGGTTAAAAGCAACATAACTATGTATAATATGATAGTTCTCATATGGTCTAATTGTATTTTTATTTTTCCCTAGTGAAGGAATGAAGTGTCTTTTTTAAGGATTACTTATTTGGTTTCTAAAAAATTGAGATGCAAAACTAACCCTATCATGAAGGTTGAACTTGTAAAAATGCGACACTGTAGGTTAAGGTCTTTTTTTGTAATGGCAAGAAGTGGATAAGATGAAGATTATTTGAGAATCAGATTTCTAACGACTACATTGATTTTGTTCATTTTTAGAATCGTTCACATTCCATAACTTAATGATATCTATCAAATGGGTGTAGATTACGATTGGAACTATGGTCGCAGGTAATAAAATAAATGGGAAATAATTAATTGCTCTATTTGGTTGTTCAAATCCAAACATCTGAATTGGCAGGTCACTTGATAAAATACCATTTACCATTATGAACAGTACCAAAAACAAGCTAATCACATTCCATATAATCAGCATTTTTCGGCTAATTAAGCTTTTAAGTGTTAAAACTCCTACAATTGGGGCTGATATTCCTGCTAAAATTTCAAAATTACGTCCTTCAAATGTCATTAATCCCGGAACCATTTTATGTACAAATAAATAGAATAACACGATTTCTACTGGAATTCTAACTACATGCAAAAAGGTGCTGATATTCATTTGTCGGCTTTCAATCATCAAAGTTCTCTGCTTTTTAAACATTCCAAAGATGATAAAACATACAACTGGAATTAAAACCCACAAAAATCGCGGAGGAACTATATCTGTCTTTTGGTAATAACCAGTCAATGCCAAAATCGATTGTCCTAAACCCCATAAGATTATCAGGAACGTCAATTTAACAGGTTTACCATTGGAAACATGGAACATGCCAATGGTAAACATTGCTGTCAATAGAAAAAGCCAATTTATCCAATTTGGTAAATTTTCAATCATATATACAATTTCAAATACATGTTTTCCATTGACAATTAACGTTCAGATTCTTCAATGAAGTCGTCAAATTCATGCTGCCTTTAGGTTTTTGCTGTCCAATACTTTATTTGCTTGTGCCATATGACGTTCATTATGATAAATAACAAATCTAAAGGTATCTCCCAGTTTTAATTTAATCAATTTCGAAATGCTTATGGCTGTTTTGGTTTTGTTCAAATCTATGTGTCTTGATGTGTCCAAGAGTTTCAACATCTCCTCTTGTTGCCTAATAAAACGTGCAATTGTAGTCCTGTCTAATTGACTTCCGATGGGATTTTTGTCTTTAAGCGTTTTCATTTTGTTCAGTTTGTCTTTTGGCAACATCATTTTTGCAAAATAGTTGCCTATAATACCCGATTTGAAATTTACGTTTGGTAGACTTTTTGAATTTTCGATTCTACTTTTAAGTTCAGGGATATAAAAATCTCCGTATAAATTTAAATGTTCAAAACATTCTAAAATACTCCAACTATCATATTTAATTTTGTGATTTAATTTTTCGTTTGAGAAATTGCTGAATTTTTCGGCTTCATTGATATTTAACCGTGTTCTTTCTACCAAGTCCTGTATCAATTGTTCAGATGTTGTTGTCATTATCTTTTTTTGCCAAAATTCGGAGTTACCCTTTTCAAAAACATTGATTTAGATTAAGACTTTTTGATTCTTGACAATGTTTCGGGAGTCATTCTCAAATATGAGGCAATGTACTTGTTCGGGATTTCTTGAAACAACTGCGGACTTCTTGCCAGCACTCTTTTATATCGTTCTTTAGGGGATGCCGTTAAAATATCGCGCTCTCGTTCCATCTGTTGCACTATCAAATTCATAAGGATTAGTTGCCAAATCTTGGTGTTCTCTTCAGAACTTTCTACAAAGCTCATAAAGGCTGGCTTTTTAATTACCTTTAATTCTGTTCTTTTTATGGCTTGGATATATACATCCGATGGTTTTTCGGTGATGAAGGAATCTAATGACGAAATAAAATTATCTATGTAACCAAACCGGATAATGTTTTCTTCAAATTCGTCCAAGACGTATATTTTCAAACTTCCACTGACAATAAAGTATAGATTAGTGTCCACACTGCCGGAAACCTTTAAGTACCCCTTTCTGTTTAATTTCAGTGTTTTATCCCACAAATTCTGCTGGTCAATTTTCTCTATGAAGTTTAAAATTGGATTCATTATTGAATGGGTTGTGTTCGTCTTAATATTATATTCACTTGATTTTTAGGATAATTCCGACGATAAATTACTAGTCTAAAAATAATGAAACTCTTATTGGTAAAGCTAAAAATAATTATTTTTCATATTCATAGTGCTATAAGCCTTTTATTGCACCTTCATAAATTCGGTGTAATAATGAGAGGGAGAACCTTCACCGTTACACGTACTTTCCGGGTCGGCATCATATCCAATACGAAGTTTATTGTTTACCAATTTAGAAAGCGATGGATTGTTTGTATGTTCGTTAATAATGATGGTCAAATTATTACCATTTAATTTCCAAGTTCCCATAGCACTGTCATATTGCACGCAATTGCCTTCCGTTTGGTCATGGGCTGTTGTGCTTAAGGTTCCGTTTGCAGACAATGTAATTCTTCCGGTTTGTTCACAAATAGAATATTCATAGACGTGTTGTGTTCCGGTAGAACACACATGAATTTCTTTAATGGGTTTCCATGCTCCAATAATAGAATTTGTTTCAGAAACGGAATTATCCTTTGGGGAACAAGAAATTAAAAGGAATAGGCTGATTAAAGAGAGGTTGAGTGTAAGGTTTTTTATTAGCATGGTATGAATTTTAAAAGGATATTGCTTTTATATCGTTGTAAAAGATGTTTCTATTCGGTAAGAGTACCTTTCATATAAGTAGCAATCAATGTTTCGCTCGAATGATTACTTTTAGAAAGAGATTCAATGATTTTTTTTCGTTCGTTTTCCGTTTTGTTCTGACTCAATTTTTCTTTAGCTTGCAATTCACTCATATTAATTTCAAATGCCACAATTCCATGCATCATTTTTGTTCTAAAATCTTGTGGTAATTTATTCCATTGTTGCTTGTATTCTATTTCATAAGTGTCAATTGTTCTTTCCAATAATTCAGAAACATTCTCCATTTCGGTAATTAATTGCCCCTGTCCATACGCATGAACTGACATATAATTCCAAGTCGGGACATTCAAATCCTTTTCATAATGTTTTGGCGAAATATAGGCATGGGGTTCGCTAAAAATGACTAAAACAGGCGTGTTTTCAATATCTTTCCACTGTTCATTTGCTTTTGCAAAATGGGATTGTAAACTTTTTCCTTTGTCGGTTTGAGTCACTAAAAAGGGGAGATGAGAAGCAATTGGCACCTTATTTTTCACAGTAATGATTGTACCAAAGCTAAAGCGCTGAATGAATTCAACGATTTGCTTTTTATCAGATTGACGGTTGTTTTTCGGAATATACATCACGGTTCAGATTTATATTAAAGGATGTATTTTATTCAATTTCAATAGTAAATGAAGCTGTTAGACCTACACTAAAATTTCTGGGTAGCTTTTCAACACCAAGAATCGCTCGGGAATGTTTTCCTTTTTCCTCCAGCACTTTTATGAATACATCCGATACTCCATTAACTACAATTGGCGAATCGTCCCAATTTTTCCCTGACTGAAAATAGGCATCGATATGGTTTAATCCAATGATGTAATCAAATCCGATTTTATGTTCAACTTGCGCCAATACATTCAGGGCACACATCTCCATGGCCTTATACCCGTCTTGGGTTGAAATTTCGCAACCCAATCGGCCTTGATACAGATATGTTTCATTTAAAATTGGAAATTGAATTGCAACGTATGCTATATTCTGTCGTACGTTGATAGAAACATAATTTCCTCCAGGTGTTGTAATTCCTGGTAGTTCAAGTTTTAGTTTTTCAAGATTTTCTTTTGGGTTGCTCATATGTTTTCAAATATAATTGATGACCTGTTTTTGAATACATAACAAAAATATTTGTGTCTTTTACGGTGCTATCATCTTTCATTTCTGTTTAATGTTTAATTTAAAACTAAGGCTATCATTACTGCATGTGAGAGGTTTATTTGATTAAGCATTATTTATTGTCATTTTAAATTTTATAAACCTTCAGAAAAACAATATGGATTTAGTTTATTTCCAAAACAGAATTGGTATGTCCATTCGCTTTAGTGGTGCGTGGATTATCGGGATCGATAATCCATTGACCGTCTACAATAAACTTATAGTGTACAATTCCTGTAGCAACTTCAGCTTCTACGCGCCATACATCTTCATGCTTGGTCAATGACAAGGGAGTGCCCCAAAAATTAAAAGATCCTGAAACCGACACTTCTTTGGCATCTTTGAACCCCTTTAATATAAAATTTGTTTTTCGGAATTGTGGAGCGGCCAATTCTATATTTTTTATTTGTGTGGCTAAAATTTCCTTTTCCATACTATTGTATGTGGTCTTAAAAATTGTATCTAATGCAGACCGGTGTGCGATGTGCAAAGCCATATTGGAATTAACCTGGATATCGGGCACAACCCCAATCCCATCCCAATTTGTTTTACTAATGGGATTTATAGATTGCATATAGGGAACGGCCACACTATAATTTGAATTTGCCAACACTTTTTCGGTCGGATTGGCTCCCCCTTTGGTAATTTCTCCAATCACTATACCCCTATTCTGTTGTTGTAGGTCATAGGAGAGCTCTTCACCGCCTGAAAAAGTCCGACCACTGGTCAAAATATAAATGGGCTTATCCACGTATTTTTGATAGGGTAACCAGGAGTAGGTCCAAAATTGTTTAGTCGAATTGGACTTGCGGACGTAAAAGTCAAAGAGGTGGACAGATTCTTTAAAAAAATAGCTGCACAGAAAAGGAATAGCATTCTCATCCAAACTACCCCTACAGTTTCTTAGATCGAGGATAAGAGCCTTGGTATCTACAACTTTTGCCATAGCAGCTACCAAGGTGTCTGCACATCTATCCAACGGACCAAAAAGAGGCATTTCTATATATCCAATATTACCTTCTATAATAGCTGTCTTTGTAACGCCAAAGCTGTTTTCCTTTAGTATGTTTTCCAACCACTGTTCTTGTTCTTGAGCTTCTTTCGAGGGATTACTTTCGGTGGAGGTCTCGTTCCCATTATATGAAACACTCAAGTGAAGGTCTTTGGAAATACCCCTCAAATCTTTTGTTAGCTGGGCCGCAAAATAAGAACCATTTGTTATTGTATCATAGTTGCCCGCAATTAAATTTTCCAATACTATGCTCTCCATGGATAAAGCTTTTTCAGGAAACACATACCTCTCCGATAAAACCTTTCCTATATCCAACAATATTTGCTTTTTATGGTCATTGGTTAGTTGCGCTATCGAAAACGTCGAAAAAGAGAGAAACAACCCTATTAAAATTACCAGCGGAAAATCACCTTTCATCATTTAATAAATTAAAAGTTTAGAATTCATGTTTAAAAAGTAGTATCTAAAGTAACATTAACATGCTAATACTTAATACTCAATAATTTTGGTTTACATCTCTAATGAATGAATTGGCCATTCCATATTTTACAATCCTACATTACTTGGCAATCCTATTCTAGTTTTTCGGTTTCTACAAATGCCACTATGCTATGGGGCCCAAAACTGGAAAATATTCCTTCGTAATCTGTATTACATTATTAATAATATTTGCACTTACAAACCATAATTTGAAAGATTTTGTATCTAAAAAAAGTGCATTCATATACTCAGATATATAGCACATGGATATTAAAGAAGCACTTTGTTTCTGCTCTTTTATTTTATCGCAATGTAAACATCTACTGTTGAAACGTCTTTTTTATAAATTTCAAAATCGGCCGTGTATTTTCGATTTAGTTCCTTATCTTTTTTCCATACCTCTTGCCAAATTCCCACCACGGCATGTTGCAATTCCCCTTTGGCAACAAATTTTTGATAATTTCCATTTTTAAATTTACGCCCTACGAAACCATTTGGAACTGGGACAAGAGAATTTACCTGCATTCCGATTATACATGCATATGCTTCAGTGTAATCCGATTCATAGTCCGTATAAACCGAATAAATGGTGTCACTTTTTTTGTTAGGAATTTTATCCTGGACATTTTCACTGTAGAAACGATTCCAAAGCTTGGGTATATCGTGGGTAGATTGCCCATCTGATTTGTTGTTCTAGTAGCTATTCCGATTATTTCAAAACTTTCAAGAGGTATCATTTATATTTTTTTATAGTTTTAACTTAATGTTCTCCCTATTTATGTAAAGCTATGCTAGGGTCATCGTTTACAATTAGGAGTGGATTATTTATATACAGGATAGAATATTTTGGGAAATAAATTCACCAGCTAAATGAATTTTATATGGTATTGAAATGAGTTTTTTCTTTATTCAGATACACATTCGACTTAAATTTCTCCATATATAAATCAGGTTGTGTTAGCTTGGTAAAGCCGTATTTTTCATAAAGTCATTCTGCTGTGCTCGTTAATAAAATCCAACGTCTTAAACCTTGCAATTCGTTATGACCCATCATTGTTTCCATGAGCCATTTACTCAACCCCAATCCTCTGTATTCTTTTAAAATAAATACATCCCCTAAATACGCGATAGTAGAAAAGTCTGAAATTACTCTTGCGTATCCAATTAATTTTGAGTGAAGATAGATTCCAAAATTCAAGGAATTATTCACCGATTTTTTTACTTTATCAATTGAAATTCCGTAGCTCCATCCAGATTCCTTATTCAAAAAAGCGTGAATTACTGATATGTCCAGTTTTTTACTGTCAGTTGAAATCAGATATTCATTTTTATAAAGTTCTATAATTTTCAATTTAAAAGGTTTTTAAATTAATGTCAATTTAAATTAATTTGTTGATACATTCATTGTCAATAGAGATGTTTAAAATGGAACATCTCCGAAATCTTCTTTTGAGAATTAGCTAAGTAAATTATTTTCACTGCTTTAAAATTGTAAAAATGCGACACCATTAAGTTGTTTGTTGAACTCACATTCTGTTTTTAAAGTACTATTTGATTTGTTAAAAGAATGAGAGCATTAAGGGACTTTATTAATCCCATTTGTTCTGTATGGAGAGACAAAATTTACCTCCACCTGTGGAGAATAATGCCATCGCTATTAAAAAATAGATTGCCAGAAGTTCCAAGGCCCAACCCCCAAATGGATTCAATTTAAACAGACTTCCCAGTTGTGTAAGACCAATTGCAGTCAAACAATTTACTGCAAAAATCAACGAAGCCAAACGTGTCCTAAATCCTATAAGTATTAAAATTGGAGCTATAACCTCTCCAATGTAAACACCATAGCCTAAAAATTGAGGCAAACCAATATTCTCCAATAATCCTGTGATAAAAGCAATACCATTCTGTAATTTGCTAATACCATAAACGAGCATTGGAAACCCAATTCCCAACCGTATTAATAGCGAGCCTAAATCTAAATTCTTTGTCATAATTTTAAGTTTTTACTTTTATGAATTATATTTTATGAATAATCCCATATTCATAAGTTTTTTTGAAGCATTGTTGAATTGGTCAAAATTAGCTCCTAGACCAAACATTATTGTTTTGTTTTTTAAACCCATCCTTAACTGTTGAAGACCGCGTTGGTATTCATCGAGATTTAAGTTGGCAATTGCCAAAAGATTGAAATATACTTTCCAATTTTTCGAGATTTCAGGAGTGTAATTGACTACCAAAGACTGTTCTAGTGTAAAACCGTTTTGATAGGTTGGGCCTGCCGAAAAGCTTATGGAAACATCAGTTTTATAATACTGGTACTGAACTGACATAGTGGCAAATTTTCCAGGGTTTTTAATTCCTATTGCCGTGTTCACTGAAAATACCTTATTGAACTTATAGGATGCCATATTCCTTATGAAATAAATGTTATTTACTTCCGTCTCATATTCGGCATCAAAAAGTACAAGATTATTTACTGTAAATTTATCGTTGACATTATACTTCACCACATGTAAATATGTGAGCGAACGATGCCCTAAAAGTATTTCTGGAGTATAGTTCAGTTCCTGTCCACGAGAAACATTTGTACAGAACACATAAAAAAAAATACAGGAATTATTTTACTAATCATTGTCTTTGCCGTTTAATTTAGACAAAGATATTGTACGTTATTTCGAAAAAAATTAAGGTATCTTAAGAAAGGTCGTCGGAATGCTTTTTTCGTAAATGGCTCAAAAATTCAGGTGTTATTCCCAAGTAAGAGGCCACCATGTATTGTGGTATGCGCTGTTCAATATTTCGATAGTCTTTTATGAATATTTGATAACGTTCATAAGCATCAGTACTCAATTTGTGCATCATTCTTTTTTGTAAGGCAACGTAGGCATTTTGAAGTTTCATTCGGAAAAAATTGGATACCGTAGGTGATTCTAAATATAATTTTTCCAGTTCTTCTTTATAAATCTGTACAAGTGTGGTATCTTCAATTGCTTGAATAAACATACGTGAGGGTTCTTGGCTTAAGTAACTATACAGGTCGTTAATCCACCAGTTTTCTATTCCTAATTGTAAAATATGTTCATTACCATTATCGTCAATATAAAAACAACGCATACAGCCTTTCACAATAAAATTCATGGTATTGGCAATGTGTCCGGGTTCTAATACATAGGATTTTTTCTTTATTTTGTTTATGATTAATTGCGGTACTAGCAGTCTTTCCGTTTCTGTGTTTAGAGTAACGGTTTTATCGATATCTATCAGTAGCTTTTCTATATGATGTTCATTGTTCATCTTCATTTATGTTGACTTGTTTTTGAAACTTAACCATAGTTTAGATTGATTTTATGTTTATATTTAATTACACTAATCTACACTTCGAAGTCTAAAGATAAATTTAAGCTTATTTATAATCAAAAATCAATATACAGTACGAGAAAATGAAGCCATTAAACTGTCAATCTCATGCAATAATTTTATGTCGGTAATTGTAAAATCCTCGTTGATTTTTCCTTTTGCTCCTTGAATCAGAAGTCTTGAACCCATCGGGACATTTGCTCCCAAAGTCTCAAGTATTAAAGCCAAAGAATCGAAATTTTTTTCTCCAGAAGCAGATGCCACAATCATAGCGACAGATTTGGTTTCAAAAAGTCTTGTTGAAACGTTCCATTCGAGTGCATTTTTTAAACTACCTGGTAAACTAAAGATATATTCTGGTGTGCAAATTAAAATACCATCTGCCTTTTCAATTTGAGTTCTGAAATGCAATACTTCCAGTGGTAAATGTTCATTATCCAGTTGAGTGCTAAAATGAGGTAATTTATCGATACCATCAAAAATCTCAAACTTTAAAATGTGAGAAAATCTATTACTTAAAAATTGCAGAATTCTATGATCTGTAGAATGCTTTCCAACACTACCTGAAATTGCTAAAATGTTTTTTTAGTTGACATTGTATAATTAATTTCAAAATACAATTTCCACTTTTAAAATTATCATTTTAAGTTGTATTAATTGATAATTTAAATAGGAAGATAGTGAACTTTTATATTAAAGAAACATCAGGTTCGCTCCAGTATCAGTTTCAATTTTTCCATTTGCAGTGTGCACTTTAATTGGCATTCCATATATATAAATACTATCTAAATTGAGAAATACCAAATCGGGTTTTCTCTTAAAAATATCATTCATGATTGATTACAGATATAGGAATTTCCAATAGATAAAAACATAGGATAATCTGCCAATACTTTTTGTAAGTCTTTAGCTATTTGACCATCATTATCTATTATTAAATAACTATTCAATCAATCCTCTTTAAAAGAATGAAATATCAATTATTTTTTAATTAAATGTAACGATTTGACTTACAATTGTTAAGGTTTATCATTAATGGAATAGGATATATTTAGGTTTGAACTGATTTGAAGTGATTTTTAATTAACATCGCTAAATAATCAAATGTTGTACCTATGTTGTACCTGACCATTTTTTCGAAAGTTTTTTAAATGGAAAAAGCCGAAGATTTCTCTTCAGCTTTTGTACGGGCGGGGAGACTCGAACTCCCACACCTCGCGGCACCAGATCCTAAGTCTGGCGTGTCTACCAATTCCACCACGCCCGCATTTTAAAAATAATTAGACTTTTATTAGGATAACTCCTAAGTCTGGCGTGTCTACCAATTCCACCACGCCCGCATTTTCAATAATTTTAGGACTTTTATTTGGTTAAGTCCTAAGTCTAGCGTGTCTAATGCCGTGATAACAACAACGTTTTATAAATCATGACTCAGTTTATTTTACATTAGAAAATCTTGACATATCCTAAAAATAATACAATTTGATTCTTAATCCATATAAAGAACTAATTAGATTAAAACTTCTCCCACTCTAATTAGTCTCATTATTATTTAATATCTCTTGAACGATTCTCATGTCCTCACTTATTTTGTCATCTAAAACTCTAGCATATATTTGTGTTGTGGTTAACTTGGTATGCCCCAAAAGTTTGGCTACAGTTTCAATCGGCACTCCATTGGATAAAGTAATTAAGGTAGCAAAAGTGTGTCTTGCAACATGAAAAGTCAACTTTTTTTGAATGTTAAGTTTCCCTGCAATCTCTTTAAGATATAAGTTGGTCTTTTGATTTGAGTATATTGGAAGGACAGCATCCCTTGAAATTAAACGATAATGTTTAGCATATTTATTCAAAATCATTTGCGCTTTATCCAAAATAGGTATTTTGACAAGAATGTTTGTCTTCACTCGTTTGGTTCTTATCCAAAGTCCTCCGTCATTACCTTTGACAATGTGACCTTTATTCAGTTCTTGAATATCAATATAAGACAATCCTGTATAACATGAAAAAATGAACATATCCTTAGTGATTTCTAAACATGTTCTATCGAAGGATGCGCCCTCAATTGCGATCAATTCATTTTTGTTAAGTATGTCTCGTTCTGTTTTTAAAAATCTTATGGTAAAATTTATAAATGGATTTCTTATCAGCCAATCTAGTTTGATAGCCAAATTTATAAGTTTCTTCAATCTGGTCAAGTGCTTCATAACTCCGTTATGATTCAACCTGCTTTTTTTTCTTAGGAAGCATTCAAAATCACTAATGAATTCAAATGATATATCAATTAGATTGACATCTTTTGACTTCATGGAACTTTCCAAAAATTCAAGTAAATATTTTTCTGTGGTGAAATAGTGGCTTAGAGTACTCGTTTTGATAACGTTTGCCATTACCCTATTATGATAACTTATTAAATCGACTAAAGTTTTTTGATCGTTGCCATCCCTGTAGTAATAGGTTTTTATCGCATGAGCAGTTATAGCCTTCTTCTCAAGGTTTAACTGTCTTTGGCATTCCAACAATTTAAAGTAAACTTGCTCAATATGGGCGTTTACCTGCAGGCTTTCGTTTGATCTTCCGATCATTCTTTTTGTAGTTTTACTCCAATACTTAATTGGAATAGACCTACCCAAACTGATTTCTAAACGTTTACCATTTGCAGTGACTCTGACATATAATGGTGCATTGCCAGATATTTTTTTTTGATACGTTCTGCCAGAACGTAATTGATAAATGTGATGTTCGCATAGTTCGTTTTTTAATATTCATTAAAAACGAAAGTCAAACCATACGCAAAATAGAATTAAAACCTAAAAGATAATAATCCAAGGTAACCGAATAGGTCACCTAAACTTTGATATTAAATGGAATCATTTAATATTCACTAAAATGTATTTAACTGAAAATCATATATTTACACATAATATGATTCAAAAAAATACTTTAAAAGTGGTCCATATTGGATTCGAACCAATGACTTCCACGTTGTCGACGTGACACTCTGAACCAACTGAGTTAATGGACCTGCTGCTTATAAAAAAAGTCCATACATTGTATGAACTTTAGTGGGCGATGAGGGGTTCGAACCCCCGACCCCCTCGGTGTAAACGAGGTGCTCTGAACCAGCTGAGCTAATCGCCCTGTTATGGGATTGCAAATATAGATTAGTTTTTGATATCGCAAAAGCTTTTTTCAAAAAAAATTAAATTATTTCAGCTACCACAAAGGTGCTGCCACCAACATAAATAACGTCAGATGCTGCAGCGTGTTGTTTTGCAGCACTTAAAGCCATTTGAACGCTCTTGTATGCATTTCCCTCAATTCCATGATCACTAAAAATATCCCGCAAAACTGCTGCCTCTAAACCACGAGGAATATTGGGTTTACAGAAATAATACAAAGCATCTTTCGGCAATAAAGGAATGATAGACGCCACGTCCTTGTCATTAACCACACCAAAGACCAGATGGAGCCGTTCAAAATTCTCATTTAAAAGTTGCGTCATAGCATATTGCAGGCCCTCTTTATTGTGGGCGGTATCACAAATAATTTTTGGATTCTCTTGAAGTATTTCCCAACGCCCATGTAAACCGGTATTCTTTACCACATTTAGAAAACCAAGCTTGAGCGCTTCTTCAGAAATTTCAAAGGACTTTTTGCGCAGGATTTTTATGGCCAAAAGAACAGTGGTCTTGTTTTTTTCTTGATAATTCCCTTTTAAATCGCTCACATAGCTTTTTTCATTCTCTTGCTGATCTGCAAAGTAAATCTCAGCATGACGCGCATCAGCAAGCTCCTTAAAGACATTCTCAGTTTCGTACTGGGTTTCACCAATAACGACGGGTATGTGAGGCTTTATAACACCTCCTTTTTCAAAAGCAATAGCTTGCAAAGTGTTGCCTAAAAACTGGGTGTGGTCCAAACCTATGTTTGTAATTATGGAGACTTCAGGCGTAATGATATTGGTAGAGTCCAAACGTCCTCCCATACCTACTTCAATAATAGCAATATCCACTTTTTCTTCAGAGAAATACTCAAACGCCATACCCACAGTCATTTCAAAAAACGAGAGCGTATGGGTTTCAAAAAAATTTTGATGCGAATTGATGAACTTCATAACAAAAGCTTCGCTTATGTCTTTTCCATTGATTTTGATGCGTTCTCTGAAATCTTTTAGATGTGGTGAGGTATAGAGCCCAACCTTGTAGCCCGCTTCCTGAAATATGGAGGCCAACATATGGCTTGTGGAACCTTTTCCGTTGGTGCCAGCCACATGAATGCTTTTAAAATTATGCTCGGGATGCTGGAGGTGTTTTGCTAAGTGCAGTGTGTTGTCCAAGTTGGCTTTATAAGCCGATTTGCCTTGGTTTTGATACATTGGTAACTGCTGAAACATCCAGTTGACAGTATCTTGATAAGTCATCTATTGGGTTACGCTAAAATCTATTTTCACAAAACCTGTTTGGGTCACTGGCGCTTTTGGATCTGCTGGCCACTTATAGGTCATGGCAGTTTTCCGCGCAGCTTCGTATAGGCATAAATCGCCAGTTGTGCCTTTTTTTCCAGGAATGGCATTTACCACACGTCCGTCTCTATTAACATGAATTTCAACAACCACACGCCCTTCTTCATCACAATCAGGTACTACCTTGTCATTTGTGGGTCTTCCTCTTCCGTTTAATCCGTAGCCGCTTCCGTTACCGCCACTTCCTGTACCTGGCTGACCAAAATAACTTGGTGCGTACGGATCGCCATCTAATTGTCCTTTATCTCCAGGTTTGCCGTCATTACCCTCTCCACCAGAAGTTTTGCCGTCCGATTTTTTGACGCCACCAATCAAGGCATCTAATTTCGCCTTTTTATCGGCTTCCTCCTGACGTTTCTTAGCTTCAGCAGCTTCTTTTGCTTTTTGTGCGCGTTCCACTTCAGCTTTTGCTTTTGAATCGGCTTTAGCTTTGGCATCTGCAGCTTCCTTCTGCTTTTTCATCGCAATGGCTTCTGAATTATCTTCAGTCATCACTTTCTCAGCAGGCAGCTCTGATTTTTTAGGAGCTTCTTGTGTTGCTTCAACCTTTGTTTCTTTAACAACTGGTTCGCTTACCACTTCTTTAGGTTCAGACTTTACAGGTTTCAGAGGCTGAACATCTCCACTACCAACTTCTGAATTGCCAAAGTTTACAGCAACCCCATACTCTAAAGGTGGATCCATATATGGAGGTCCAACCACAAATAATAACAACAGCAAGATCACCACAATAAGTGTGGTAATCTTTGCTGAATTGCGTTCATGTTTGGTCTCTAAATATTTCATGTGTGTGTTTTGTTAGTCTTAATAGTCACATGTTGTTCGCAAATCTTCTTCATTATTTTCCAAAACTTTTAGATTTGCTCTTTTCATATCAATTGGGCTTTACCGCCAAAATGACTTTAAATTTATTTCTATTGGCAATGTCCATCACCTTAACGACATTTTCTATGGAAACTGATTTTTCAGCTCTCAAAACTATGGTGGGCTCTTCTAAATTGGCCAGTGCCTCTTGTAACTCAAGCTCCAAAATGCTTTCGCCTACCAATCTTTGATCAATATAGTAATTCAAATCTTTAGTAATGCTCACAGCGACTGATTTTTTATTCTCCGTTTTTCCATCTGCTTTTGGTAACAGAATGTCTATGGCATTGGTGGTCACTAAAGTTGATGCCAACATGAAAAATATTAATAACAAAAAGACAATATCTGTCATTGATGACATATTGAATTCTGGCGTTACTTTATTTCTTCCTCTTATATTCATAAATTCGAATTACTCAAAATTATTCTTATTCCTTATTTTAGATACGGAATGGATTTGCTCTAACCTTATGTTGATATGGCACTCATTCCAAAAATCGTCAGAACTATTTCAATTCACAAATTTCAAGAATTGAAACTGCAGCCTGAATACTGGCAAATCCTTTAAATCGGCTCGTTCAAGTGATCTAAAAACTCTAATGAATGGGCTTCCATCTGATAGACTACTTTATCGGTTTTAACCACCAAATGGTTGTAGGCCATATAGGCAACAATACCCACAATCAATCCGCCAACCGTTGTCGTCATCGCGGTATAGAGTCCGTCTGCCAATAATTTAATATCAATTTGTCCTCCAGCATTTGCAATTTCAAAGATGGATAAAATCATCCCGATAACGGTACCCAAAAACCCAATCATAGGCGCAACTCCAGAAATTGTAGCAAGAACACTTACGTTACGCTCCAATTCATAAACTTCCAAACGACCTGCATTTTCAATGGCGGTATTAATATCTTCCAAAGGCTTCCCAATACGACTGATGCCTTTATTGATCAATCGTGAGACTGGCGTATTGACCTGAGCACACAAAATTTGCGCTGAGTCTGTTTTACCATTGGTCACATGGTCTTTGATTTGATTCATAAAATTTGAATCTATTTTTGAAGCTGCTTTTATAGCGAATAATCGTTCAAAATAAATATAAATTGCAAAAACCAGCAAGACAAACAAGATGGCTATAATTACCATTCCCGCCGTTCCGCCGCTTCCGATCAATTCAATAATAGATAAAGTTTTTTCTACTGATTCACCATCCGGAACAAGTTCTGCTCCTCCTTGAATATCACTCTGTAATATCATATTTTTATTGATTTAATTTATGTAATGAATGTTTAACGTCTAAAATTTAACTTAAGTATGTTTTAAATAATTGTTCTGGTAAACATAAAGGTTATAGCGCCCGCTAAAAAGCCGATGAGTGCCAACCATGATATATTTTTCAAGTACCAGAAAAAATCTATTTTTTCCATTCCCATAGCTACTACGCCTGCTGCAGAGCCTATGATGAGCATGCTCCCCCCTGTTCCTGCTGAATAAGCCACAAAATGCCATAGCTCATTATCAGTTCCCTCAGAAAACATTCCTAAACTTGCGGCCACCAAAGGTACGTTATCAATAACTGCGGAGGCTACCCCCAACAATAAGATCACCAAGTCCGATACCCCAGCGTGACGCAATTCAGTACCAAGCATTGGCATTGTTGTCTGTAGAGATGACGCAAATTCAAACAAAATACCCAATGATTCCAAGGCTGCCACAGCCATTAAAATTCCAAGAAAAAATAGAATACTTGGCAATTCAATTTTGGCGAGGGAGGCGTGCACAGGACTATGATGGGCATGGGCATCACTCTCAAGAGAATCTGTACTTGTGATACTGAATTTAGAACTGCTATACAATTCAGCAAAAATAGCAACTACACCTAAAGAGAGCATCATCCCCACATAGGGCGGCAAATGCGTTATAGTTTTAAATATTGGCACAAAAACAATTGCCCCAAGTCCCAGAAACAACATTGTTGCGCCAAACCTACTTTTGGGCTTCTCTTCCAATATGGCATCATCACTAACCAAATCACCTTTAAATACCGGTAAAAATGATGCAATAAGCGTAGGGACCGCCATACATACAACAGCAGGCAAAAATAAATATACAAAGAGGTGCCCTGTGGTAACTTTGTTACCAATCCAAAGCATGGTGGTGGTCACATCTCCAATTGGAGACCATGCGCCACCAGCGTTGGCAGCGATAATTATAAGGCCTGCATAATACAGACGCATGTCTCTATCTTTGACTATCTTTTGAAGAATGGAAATCAAGACAATGGTGGCAGTAAGGTTATCAATAATTGCAGATAGTAAGAAGGCCAAAATTGAAAAGATCCAAAGTATTTTTATCTTCTTTCTGGTCTTGACATAACTTTTAATAGTAGAGAATCCATCAAAATAATCAATGATCTCAACAATGGTCATTGCGCCCAATAGAAATACAAGAATTTCAGCCGTTTTACCTAAATGGTGAAGCAGCGTCTCTTCCATAAAGTGCAACTTACTCTGCGTTGGATTTTCTAAATTTTCCACTGGTAAACTTGAAAAACCTTCAACTAAACTATGATCAACAGAGTCAAACCAATCTGGAAAGCTATCCAAACCTAAAGAAATTAAGGCCCAAGCAGCTGCCATCATTACCAACGCTGGGATAAGCTTGTCAATCTTGAGGCTATGCTCTAAGGTAATGGCCAAATAGCCAATGACGAATACTAAAACAATTGCCGTTTCCATTTATCCTAAAAATATTATATAAGTTGACTCAATGCTATTTCAAAAGCCGTTTCGCTTATGCCTGTTTTACTTTGATTTTTACTATACACCTTTTCAATGGCTTGTTTGATTAGGTTTGATGTGTCGCTAAAAATGGCATCATCGGTCATTTGCACCTTTTGTTCCATAAAGTAGGCAAACACTCTCGCCATACCACAATTGGAAATAAAATCAGGAATAAGGCTGATCTTATTGTCAGTATATTCCATAATAGGTCCGAAGAATATTTCTTTATCTGCGAACGGTACATTGGCACCACAGGAGATCACCTCCAAGCCAGTATTGACCATCTGATCAATTTGTTTTTGGGTGATTAATCGTGACGCCGCGCAGGGTAAAAAAACCTCTGCCTTTAAGGACCATATTTGTTTATTAATGTCTTCAAAAGGAATGAGATCATCGCTGATGAGCGTGTTCCCTGTTTTTTTGAGATATAGTGTTCTTATTTCTTCAAATGAAAAGCCCTCCTCTTTGATGAGTCCTCCTACAACGTCGATAATACCCACGACTTTGGCGCCCATTTGAGACAGATAAAAAGCTGCAGCAGCACCCACATTTCCGAAACCTTGAACAATGGCACGCTTACCCTCAACGGATTCTCCATGGGCATCATAAAAATGCCTAACAGCCTCAGCGACACCAAATCCTGTGATCATATCTGCCACAGTATATTTTCTACTGACATCAGGAGAGTACTTTGGATTTTCAATAACCTTGATCACGCCATGGCGTAATTGGCCAATGCGATTAATCTTATCTGCTTGGGTGGGTTTAAAATGGCCTTCAAAAACGCCTTCTTGAGGGTGCCAAACGCCAGTTTCTTCGGTCATTGGAATTACTTCATGCAGCTCATCAACATTTAAGTCGCCACCAGTACCGTAATAACTTTTCAATAATGGAGAAATGGCTTTATACCAGCGCTCCAAAACGCCTTTTTTTCTAGGGTCATGTGGGTCAAAATTGATTCCAGATTTGGCGCCGCCTATAGCTGGTCCTGAAACGGTAAATTTCACTTCCATTGTTTTCGCCAAAGACAAGACTTCATTCATGTTAAGACCTTTACGCATACGTGTCCCACCTCCTGCCGCACCACCGCGCAAGGAGTTGATGACTGTCCAGCCTTCTGCCTCAGTTTCTGGATCTTTCCAATTAAATACAATTTCGGGTTCTTTGTCTTCGTACTTTTGAAGTAAATCTTTCATTAGTGGTTATTCTGTAACAAATATAAAAAACTATGAATCCATTAAGTTTAATTTTTCAATAATTTTATGGACAATATATTTTGCCAGATGAATGGTTTTTAGTAAGCGCCCGTCACACTGCTCAAGCAATTCACTTCATTGCGTAATTTGAGCACACCCAAAAATCCGAAAACCAAGGCTTCTTTAAATTCAATAAGTTTTTTATTCTGGAATCACAATTTTGTTGTTTGAAAAATTGTTGAGGCGTTCCATCAAAAAATTAGTTGTAAACGCCTCCACCGGTCACTAAAACCGAGACATGATTTTTTTTGTTGATTTCATTGGCTATTTGAATTGAAACATGTTCGACAAAAGTTCTTAATGTATCTTCTGTTGTTAACTGAAATGAATCAATGAGCGGGAAAACTTCTTTTTGAACCCATTCCAACCCTAATGATTTTGGAAACTCCTTATGATAAAAAGGTAATGAATTTAAGGCTTCCAATAGCCGATGATTGATCTTTCCTCCTGAAGCCAATCTACCTCCGTCATCAAAATCAAATCCCAATCGATTGACATAATGATTTAGGACTATATTTGCAGGACAAATATCGTAAGCGATTCGTTCTCCGTCATTTTCTGTAGAAATATTTGCAAATCCACCAAGATTCAAGCAAAATTCATGGTTGGAAAACAGCAATTTATCACCTACTGGAACTAAAGGGGCGCCTTGACCACCGAGTGCTACATCCTCTACCCTAAAATCGCATACCACTTTGGAGTTAATCAAGGACGCCAATTTTGGCAAATTACCAATTTGGTACGTTAGTCCATTTTGAGGCTGATGCAATGCCGTGTGTCCATGGGAACATACTGCATCGATATGTGAAAGTTGATTTTTTTTTATAAATTGATTAATAGCTTCACTTAAATATAAGGTATAATCTTCATCTATCTGATTCAATTCTTGAAGAGATAACGATGTCAATTCCTTCAATTTATGAAGCCAGGATGTAGGATATGGAATAGTTTCACATTGATGAATCTCAAATTTCCATGTATCAATAAAAGAAAATGTCAGGCTTGCCAAATCTATACCATCAAGTGAAGTTCCAGACATTACACCAATAACTTTATAATGATTCTTTCTCATATTGGTAAAACTACAAATCCTTATTGAAATAATTCTACGAAAACGTTATCTTTGCAATCATTTTTATTAAATCAACAATAAAATTATATTATGGATTTTAACCTTACCGAAGAACATCTAATGATACGCGACGCCGCTCGAGATTTTGCCCAAAATGAATTACTACCTGGCGTCATAGACCGTGATAATCAACAAAAATTTCCTAAAGAACTCGTCAAAAAGATGGGCGATTTGGGGTTTATGGGAATTATGGTCAATCCAAAATATGGCGGGAGTGGTATGGATGCGATTTCGTATGTCTTGATTATGGAAGAATTGTCTAAAATCGATGCTTCAGCATCGGTCATTGTTTCTGTAAACAATTCTTTGGTATGTTATGGACTTGAGGCATTTGGAAATGAAGCACAAAAGCAAAAATATTTGACCAAATTAGCGACAGGTGAGTTCGTTGGTGCTTTCTGTTTAAGCGAACCAGAAGCTGGCAGTGATGCGACTTCACAAAAAACGACTGCCATAGATAAAGGTGACCATTACGTCATCAATGGAACCAAAAACTGGATTACCAGTGGTGGACGTGCCGATGTTTATTTGGTCATCGCACAAACAGACAAGCATAAAGGTTCTCATGGTATCAACGCTTTTATTGTAGAAAAAGGCATGGAAGGTTTCCATGTTGGTCCCAAGGAAGATAAATTGGGCATCAGGGGAAGTGACACCCATACACTCCAATTTAATGATGTAAAAGTGCCAAAGGAAAATAGGATTGGCGAAGACGGATCAGGGTTTTTATTTGCCATGAAAACACTTTCTGGAGGACGTATCGGGATTGCTGCGCAAGCGTTGGGCATTGCCTCTGGTGCTTATGAATTGGCTTTGAAATATTCAAAAGAACGCAAAGCCTTCGGAACTGAAATCTGCAACCATCAAGCCATTGCTTTTAAATTGGCAGATATGTATGTGGATATTGAAGCCGCGCGTCATTTGGTGATGAAATCAGCTTGGGATAAAGATAATGGTATCAATTATGATGTATCTAGTGCCGTGGCAAAATTATTTGCTTCAAAAACCGCCATGCAACATACGGTGGAAGCCGTACAAATCTTTGGCGGCAACGGTTTTGTGAAAGAATACCATGTAGAACGCTTGATGCGCGATGCGAAGATTACACAGATATATGAGGGAACTTCCGAAATTCAGAAAATTGTAATTTCTAGGAGTTTGATAAAGGCATAAATGGTATCATAAAAGTACGGAAGCCCAATACTAATATTGGGCTTTCATTTTGGATATTCTCTTTAAATCTTAATGATTTTACGGATTATGGTTTGCGAGGTTTGTGGATTTGAGAGTTTAACAACATACATGCCTGAACTTAAATTTGAAATATCAATGATATTAATATCTTGAAATTGAGCAATTTGTTTTGCAAAGATATCATACACCAGAATATTAAAATGTGAATTTGAAGTAGTTTCGAAATGAATCACGTCTTTGGTAGGATTTGGATAGATTTTAACTTCGCCCAATAAACTTTCCTCTACCGATAATGCGCTACAGATGACATCAATTGGACTATTGTATTGATTACCCGAATCACCATTTCCCAAATTACCGTAATAATTATATCCCCAACCCCATAATGTAGCATCTGATTTTGTGGCAAATGAGTTTCCTAACCCTGCTTCAATTGTTTGCCAATCAGAATCCACGCCAATTTGAGTTGGAGTATATACGCTTGTTAAATTTCCATGTCCCAGTTGTCCGCTAGAGTTATCTCCCCAAGACCACAACGTTCCATTTGTTTTTAGACCCAAAGTAAATCGATTTCCCGAGGATACGTCTGACCAATTTGTTTCTGTACCCACTTGCACGGGTGAAAGACTTCCCGATTGCCCTTGAGCATTGGCGCCCCAAGCCCATAATGTGCCATCCATTCTTATTCCTGCACTATTTACGCCTCCTAAATTTAAGGTCTGCCAATCGGTGAAAGTTTCTATTTGAACTGGGACAACTTGGTCATTAAGAGAGCTATTTCCTACTTGCCCGTTGGTGTTCAAGCCCCATACCCATAACGTACCATCAGACTTTATGGCTCCAGCATGCCCTAATCCCACCTCAATTTTCGCCCAATTAGTCTCAATACCAACCTGGGTAGGGCTGTGTTTATCAATAAATTGGTTATTGTCACCTAATTGTCCATGATTATTAATTCCCCAAGCCCAAATGGTGCCATCCGTTTTTAGCGCTAGACTTAAATCAGAACCAGCTGAAATAGATTGCCAATTGCTGTCAGTGCCAATTTGAACAGGAGACCAACTCCAAACATTTGTACCATCACCCAGTGCTCCATAATTATTATTACCCCAAGCCCAAAGTGTACCGTCCGTTTTCAAAGCAAGTACGTGGTCATAACCCTCTTCAACAGCCATCCAATCGGTATCAGTTCCAACTTGAGTGGGCGCACTTATGAACGCAATAGTTGGAGTAAAACCAATACCCAATTGGCCAGCATTTTCGCCCCATCCCCATAACGTGCCGTCTGTTCGTATTGCATGTGCAGTGCCTCCGTTGTCTGTGATTGATTGCCAACATTGTGAGAAAGCGGAAACATTCATTAAAAACAGTGTCATAACAAGAGTTATAAAACGATTTGAGATAAAAAAAGCTGATTGTCTTAAATAATTACAAGTTGTTTTCATAATTTTTTAGTTTTAGATTATTTACTGAATAGACTTTTGAAATTTTACTTTTCTATAAGCATCAAGTATTTTGACCTTCCATTGACTAAATCTAAATAATTGATGAATTGAGGTTATGCATGTTTTTCCAATGCCTTTATAACCACTCGTATGTCATTAAAACTGTATTTTTCATCAAGCTGCTTTTTTAAATCGGATAGGTTTTCAAAAGCAAGTTTGGGAATCATACTTGAAAGTTCATCATACTTTTCTTTAGAGATTAAATCAATCACTCTAACTTCTCCCGAAGAAACAAATGTCGATAAATGGCTGAAGATTGTTGTTTCGGTTAGTTCCCGTTCTTCGGCGATGTCCGAGATTGATTTTCCAGATTGGAACATCTCTAAAGAAACATTATTGGAATCTCCTCTTTTAACAGGAGTGTTTGGTTTTTCATAGGTTTGAATTTCGTTGGAGTATTCCATTTCAATATCATTTTCGTCACAATAATCACGAATAACATCCAAAATTTGCGTTCCGTATTTCTCTACACGAGTTTTTCCAAAACCATTGATATTTAAAAGTTGCTTTCTATTGATTGGAAGCATTTCACAAATTTCATATAATGCTTTCTGAGTAAATATTTGATAGTGGATAAGGTCGTTATCATGGGCAATTTGGTTACGTAATTCCCGTAAGAGTTCAAACAATTCGATGTTGACAGTTCCATCAATAACAGAGGTTCTTGGTTTTTTTGGTTTGGCCTTCTTTAGAAATACGGTGTTTGCCCGTAGTTCCAAAAAAGAATTTGCAGAGAATCCTTGAATAAAACCATTGAAATAAGATAGTTTTACCAAAAGTAAATCTTCAATCATATCAAGATTTTTGGTCAGATCTTTTTCAACCGCAGAGTTATCTGTAGCGAATTTTAGATTTTTTAATGTTCCAACTATCCACATATCCGTTTCTATTTTGAAGTAGGCAATGGCCCTTTTAAAACGTTCCTGGAGATTGTCATTCGTTTCTGGTAGAGAGTCCTCCTCGCAAATTTGATTCAACTGACCTTTAAAGCCTGAATTAATCTTTAAAAGATTGGTGATTGCAGTCTTCATGGTGTTTAAAGGGACATTCAATTGGCCTTGAATATGAACTCTATTCTTATAATAAATATCCAACAAGCGGTTTATAGGATACAAAAACTCATAAAAATCAAAAATTTCATGGATTGCATCAAGTTGAAATATACGTCTAGCGATTTGAAGGGCATGTATGTCTGGTTGATGGGCTTCGGCAATTTTAGTAAAAGAGGTTACTTGCTGATCGTTAATGATTTGGCCAGAATTAATTTTATTTTTTAGAACAAGCCCTTCCAAAGATTTACATCGGCTTAAAGCAACATATGTCTGGCCATGTGCAAACGCGCCTTGGGCATCAATAATGGCTTTTTCGAAAGTCAAACCCTGACTTTTATGAATGGTAATAGCCCAAGCCAACCGCAAGGGCATTTGTATGAATGTGCCAATGCTATCTTCAGCAATCGCTTTAGTATCAGCATTTAAAGTATACGTGATATTCTCCCAAGTTTCAGGTGTAGTCTCAATATTATAATCATCATCAGGACATTTGACCACAACTTCATCCTTGTCAAGCAAAATAACTTTTCCAATTTTTCCATTGAAATATCGCTTTTCAGGTGAACTATCATTTTTAATGAACATTACTTGAGCTCCGACTTTTAGCTTTACTTCCTCCTGATTTGGAAAAACATATTCTGGAAATATCCCATCCACCTTCGCTTTATAAGTATGTGCTTTTGTTTTTAATGCGTTCAGTTCTGCTTCATTTACATGTTCCGCCCTGTTATTGTGTGTCGTGAGTGCGATATATCCTTCTTTGGGATCTGGTCTAAAATCTTCAATATAACGTTTATTCAATTCATCCGCCGACGCTTGACTTAAGGTATTATTGCGAATCTCATTCAAGATTTCAATGAATTTGGGATTCTCTTGTCGATAGATATGTTTTAATTCGATGGTAGTCGCTTGGCACTGCTGATATGCGTGACTACTAAAAAAATAGCCGGTTTGATAATATGACTTTAGCAATTGCCATTCATTATCCTTGATCACTGGGGAAAGTTGCTGCAAATCGCCAATCATCAAAACCTGCACCCCACCGAAGACTTTTGCTCTATTCCTATACCGTTTTAAGGTTTTATCAATACCATCCAGAACATCCGCTCGTACCATGGAAATTTCATCAATGATCAATAGATCCATCGATTTAATGATATCAATTTTTGTTTTGCTGAACTTTTTATTAAAACCAGAAGTGTTGCGAGCATCAGTATCGGGCAAAATCGGCCCAAAAGGCATTTGAAAAAAGGAATGAATGGTAACACCTTTTGCATTAATGGCGGCCACACCAGTAGGTGCGACAACAACCAGTCGTTTTAACGAATTTTTTTTAAGAGTATGCAAAAAGGTAGTCTTACCTGTACCAGCCTTTCCTGTTAGAAAAATACACTGATTGGTATTATTGACGAAGTCTGAAGCTAATTCTAATTCTTTATTCGAGTCCATGTAAATCGCATCGATTAGAAACACTGAATTTACACAAATTCCACAAGTTTTAGACTCTGCAGGCTAAGAAATCATTAGACCTTGAGATACGTTCACGACAGTAAAAAAAAAGTCCCCAACATCACTGTTGGGGACTCTCTAAAAAAGGCGACGACCTACTCTCCCACGAGATGCAGTACCATCGGCGCAAACGGGCTTAACTTCTCTGTTCGGAATGGTAAGAGGTGAGCCCCGTCGCTATAACCACCTTAAGTCATAGCTGCGGCGTAATGAATTGTATCATTACCTACAGCGTCACAAATGCATGTGACAAATATCTTGACATATTGAAAAAAGGGCATCAGATGCCTGTATACATAAAAAAGTTACTTACTAAAAGAACGGCGTACAATAAGCCTATGGGCTATTAGTACCACTCGGCTATGACATTACTGCCTTTACACCTATGGCCTATCAACGTGGTAATCTTCCACGGCCCTTTAAAGAAATCTCATCTTGTGGTGGGTTTCGCGCTTATATGCTTTCAGCGCTTATCCCTTCCGAACGTAGCTACCCAGCAATGCCACTGGCGTGACAACTGGTGCACCAGAGGTTCGTCCAACTCGGTCCTCTCGTACTAGAGTCAGATCCACTCAAATTTCTAACGCCCACAGTAGATAGAGACCGAACTGTCTCACGACGTTCTGAACCCAGCTCGCGTGCCACTTTAATGGGCGAACAGCCCAACCCTTGGGACCTTCTCCAGCCCCAGGATGTGACGAGCCGACATCGAGGTGCCAAACCCCCCCGTCGATATGAGCTCTTGGGGGAGATCAGCCTGTTATCCCCGGCGTACCTTTTATCCTTTGAGCGATGGCCCTTCCATGCGGAACCACCGGATCACTATGCTCTACTTTCGTACCTGATCGACCTGTATGTCTCTCAGTCAAGCTCCCTTATGCCATTGCACTCTGCGCACGGTTACCAAGCGTGCTGAGGGAACCTTTAGAAGCCTCCGTTACTCTTTTGGAGGCGACCACCCCAGTCAAACTACCCACCAAGCACTGTCCCCTTTGTTCAAGGGTTAGACTCTAGACAAGCAAAGGGTGGTATTTCAACAATGACTAACCTACGCCTGGCGACGCAGGATCGAAGTCTCCCACCTATCCTACACATTACTTATCCAAAACCAATACTAAGCTATAGTAAAGGTGCACGGGGTCTTTTCGTCCCACTGCGGGTAATCGGCATCTTCACCGATACTACAATTTCACCGAGCTCATGGCTGAGACAGTATCCAGATCGTTACACCATTCGTGCAGGTCGGAACTTACCCGACAAGGAATTTCGCTACCTTAGGACCGTTATAGTTACGGCCGCCGTTTACTGGGGCTTCAATTCAGATCTTCGCCGAAGCTAAACCCTCCTCTTAACCTTCCAGCACCGGGCAGGTGTCAGGCCCTATACATCATCTTTCGATTTAGCAGAGCCCTGTGTTTTTGATAAACAGTCGCCTGGATCTTTTCACTGCGGCCCCACCGGAGTGGGGCGACGCTTCTCCCGAAGTTACGCGTCAATTTTGCCTAGTTCCTTAGCCATGAATCTCTCGAGCACCTTAGAATTCTCATCCCAACTACCTGTGTCGGTTTGCGGTACGGGCTGCTTCACTCGCTTTTCTTGGAAGTCGCTTTTCTGGATTATCACCTTGGCCGTAGCCTCAGTGTACTATCGCGGCATTACTGCTCGCTTCAACGTGCTATTCCGTCAGCACGCACCAAATATACGCCTCCGTCACTTTTAACGTGAGCAGGTACCAGAATATTAACTGGTTGTCCATCCACTTCCCCTTTCGGGTTCGCGTTAGGCCCCGACTAACCCTCAGCTGATTAGCATAGCTGAGGAAACCTTAGTCTTTCGGTGTGCGGGTTTCTCGCCCGCATTATCGTTACTTATGCCTACATTTTCTTTTGTAGCTTCTCCAGCATGCCTCACAGCACACCTTCGACGACACTACAATGCTCCCCTACCATCCCGTAAAAACGGGATCCATAGCTTCGGTAATATGTTTATGCCCGATTATTATCCATGCCGAACCGCTCGACTAGTGAGCTGTTACGCACTCTTTAAATGAATGGCTGCTTCCAAGCCAACATCCTAGCTGTCTAAGCAGTTCAACCTCGTTATTTCAACTTAACATATATTTGGGGACCTTAGCTGATGGTCTGGGTTCTTTCCCTCTCGGACCTGGACCTTAGCACCCAGGCCCTCACTGCTGACCAACATTTTATAGCATTCGGAGTTTGTCAGGAATTGGTAGGCGGTGAAGCCCCCGCATCCAATCAGTAGCTCTACCTCTATAAAACTATAAATCAACGCTGCACCTAAATGCATTTCGGGGAGTACGAGCTATTTCCGAGTTTGATTGGCCTTTCACCCCTACCCACAGGTCATCCGAAGACTTTTCAACGTCAACCGGTTCGGTCCTCCATTTAGTGTTACCTAAACTTCAACCTGCCCATGGGTAGATCACACGGTTTCGCGTCTACCGCTACCAACTAAAGCGCCCTATTCAGACTCGCTTTCGCTACGGATCCGTGGCTTAACCACTTAACCTCGCTGGCAACGGTAACTCGTAGGCTCATTATGCAAAAGGCACGCCGTCACCCCCTAAAGGGCTCCGACCGCTTGTAAGCGTATGGTTTCAGGTTCTATTTCACTCCCTTATTCAGGGTTCTTTTCACCTTTCCCTCACGGTACTGGTTCACTATCGGTCTCTCAGGAGTATTTAGCCTTAACGGATGGTCCCGCCAAATTCATACAGGGTTTCACGTGCCCCGCACTACTCAGGATACCACTATCTATGCAGTCTTTACCTATACCGGGCTATCACCGTCTCTGGCCCCTCTTTCCAAAGGGTTCTAATTCATCGTGCTTCGAATCTCGTGGTCCTACAACCCCGGCACTGCCGTAACAGTGCCGGTTTGGGCTAATCCGCGTTCGCTCGCCACTACTTACGGAATCACTTTTGTTTTCTTCTCCTCCGGGTACTTAGATGTTTCAGTTCTCCGGGTTTGCCTCCTTTGCAGGATACCATATCTTCAATATGGTGGGTTGCCCCATTCGGATATCTGCGGATCGATTTGTATGTGCCAATCCCCGCAGCTTTTCGCAGCTTATCGCGTCCTTCATCGCCTCTGAGAGCCTAGGCATTCCCCATACGCTCTTATGTAGCTTATTGTACTTTTGTCTTTTAATGAGTTACTATTCAGTTTACAGTTTTTAGTCGCGGTTTTCGGTACAAGTACCAAACACTGATCTTAAATCTCATAAACCAAACTTTATTAGATTGATTAAAAGCTCGTAAACCCTAATCAATCTAAATGTTACTTTATTACAGTCCTAAAACTGTAACAGTAATATTTTTTATGTATCTTTTTTCAATATGTCAATGAACGTTTAAAAGTATTAAGACTTTTAGTATTAAGTATTAAGACGAATCTTGATACTTTGTACTTATATCTCTGTACTTTTTAGTGGAGAATATCGGAGTCGAACCGATGACCTTCCCGTTTTCGGGACGCTCCAGCACCCTATTTGTGCCGAGTCTCTATTCAATATGTAATGAACTTACAGATCTCTCTGTGAGATACCCGTTTTCACGGGTACTTTGGTGGAGAATATCGGAGTCGAACCGATGACCTCCTGCGTGCAAGGCAGGCGCTCTAGCCAGCTGAGCTAATCCCCCAATTTGGAATTCAGAATTTTTGAATTCAGAATTACGAATTTAGAATTCTCTAGCTTCCAGAATTTCCTTTCTATAGTAGTTAGTAGTCTCAGGCAGACTCGAACTGCCGACCTCTACATTATCAGTGTAGCGCTCTAACCAGCTGAGCTATGAGACTGTTTTAAAATCTCTAAACCTGACCTCAAGTCATTATCGTCGATAAAAACTTAAAAGAGCGCTGCGCTCCCCGTCCGAACGTGCCTTTTCGGCGCGGGCGGGTAACCAGCTGAGCTATGAGACTCTACTATAGTATATTATTAAATTAACAGCGGGAGAACAAAACATCCCTTTTCCAATCACTCTTACTTCCTTGGCCGTCTTTCTCTAGAAAGGAGGTGTTCCAGCCGCACCTTCCGGTACGGCTACCTTGTTACGACTTAGCCCTAGTTACCAATTTTACCCTAGGCCGCTCCTTGCGGTGACGGACTTCAGGCACTCCCGGCTTCCATGGCTTGACGGGCGGTGTGTACAAGGCCCGGGAACGTATTCACCGCATCATGGCTGATATGCGATTACTAGCGATTCCAGCTTCACGGAGTCGAGTTGCAGACTCCGATCCGAACTGTGATGGGGTTTATAGATTCGCTCCTGGTCGCCCAGTGGCTGCTCTCTGTCCCCACCATTGTAGCACGTGTGTAGCCCAGGACGTAAGGGCCGTGATGATTTGACGTCATCCCCACCTTCCTCACAGTTTGCACTGGCAGTCTTGCTAGAGTTCCCGACATGACTCGCTGGCAACTAACAACAGGGGTTGCGCTCGTTATAGGACTTAACCTGACACCTCACGGCACGAGCTGACGACAACCATGCAGCACCTTGTAAATTGCCCGAAGGAAAGTCTATCTCTAAACCTGTCAATCTACATTTAAGCCCTGGTAAGGTTCCTCGCGTATCATCGAATTAAACCACATGCTCCACCGCTTGTGCGGGCCCCCGTCAATTCCTTTGAGTTTCATTCTTGCGAACGTACTCCCCAGGTGGGATACTTATCACTTTCGCTTAGCCACACAGACCGAAGTCCGTACAGCTAGTATCCATCGTTTACGGCGTGGACTACCAGGGTATCTAATCCTGTTCGCTCCCCACGCTTTCGTCCATCAGTGTCAATACATTGTTAGTGATCTGCCTTCGCAATCGGTATTCTATGTGATATCTATGCATTTCACCGCTACACCACATATTCTAACCACTTCACAATGATTCAAGACAACCAGTTTCAAAGGCAATTCTACAGTTGAGCTGCAGGATTTCACCTCTGACTTAATCGTCCACCTACGGACCCTTTAAACCCAATGATTCCGGATAACGCTTGGATCCTCCGTATTACCGCGGCTGCTGGCACGGAGTTAGCCGATCCTTATTCCTACAGTACCGTCAAGCCCCGACACGTCGGGGTGTTTCTTCCTGTATAAAAGCAGTTTACAACCCATAGGGCCGTCTTCCTGCACGCGGCATGGCTGGATCAGGCTTGCGCCCATTGTCCAATATTCCTCACTGCTGCCTCCCGTAGGAGTCTGGTCCGTGTCTCAGTACCAGTGTGGGGGATCCCCCTCTCAGGGCCCCTATCTATCGCTGTCTTGGGGTGCCGTTACCACTCCAACTAACTAATAGAACGCATGCCCATCTCTCACCCATAAATGTTTAATACAGATCCAATGCTGGTCCTGCATACTATGCGGTATTAATCCAAATTTCTCTGGGCTATCCCACTGTGAAAGGTAGGTTGCATACGCGTTACTCACCCGTGCGCCACTCGTCAGCCACCGAAGTGCTGTTACCGTTCGACTTGCATGTGTTAGGCCTGCCGCTAGCGTTCATCCTGAGCCAGGATCAAACTCTTCATCGTTAATTTTTTTGGGCTTGCGCCCAGTACTTTTCAACGACCAAAGGAAATTCAATTTTTTGGTACTCAAAATGGTTTGTTCTCTTTTTGTGCTAATACCGTTTCCAGTACTTCGCTACGCTGTCAATCCAATATGTTAATGAACTTGTTTCTTGTCTCTCCCAGCGAACTCAATCGCTAAGCGGGTGCAAATATAAAACCCTTTTCTGTTCCTCGCAATGTTTTTGAAAGTTTTTTTTGAAAGTTTTTTTTCACACTCCAATCAACTACAACAAACATTATTTTAATGAACTCTCCGCTCCCAACGTTGCCGTTTTTTGCGGCTGCAAACATACAACCTCTTTTTTGATCCGCAAAACTTTTTTTTCGTAAAATTTTGTCTTTTCTTTTTTTGGTCTGTACATGAACGTTTTTCCTTGCTCTCGGCGGCCTCAGCCACCTCGTTTGCGGGGTGCAAATATACAACCCTTTTTCTTTTGCAAACAACAAATTCGCCCACTTTTTTTTGACTTTTTTTCTCCGATCTGAAAATGAAGGCTTTAGGGGCCAAAAAAGCTGGCCCTGCCCTGGCCCAAGGCCGGATCGCTGCCCGCACCGGCCCTTGATCCATCGTGCCGGGCCTGTTCAATACCCTAAAAAATATCACGGTAAGGCGGCGAAGCGTGCCGCTCCAGGAAACCAAATGGCCGAAAAAAACTCAGGGATATGATATATGGGACTCTCGTTACATATATATAGGTAAGACTTTTGTTGGTTTGGGTTCACGAAAAAGCTTTTTATCTTGTTTAGGGAAGAAGGCGCTGAGATTTTAAAATCTAAAATGGGGAGGTCCGGCGCGACATCTTTATGGAATGGATCTCAGATCTTGTCCTGTTGAAATCCCAAAGTGCCCTCTTAACAAAAGTTGCCCGAGCCGCGTTAGCGATGGAGCCCCCTGCTTGAACTCTTTTACAGGCGCCGGCGGCGACTGTGAAAAGTGAGGGGCGAGAGCGCGGTGGGTTGCCCCTTCGGCAACACAAACGCCCAAATGAATATAAGCGTCATTATAATAAGGTGATCTCTACACCCTATTATATACAATATCACATGTAACAGTTTATAGGACCTTTGAATATTCCTCTGTTGTAGTAAGCCTTCATTCCAAATGATTTCTCTATGGGCGAAATTTCATCTGCATTACATTATACCTATATATATATTGTATGAAAGTATTTAACATCTTATCTTTGTCACCCTAATCAGTAAGTGAACTATGATTGATATAATGCTACCAGACGGAAGTGTAAAACCGTTTGAGAATAATGCAACACCAATGGTTGTTGCCAAAAGTATAAGTGAAGGGTTGGCCAGAAACGTGATTTCTGCAAGTTTTAATGGAACTACTGTTGAAACAGATACCCCATTGACCACAGATGGTGCCTTGGTATTATATACCTGGAATGACAAAGAAGGCAAAAAAGCTTTTTGGCATTCTTCGGCTCACGTTTTAGCTCAGGCACTTGAAGAGTTATATCCTGGCGTAAAGCTTTCTATTGGTCCGGCTATTGAGAACGGATTCTATTATGATATAGATTTAGGAGATCAAACGCTTTCTGATAAAGACTTTAAAACTATTGAAGATAAGATGTTGGAAATTGCCAGAGGAAAATTTGACTTTAACCTGCGTTCTGTTTCTAAAGACGATGCCTTGTCCTTATATAAGTCTCAAAACAATGAATATAAAGTAGAACTGATCGAGAACCTTGAAGATGGAACGATTACCCTTTGCGATCATTCTACATTTACGGATTTATGCAGAGGTGGACATATTCCGAATACTGGAATCATCAAAGCAATTAAAATAATGTCTGTTGCCGGTGCTTATTGGAGAGGTGATGAAAAAAACAAGCAATTAACTAGAGTTTACGGAATTTCATTTCCGAAACAAAAAGAGCTGACAGAGTATCTTCATTTACTTGAAGAAGCGAAAAAGCGGGATCACAGAAAACTGGGCAAGGAATTGGAACTGTTTACCTTCTCAGCCAAAGTGGGTCAAGGATTACCGTTATGGTTACCAAAAGGTGCCGCTTTACGTGAACGTCTCGAGAACTTTTTGAAGAAAGCACAAAAGAAAGCAGGTTATGAAATGGTTGTAACGCCTCATATTGGACAGAAAGAGCTTTACGTGACTTCTGGACATTATGCAAAGTACGGTGCTGATAGTTTTCAAGCTATCCACACCCCGGCCGAAGGGGAAGAGTTTTTATTAAAACCCATGAACTGTCCTCACCATTGTGAGATTTATAATGCAAAACCATTTTCATATAAAGAATTGCCTAAGCGTTATGCGGAGTTTGGGACGGTTTACCGTTACGAGCAGAGTGGTGAACTCCACGGCTTAACGCGCGTAAGAGGTTTTACTCAAGATGATGCGCATATTTTTTGTACGCCTGACCAGCTCGATAAGGAGTTTAAAGACGTTATTGACTTGGTGCTTTATGTATTTGGTTCTTTAGGATTTGAGAACTTTAGGGCGCAGGTGTCGTTGAGAGATCCTAATACTCCTGAAAAATATATAGGTAGCGATGAAAATTGGGAGAAAGCTGAAGCAGCCATCCTTAATGCGGCCATAGATAAAGGTCTGGATTATGTGGTTGCCACTGGTGAAGCCGCTTTTTACGGTCCTAAGCTGGATTTTATGGTAAAGGATGCTTTGGGTAGAAACTGGCAATTGGGCACCATTCAGGTAGATTATAATTTACCGGAACGCTTTGACCTTACTTATAAAGGCAGTGATAATGAACTTCACAGACCAGTCATGATCCACCGCGCCCCTTTTGGAAGTATGGAGCGTTTTATAGCTATTTTGCTAGAGCATACAGGCGGTAATTTCCCTCTTTGGTTAATGCCAACCCAGGTTATGGTGCTATCAATTAGTGAGAAATATGAAAAATACGCCGAAAAAGTTTTAAATTTGCTAGAAAATGACGAAATTCGCGCCCTCGCTGATAACAGAAATGAGACCATTGGCAAGAAAATCCGTGAAGCGGAAATGGCCAAAATCCCATATATGATTATCGTGGGTGAGAATGAAGAGAACGAAAATAAGATTACTGTACGTCAACACGGTGGAGAAGATTTAGGCATGATTAGTGTACAAGACTTCTCTGAAATTGTCGACAAAGAAATAAAAAAGACATTGAAAACCTTTAAATAGGCAAATTAAGTTTAACTAAAAAATATATAAGCCATAGCAATTCGTAGAAACAGAGGTAGCTTCAAAAGAACTGAAAAAGAGGAGCAACATAAAATTAACAGAAACATTAGATCCGAGAACATAAGACTTGTAGGAGAAAATGTTGAAACTGGTATATACACCACTAAGCAAGCTTTAGCAATAGCTGAAGAGCAAGGTGTAGATTTGGTTGAGATATCACCAAAAGCTGATCCACCTGTATGTAAGGTTATGGATTATAAGAAGTTTCTCTATGAACAAAAGAAGCGTGATAAGGCCTTAAAGTCTAAAGCGACTAAAGTTATTGTTAAAGAGATACGTTTTGGTCCTCAAACAGATGATCACGATTACGAATTCAAAAAGAAACATGCAGAAAAGTTTCTTAAGGAAGGTGCAAAGCTAAAAGCATTTGTATTTTTTAAAGGACGTTCTATTGTGTTCAAAGAGCAAGGGCAAATATTATTATTGAAATTAGCCCAAGATCTTGAAGAATATGGTAAGGTTGAACAAATGCCAAGATTGGAAGGTAAGCGTATGACAATGTTCATCGCACCAAAAAAGAAATAAATGCGTATAGGAAACTAGCCGTATAAAGATAATAAGCGAAAAGTAAATTTAAATTTAGGAGAAAATGCCGAAAATGAAAACAAAATCTAGTGCTAAAAAACGTTTTAAACTAACGGGCACTGGGAAGATTAAAAGAAAGCACGCCTTTAAGAGTCATATCCTGACAAAAAAATCTAAAAAGCGTAAGCTCGCTCTAACACATGACACTTTGGTGCATAAAGCAGACGAGAACAATGTTAAAATCATGTTACGTTTAAAGTAACACGATTTTAATTGGTTAAAACAAATTTATAAACCCTGGAGTTAGGCTCAAAGATTAACGATTGTAGATTGATGATTTTTGATTTACGAAGTTAATAAAAGACAAAGTGTCCATTAGAGACCGCCTACTACAAAAAACAATTAAGAAATGCCAAGATCAGTAAATTCAGTAGCAAAAAGAGCCAGAAGAAAAAAGGTTCTCAAACAAGCAAAAGGATACTTTGGAAGACGTAAAAACGTTTGGACAGTAGCCAAAAATGCGGTTGACAAAGCGATGTTATATTCGTATAGAGACCGTAGAGTAAAAAAGAGAAATTTCCGTTCATTATGGATTACGCGTATTAACGCAGCAGCCAGAATACATGGAATGTCTTATTCAAAATTTATGGGTGGTATCAAAGCTGGCAACATCGAATTGAACCGTAAGGTTCTTGCAGATTTAGCAATGAACAATCCAGATGCTTTTGAAGCCATTGCTAAAAAAATCAAAAAATAGGCGTTTCGCCAAAATAATAACCACAATTCGCTTATTAAAATCCGGTTCTTCATGAACCGGATTTTTTTATACCCTCTGGTTATATATTTGAATTTTCATCGATATCAGCACAAATAACAGATAGGTGGCCAATTTTCAAACAGAGCGCATCAGCAGTGGTGAGAGAATTTAAATTGCCTTATCTCCCCTACTCCTTCTGAGCGTCTTCTTAACGCTTTTAACAGTGATCACTCCAGTCATTATAAAGCAATGTAACTTGAAAGTCTTGCTTCTTCAATAGCATTTAGTAAATGTCCACAACACTATCAAAAACATTGTATGCATTAAACTATTGTGAAGTTAATTCGTTTTCAATTTCGTAAAGGATAATAAGCTATGAGCGAAAGTTCATTATTTCAAATGCATTTGGAGCATTGCACGTTTGACAGCGAAACAACAATTACAGTTACATATAAAAAATCCGAT